>JBGPOZ010000178.1:0-10334 GCA_041488295.1 Allostellaceae bacterium
CGGCGTTCCAAGCGCCGACGATCCAGCCCGTCGCGACCTCCAGCGCGTCGAGCGCGGGAGCGAGGCGCTCGCCGCTCGCCGCGAAATCGTCGCCCGTCAGGGCGGTTACGGTGCTCCGCATCGTCGCGATGAAGTGCTTCGCCGCCGTGCCGCTATCGCGCATCACCTTGCGCGCCATGAGATCGTTCGCCTGGATGCCATTCGTCCCCTCATAGATCGGCGCGATGCGCGCATCGCGCAGATGCTGCGCCGCGCCCGTCTCCTCGATGAAGCCCATGCCGCCATGGATCTGGACGCCGATCGAGGCGATCTCGACGCCGAGATCGGTCGACCACGCCTTGACGACCGGGATGAGGAGATCGGCGAGGCGCTGCTGCTCGGCGCCGATCGCCGCGTCGGGATGATGCCGCGCCCGGTCGATCGCGCCCGCCGTGAAATAGGCCAAGGCGCGCATCGCCTCGGTCTGCGCCTTCATCTGCAGGAGCATGCGGCGGATGTCGGGGTGGTGGAGGATCGGCAGCGCTGCCTTGCCCGTGGCGCCGATCGGCTTACCCTGGACGCGTTGGCGCGCGAAGGACGACGCCTGCTGATAGGCGCGCTCGGCGATGGCGACGCCTTGCAGCCCGACATTGAGGCGGGCGTTGTTCATCATCGTGAACATGTATTCGATGCCGCGATTTTCCTCGCCGATGCGATAGCCGATGGCGCCCTGATCGTCGCCGAATGCCAAGACGCAGGTCGGGCTCGCATGGATGCCGAGCTTGTGCTCGAGGCTCACCGGCCGGACGTCGTTGCGCTCGCCCGGGCTGCCATCGGGCCTCGGGAGGAATTTCGGCACGATGAAGAGCGAGATGCCCTTGGTGCCGGCGGGCGCGTTGGGGGTGCGCGCCAGCACCATATGGACGATGTTCGGCGTCAGATCGTGGTCGCCATAGGTGATGAAGATCTTCTGCCCGGTGATGCGATAGTGCTCGCCCTCGGCGATGGCTCTGGTCTTCAAGGCGCCGACATCCGAGCCCGCTTGCGGCTCGGTCAGGTTCATCGTCCCGGTCCACTCGCCGGAGACGAGCTTTTCGAGATAAAGCCGCTTCTGCTCCTCCGAGCCATGCGCCGCCAGAAGCTCGACCGCGCCCACCGTCAGAAGCGGGCAGAGCGCGAAGCCCATATTGGCGGCGTTCCACATCTCGAGGACCGAGGTCGCGAGCGCGATCGGCAAGCCCTGGCCGCCATGCTCGACGGCAAAGGGAAGGGCGTTCCAGCCGCCCTCGACATAAGTCCGATAGGCCTCGCGGAAGCCGGCGGGCGTCCGCACGACGCCGTTCTCGATCGTCGCCTGCTCGCGGTCGCCGCTGGCGTTGAGTGGCGCCAGCACGTCGCGCGCCAGCTTCCCCGCCTCCTCCAGCACCGCGTCGACGAGGTCGGGGCTCGCCTGCTCGCAGCCCGGCAGAAGCGCGATTTCGGGCAGCCCTACGATCTCGTCGAGGACGAAGCGCATATCGGCGATCGGAGCATTGTATTGGGTCACGGCGGCCCCCCTGACATTCGGCCGATTAAGGGGCGATGCGGCCGAAGCCGTCAAGGCGCAGGGCTCGGGGCGATGCCGGCATCGTTGCGCAGAAATTTGCCGAAAATTAGAATTTTCGGGTTAGTTTTCGCCCCCACGGTGATATCGATCCCCAACTCGGAGCGTCCGGAATGCCCGCGATCGGATTGTTGATGCTCCTCGCCCAATTGGGCTGCGCCATCCATGCCGGGCGGACGGGGCGACCCTTCTTCTGGATTTATCTCGTCCTCTTCGTGCCGATGCTCGGCATGGTGGCGTATTTCGCCCTCGAGATCCTGCCCGAGCTCGCCGGCAGCCGGACCGCACGGAAGGCGGCGTCGGGCGTCTCGCGGATCATCGATCCCGAGAAGGGCTACCGCGCTGCGCTGCGCGAGGTGCAGATCGCCAGCACCACGGCGACGAAATCGAATCTCGCCGAGCAGTGTCTCCTCACCGGGCGCGACGATGAGGCAGCCGCGCTCTATGAAGAGCTCCTCACGGGGCTTCACGCGACCGATGCAGGTCTGATGCTGGGCCTGGCGCGCGCGCATTTCGCCAGGGGCGACTATGCGCAGACCGCCGCCGTGCTCGAGCGCTTGCGCGCCGCCAATCCAGACTACCGCTCGGCCGAAGGGCATCTTCTCTACGCGCGAAGCCTCGAGCTGCAGCACAAGACCGACGCCGCCCTCTACGAGTACGCCGCGCTTGCCGAATACTATCCGGGACAGGAGGCGAAGAGCCGCTACGCGCTCCTTCTCAAGGAGACCGGCGACCTTGCCGCGGCAAAGCAGCTTTTCGCCGAGGTTTGCCAGGCGATCGAGTTCATGCCGAAGCACGCGCGGCGCGCGCAGCGGGAATGGTACGACTTCGCCAAGCGCAACATGCCGGCGTGATCTCCCGGCGCGCGGCGGACTTGGAGACGACGACATGGCAAGCATGATCGATCACTGTGTCGATCACCGTCTCGGATCTGATTCGGGCCGGGCGGTTTTACGACGCGATCATGGCGGCGCTCGGCTGGCGAAGCCGAAGAATTTTTAACCACGAAGTCACGAAGGACACGAAGGGACCCCGCATGCACTTGCGCCTTCGTGTTCTTCGTGTCTTCGTGGTTCATCCTTCTCGCCGCTTCGCGGCCCGTCAACGCAACGCGACGAGCGTATGAAGCCAAGGATCGGCGCTCCTTAGAACTTCCGCGCGGCGAGGAATTGCTCGACCGCCGCCCAGTTCTCTTTTTCCCCCGAGGGGTTCCGGTCGCTCCGCAAGGTCGAGGACCCGTGCACTCCGGCGATGCGCGGGATGAATTGGACGCGCTCGGCCGAATGCGCCGCGTCGATGATCGTCTTGGCGGCGGCGATCTCGCCCGAATCCTTCGCCGAGGTCACGAAAATGGGCATCGTGAGCTGCGCCGCGGCGCGTCCGACGCTCGACCCGTTCAGGTATTCGCCCGGCGAGAAGGCGAGGACGGCGCCGATCTCGTGCGGATGCTTCGCCGCCAGCAGGAAGACGAGGGCCGCCGAGTAGCTGCTGCCCCAGACGAGGACCGGGCCGGTGTGGCCGGAGATTTTCGCCCAGGCGAGTGCGGCTTCGAGATCAGGAAGCGTCGCGGCGAAGCTCGTGCTCTTGCCGAGACGGCGGACGGTCTCGTTGCCGCGGCCCCAGAGATCGCCGCCCGAACGCTGGTCGATCGCGAGCGCATTGAAGCCGAGCGCCGCCAGCCGCGGCGCGATCGGCGCGTATTCGGCGCGGTTCGATCCGGCCTGGTGGAACAGCAGGATCAGCGGCTTCGCCTTGTCGCCGGCCGAATAATAGTCGGCGAAGATCTGCACGCCGTCGCTCGCGGCGAACGCGACCGGCTCGGCGGCGCGGCTCGGCGCTGCCGTCCATATCGCCGCCGTGGCGATGGCGAGAAGCAGGAATTTGCGCAACGCGTCCATCTCCGATCTCCCGATCGTCCGCCCGCGATCTTAAACCGCCAACCGATGACGGCGCGGTCACAAGCCGAACAAGAACCCGTGAAGAGGAACCGGCGGAAAACAAAAGATTTTGTGAGCGAGAGTGATTTCACTTCGCCGTCGCTTATCCGGATACTCCATCAAGGTCCGCTGTCGGCGGTGCCGCTTCGATCAATTCTCGATCCTGCTTCGCCGGCAGCCGACCCTGAGGGAGGCTCCATGCACAACGACCGGCGAGGCGTCGCGGTCACGACGGAGAGCGCGGCGGCCGTATCTCATCTCGACGAAGCGATCGGCAGTTTTCTCGGCCACCGCGCCGATGCCTGCGTCCATCTCGATCGCGCGCTCTCGGCCGATCCTGGACTTGCGCTTGGGCATTGCCTCTACGGCTTTGCAAAGATGCTGCTCGGCCGCGGCGAGCTGGTCGATGCAGCGCGGCGCCACGCTGCCAAAATGCGCGCCTCGCTCGCCCTGCGCGGCGGAACCGCGCGCGAGGAACGCCTCTGTCGCGCGCTCGCCCATTGGCTCGACGGCGACATGGAAGCCTCGGCCGCGACGCTCGAGCAGGCCCTCGTGGCGGAGCCGCTCGACGCGCTCAGCTTCAAGCTCGCCCATCAGCTCCGCTTCATGTTGGGCGATGCCGTCGGCATGCGTCTTGCCGCCGAGAAGGTGCTGCCGCACTGGCGGGCGGACGTGCCGGATCGCGGCTTCATCCTCGGCTGCCACGCCTTCGCGCTCGAAGAGACGGACGCGCTCGCCGAGGCCGAGCGGGCGGGGCGGGAAGCGCTCGAGATCGCGCCGCTCGACGCCTGGGGGTGCCACGCCGTGGCGCATGTCTTCGAAGCGAAATGCCGGCCGGCCGACGGGCTGGCGTGGCTCGCGGGACACGAGCGCCGCCTTTCGGGGCTCAACAATTTCGCCATGCATCTTGCCTGGCATGCCGCCTTGTTCCATCTGGCGCGCCACGACAGCGACGCGGCGCTCGATCTCTACGACCGCAAGATCCGGGCGCAGAAGACCGACGATTTCCGCGACATCGCGAATGCGGCATCGCTCCTCTGGCGTCTCGAGATCGAGGGTGTTGCGGTCGGCCGCCGTTGGGAGGAGCTCGCCGACATCGCCGAGCGGCGCATCGGCGATGGCTCCCTCGTCTTCGCGCAGCTTCACTACATGATGTGCCTCCTCGGCTCGGGTCGCCGCACCGCGGCGAGCGACATGCTGGCGGCGATGCGGCGCAGGGCGGGCGAGGAGACCGGAACCCAGGCCCGCGTGCTCGCGCACGTCGGGTTGCCGATGGCAAAGGCGCTCTTTTGCTTCGCCTCGGGCGATGCGCACCGCGCGGTCGCCCTTGCGGGTCCCTTGCGCGACAATCTCCGCCACATCGGCGGCAGCCTTGCGCAGCGCGACATCTTCGAGCGGACGCTCATCGCCTCGACGGTCGCGGCGCGTCGCGTCGACGAGGGGAGGGCGCTTCTCGAAGAGCGCCTCAAATGTCGACCGAACGAAAGCTGGGCCGGCGATCAGCTCGCGCGCCTCGGCGCCGCATAGGAGGGAGCCGCACGATGATGCGAGCACGGAAAAGGGCGATCAGGATCGTCCTGGCGGGTGCGATGCTGGCTCTCGGCATGGCCGGACCCGCGGCGGCAGCGCCGCAGCGGATCAAGGTGACCGGCGAGATCATCGATTCCTGGTGCCAAGTCAGCCAGATCATGGGGGTCGGCGTCGGCACGGCGCATCACCAATGCGCGATCTGGTGCGCGGTCGGCGGCATTCCGGTCGGCATCCAAGGCGATGACGGCAAGACCTATGTCCTCCTCAAGGTCGAGGAGACCGCCGACCTCGTCGGCAACCCGGCGATCGTCGACATCCAGACCGACAAGATCACTGCCGATGCCGATCTCTACGAGCGCGACGGCGTCAACTATCTCGTCGTCAGCAAGGTTCTGGAGAATGGCGGCATCGTCGATCTGAACCACAAGCAATACGGCATCGTCCCGTTCGGAGAATGACGATGCGCGCCATGATGATCGCGGCGATCGCCACATTGTGCCTGCTCGTGACGGCGGCGACCGCCACCCGCGCCGCCGACAGCTACGGCCTGCCCAACGAGCAGCTCGTCACCATCCGAGGGAAGGTCGTCGAGATCGCTTGCGAGGTGACGCAGAACTGCGCGCCGCGCTGCGGCGACGGGAAGAGGCTCCTCGGCATCAAGACGGCGGACGGAAAGCTGTTGCTGGCGGCGAAGAACGCGGCCGATTTCATGGGCAGCGTGCGCGACCTCCTGCCGCTGTGCGGTCGAACCATCACGATCGACGGGCTGACGACGACCAATTTCGGCACGACGCTCCTCATGGTGCAACGCTACAAGGTCACCGATGCGGCGCCCTGGCGCATCGCCAACCAGTCGCTGGTCGATTGGGCGAAGGCGAACAATGTCGCGGTCGACAGCGAGGAGGCGAAGGCGTGGATGCGCAACGATCCCATGGTGAAGGCCGCGATCGCCAAGAAGGGACGCCTCGGCGTTCCGGAATGAGACCGGCGCGCGCAATACGCGCGCTGAGCTTGCGCATCTCCTCTCCCCGAGGGGAGAGGGACCTGGCGGCGCGGGGGGGAGGGATGGACGAAGTGACCACCTCTCACAGCAGCCGGTAGCCCTTTCCCTCGGTGACGAGGATTCGCTGCGCCTCGGACTCCGTTTCGATCTTCTGGCGCAAGCGATAGACATGGGTTTCGAGGCTGTGCTGCTTTGCCAGGCCCTCCTCGCCCCAGATCGCGCGCAAGAGATCCTCGCGCGCGACCACCTGGCCGCGCGAACGGCACAGCTGCTTCAGGATCTCGGTCTCCATGCGCGTCAAGCCGACCCGCCGCCCGTCGCGCGCGACGAGCTGACGGGCACCCGCGCGGAAGGTGAGGGTGCCGACTGCGAAGGAAGCGGAGTCGCTCGAGGCGAGCTTGCGGAGCTGCGCGCGCAAGCGTGCCGCGAGGACCGGGAAGCTGAACGGCTTGCTCACATAATCATCGGCGCCCGAATTGAGGCTGAGGATCGCGTCGGCATCGCTTGCCGCCGCGGTCAGCATGAGGATCGGAACGCGGATGCCGTTGCGCCGCAGCAGCCGGCACAGATCGCGGCCGTCGAGGTCGGGCAAATTGAGGTCGAGCAGGATCGCCTCGAAGCGCTCTTTGGCGGTTTTCGCGAGTGCGTCGGTCGCGTTATGGGCGATGACCGGCGCGAAATCGCCGGTTCTCTCGAGCTGCTCCGCCAGGTTCGCGGCGAGCTCCTGATCGTCATCGACCAGGAGAATGCGATGAGCGTGCATCTGCTATCCGTCGCTGCCGCTGCCGAGCGCCCGCGACATGATCGTCCGGCCGGTCGAGCGAAAATCGAGTCCCGCGTAGAATTCCGAGAGACGATGCCGCTCCTCGCCCTCCGGCGTCAGGGTGACGGAGACCGCCGAGCACGATTTGCCGGCGCACCATCGGATTCCCGCTTCGACCAGCTCCCGCGCCACGCCCTTGCCGCGGAATTGCGGGAGGACGTAGAGGTCGCCGATCTCGCCGAGGCGCCCCCATTCGACATAAAGCATCGTCGTCACCGTGACGATGCCACGCGCCGCGCCGCCCTCGACCGCGAGCGCGGCCCAGCATGATGGATCGGGCAGCATCAGCGTCAGGTTTCGCTCGATCGCAGCCCGCGGCGTCGTGAATCCCTCTTCGCGGAAGAACCGTGTCAGG
Source organism: Allostellaceae bacterium (assembly GCA_041488295.1). Taxonomy (GTDB): domain Bacteria; phylum Pseudomonadota; class Alphaproteobacteria; order ATCC43930; family CGMCC-115725; genus URHD0088. The sequence continues at coordinate 7,231 of JBGPOZ010000178.1, forward strand.
AGATCGCCGGCGGCGTCGCGGTTCCGCTCGCTCACCGGCTCAATCGGCATCGGCGCTCTCCATGCGTTCCGGCGTCTCCGGCGCGTGGCACACCGCCTCGATCCGGTATCCGTCGGGATCGAGGACGAAACCCGCGTAGTAGTCGCGATGGTAAGGCGGCCTCAGCCCGGGCGAACCGTCGTCGCGGCCGCCGGCATCAAGGGCGGCGGCATAAAAGCCGCGGACGGCAGCCCGGTCGGGAGCGCGAAAGCAAAGGTGGAGTCCGCGCGACGGCGATGGCGACTCCTCGGCGGTGATCGTGAATTCGACGCCGAGCGCGCCCGCCATCGCGCCGTAATCGGAGCCGCGATCGCCGAAATCGACGGTTCGGACGAGTCCCAGAGACCGCAGCGCGGCGTCGTAGAACCGTCGGCTGCGCGCCAGATCGCTCACACCCAGAGAAATGTGGTCCAGCACGTCGCTTCTCCACGAACACTCGATCGATGCCCAGAGCGAGTTTATATGCTCGGAGCATATAAACTTCGGTTCAAGCCGCCTCACATTCCCGTGCGTGGCGCATATGGTTCGGCGATGTCTGTCGCGCGAACGATCAACATCCTCGGCGCTCTCGCCATGGGCCTCAGCAAGAGGTCGAGGCGGCGGTGGCGCGTCAATCGCAGCAGGGCGGCCTCGCCCCGGCCGGCCTCTGCATCATCGGCCGCTATCCGCGGCTGTCGATCGACGATTTGCGGCGGCGATCAATCGTACCAGGCGCGTCCTCGGTACGTGCCGTTCAAACGGCCATGCGCCGACAAGTTCCTCCCTAGGGGACGCCGGCGAGTACGTCCCGGTGCTCGGCAAACAACGCCTTGACCCAATCGATGACCGCGCGCACGCAGGCGGCGCGGCGCAGATCGCGGTGGACGATGATCCAGTATTCGGCGGCGATCTCGGGGATTGGCGCCGTCAGCGGCTCGAGCAGGGGATGCCCGTCGCCGACATAGCAGGGCAGCACGCCGCGGCCGGTTCCGGCGCGGATCGCTTCCAGATGCATCAGCATCGACGAGGCGCGCAGCGCCACCGGCGTTCCCGTCGCCTCGACCTGCCGCTGGACCCAGCGCGCCGGCGCGTAGTGGGCTTGCTCGTCGGTATAGGTGACCCACGCAGCTTCATCCGCGCCGCGACGCCGGTAGACCGCACAGGCGAAGGTGCCTGCCTTGAAGGTGTAGAAGTCGCCGCTTTCCGGCGGCTGGTGACGCAACGCCATATCGGCTTCGCGTCGCGCGAGGTTTGCCGTCTGTCGCGAGTCGACGAGTTCCAGGGTGATGCCGGACGGCAGCGCCGTCCCCGTCCTGCACGACAGGGTCGATCCCGACAGGCCGCGAGCCAGAAACCCGGCGGCACATTCGCCGGTCGATATCCGCACCGTGCCGCTCAGCACGGGCGAGGCCGCCGCGCGCCGCCGCTCCAGCGTGAGCGCCGCATCCTCGACGCTTTCGGCCGCCGGGACCAGCCGCTCGCCGGTGGCGTTGAGGCGCAGCCCGTCGGGCAGGCGGTCGAACAAGCTCGGCCCGCCGAAAGCGGCCTCGAACGCGGCCAATCGGCGGGCGATGGTCGGTTGGCTCAGCCCGAGCGCCCGCCCGGCGGCACGCATCGAGCCCTGCCGGACGACGGCGAGGAACACCCGGACATCGTCCCAGTCCATCGCTCCGCGACCCGATCGCGGCGGGCGGGTTGCCGGCTCACGCCGCGTCTCGCGCCGCGCAATCGCCAATCTGTCGGGCGCCAATCTGTCGGGAGCAGCCATGACATCGTTCCTCTACAGCCGGCTCGAGGTCTCAACGTCAGATGGTACCATCATTTCGGTGCTACAAAAACGTTCCAGTGGCCAACAAAAACGGAGATCGCTGCAAATAATTTGTGGCGCTACGATTCTCCCCAGCCGTGACGCTGCGATGCCGACAGCCGTCAACAAAGGGAGAGCGAAATGCAAAGCAGAATGCCCAGCATCATCGATCTCAACGCAGAACTCGCGAAGCTGACGACGTTCCGACGGACCCCGCAGGCGACGATGGCGGAGCGCAAGGGAAGCGTCGCACGATTGGCGTCCTACCGCGACGGCGTCCTTCTCGCCATCAAGTTCTCGGGGAAAGATCATTGGGAATCGCATCCCGGCGACGAGCTCATTCACATCCTCGACGGCACCGCGGTCCTGGAAATCGTGTGCGATGACGGGCCGCCCAGATCTTTCGTCCTCCGCGCGGGAATGATCGCTGTCATTCCGCAGGGTGCGTGGCACCGCTTTCTCTCGGCAGAGGGCGCGACGCAAATGGCCGCGACGCCCTCTCCTGGCGATGGCGAGCATATCGAGCTCGATGTCGACGACCCTCGGACGGTGGGGCGCAAGCCGGCATGAACAGGAGAAATCGGCGATGGACACGCCAAGCATCGCTGTAGCCCCGGGACAAGCCCCGACATCGTTAGAAGGATCATCGCCGGGCCGATCGTTCCAGCTCAAGCTGCGGGGCGGCGAGACCGGCGACAGCATCATGATGTTCGAGGAGACCGTTCCCGCCGGGACAAGGAGCACGTTCCACTTGCATCGCGACAGCGACGAGGTGGCCTATGTCCTCGGCGGCGAGGTCACCTTCAAGATCGGCGATCGGGTGAGGGTCGCCGGCCCCGGTACATGCGCTTTCATGCCACGCGGCGTGCCGCATGCCTGGAAGAGCACCGGCGCGGAAACCGGGCGCGTGCTGTTTTTCTATACGCCGGCGAGGGCCGGCGGGTTGATCGAAGAGCAGCAGCGGACCGGCCGCAAATTCGGATCGATGACTGAGCGCGAGTTGGCAGACATACTACAGCGCCACGGCTGGGAGCTCCTCGGACCGTCGCCGCTCTGAGCCCTCGTCCGCGGCGGCGGCCTTGTTGATGGCAGCGATGGGGCAAACGCGCCGAACCTGACTTGTGGCGTCAATGACCGCTTAGTCTTACTGCGTCATAAGTGGTGTCGTGAGCTCGTCGATCTTCGTCGTTTGTTGCAGCATGGACATCGATAGAGGCTCCGGGCGAGTGCGACGATGAGGCGTCGACGCATTGTTGCGATCGAGTTCGGGATATGTCGC
>JBGPOZ010000179.1:0-10316 GCA_041488295.1 Allostellaceae bacterium
AGCCGTAATTCATACCGACGATCACCATGCCGAAATGCAAGAGGTTGGTGAGGATCGAGAACAAGGTGGTCTCCTGGCCGCCATGCTGCGTGGCGCTCGAGGTGAAGGCCGCTCCGACCTTGCCGTGCAAGGCGCCGCGCATCCAAAGGCCGCCGGCTTGATCGAGGAAGCTCGCCATCTGCGAGGAAATTCGGCCGAACCGAGTGCCGGTTCCGACGATGATGGCGTCGTAATTCGGCAGCTCCTCGATCTTGGCGATCGGCGCCGCCTGGTCGAGCTTGTAGTGCGATCTCTTCGCGATCTCCTCGGGAACGAGTTCCGGCACCCGCTTCACATCGACGACGGCGCCGGCTTCCCGCGCCCCTTCGGCGACGGCCTCAGCCATCTTCTCGACGTGGCCGTATGCGGAATAATAGAGGACGAGAACCTTAGGCATGAGAGCACCTTTGTTTGGATGTAAGGAGAGTTGCTTTGGTCAGGCGGCGTCGACGAGGACAAGCTCGGCATCCTCGAGAGCGACGACCTCAAGCGCCGCCTCGCCGCTGATCGCGGCGCCGTCGCGCGTATCGAGACGAACGCCGTTCACCGTCACTGCGCCGGAGGCGGGCACAAGGTAGCCATGGCGGTCGGCGCCGAGCGGGTATTCGACGCTCTCGCCCGCTTTCAATGTCGCGCCCAGCACGCGCGCATCGGTGCGGATCGGCAGCGCGTCGGCATCGCCGGGAAAACCGCTCGCCAACGTCACGAACCGTCCCGAACGCTCGCCCCGCGGAAAGGGCTTCGCACCCCAGGTGGGTTCGCCGCCGCCGCGGTTCGGCTCGATCCAGATCTGGAAGATCCGCGTCGCTCCCGGCTCGAGATTGTATTCGGCGTGCCGGATGCCGGTGCCCGCGCTCATCACCTGCACGTCGCCGGCTTCAGTGCGGCCTTTATTGCCGAGACTGTCCTGGTGCGTGATCGCGCCCTGCCGGACATAGGTGATGATCTCCATCTCGGCATGCGGATGCGGCGGAAAGCCGGTATTGGGGGCGATCTCGTCGTCGTTCCAGACGCGTAGCGCGCCCCAGCCCATGCGCTTTGGATCGTAGTAGGCGGCGAAGGAGAAGTGATGTTTGGCCTTGAGCCAACCGTGGTCGGCGCCGCCAAGGCCGTCGAACGCTCTACGCTCAATCATGGATCCAGACCTCCGCGCCGGATATCGGCGCACTCTTGCAAGGCCCAAACATAGTGCCTAGGTTCGGCGCATAAAGAGAAACCGTGGAAACATATCGTTTCGGAAAACGCGATGTCGAAACTGCCCGATCTCGAAGGCTTGGCGATCTTCGCGAAAGTAGTCGAGCTGCGCTCCTTCGCTGGTGCCGCGACCGAGCTCGGGCTCTCCAAGGCGACGGTCTCGAAGGCGATCGGCCGCGTCGAGCGCCGTCTCGGCGCGCGGCTCTTTAACCGAACCTCGCGTCGGCTCGCACTGACCGATGCCGGCCGCGTCCTCGCCGAGCGCGCCGCCCGCATCCTCGCCGAGGGTGAAGCGGCAGAGAGCGAAGCGCTCGCCCAATCGGCAACGCCCCGCGGTCTCGTCCGACTCGCGGCGCCGATGTCGTTCGGCCTCATCGAGGTGGCGCCGATCCTGCCTGATTTCCTGACCCAATTCCCGGAGGTCGCGGTCGAGCTGCATCTGAGCGACGCGACCGTGGATTTGATCGGCGCCGGCTTCGACGCGGCCTTGCGGATCGCCGCGCTCCCCGATTCCTCGCTTCTCGCCCGTCGTCTCTGCACCGTGTCGCGCTTCCTCGTCGCCGCGCCCCGATATCTGCAGAGCCGCGGGCGACCGACCCACCCCGCGCATCTCGCCGACCATGCCTGCCTCTGCTACGCCAACCTGCCGAGCCCGGAGATTTGGCGCTTCGTTAACGCCGCCGGCGAGGAAGCGGCGGTGCACGCAACCGGACCCTTGCGCGCCAACAATGGCGATGCTTTGACGCCGGCTCTCATCGCCGGCTTGGGCCTTGCCGTGCTGCCGGAGTTCATCGTCGGCCCGGCGCTTGCCGATGGACGGCTCGAAGCGGTGATGACCGAATGGAGCCTGCCGCCGGTTGGGCTGCATCTGGTGATGCCGCCGGGCGAGCCGCGCCCGGCGCGCGTCACGGCGCTCGCCGACTTCCTGGCACGCCGCCTCGCGCGGTCGAAGCGACGCGCGAGCGCCTGATTCACGCAGGCACGGCGCGACCGCGCGGCTGGCGCCAGAGCCAGAAGGCGATCGACAGGTTCAGCACGTTCCACAGGATGCCGTTGATGAACGCCGCCTGGTAGGAGCCGGTGAGGTCGAAGATCGCCCCGGACATCCAGCCGCCGACGGCCATGCCGATGATCGTCGCCATCAGGACGAGACCGACGCGAGTTCCGGCTTCATGCGGCGGGAAATACTCGCGAACGATCATCGCGTAGCTCGGCACGATGCCGCCCTGCGAAAGACCGAACAGCGCCGAGACGATGTAGAGCGAGGCCAAACCGTCGAACGGCAGGTAGAAGAGCAAGGTCAGGCACTGCAAGGCGGAGCCGAGCAAGAGCGTCCGCACGCCGCCGATGCGATCTGAGATCCAGCCCGAAGCCAAGCGGCTGACAACGCCGAAACCCAGCATCAGCGACAGCATTTGTGCGCCTCGCGCGACGCCGTAACCGAGATCGCCGCAATAGGCGACGATGTGCACTTGCGGCATCGACATGGCGACGCAACAGGCGAGGCCGGCGAGAACGAGCATCCATTGGAGGACGTTCGAGGACGTCGCCGGCATGCTCGAACCGATCGCCGCCGCCATGCTCGGCGTCGGCCGGTGCGACATCGGCGTCGGACGCCGTAAAGCCAGGGTCAGCGGCAGCATCGTCACGGCGCAGAAGACGCCGATCCCGATATGCGTCTGGCGCCAGCCGACCATGTCGATGAAGTGCTGCAGAACCGGCGGCCAGATCGTGCCCGAGAGATAGTTGCCGCTGGCGCAGATCCCGACGGCGATGCCGCGGTTGCGCGTGAACCAGTGCGAGACGTCGGCGATGAGCGGTCCGAAGGTTGCGGAGCTGCCGAGGAGACCGATGATCAGCCCCTGCACGACGGCAAATTGCCAGAGGCTCGTCGTATACGCCGCGGCGACATAACCGAGGCTGAGCGCGACCGCACCGCCGATAAGCGGGACGATGATCCCGAAGCGATCGGCGATGCGGCCCATCAGGATGCCGCCGAACGCAAAACCCACCATTGTCGCCGTGTAAGGCAGCGACGCGCTCGCGCGTGCGATCCCGAACTCGGCCTGGACCGACGGCAACACGACGATCGCCGACCAAAGGCCGATGCCGCCGATCGTGCTGAGCAGAAGCGAGACGACGAGGCGGCGCCATGCATAGGGGGTTTCGACACCGCTCGACGGGGCCGTGACGGCGCTTGCGCGCGCATGCGTGTCCATTGCGCGGTGTTTCTCCTATGGAGGATCAGGCCTCGCGCCGACCATCGCTTGCGTTGTGCTGCGATGACAAGGCTGTTTTCCGCATGGCTGGGCTTCGGGCCTCGCCATGGATGAAACGCCTCTGTCGCTCGGCAAGCGCAAACCCCTTTACCAAGCGTCTCGCTCGGGGCAGTAGTGCAATCGTCGGTGTCGGGCTGGATCGACGAGAGAGGGCGGAGGAACGAAGCAATGAAGATCAAGCGCAGCCTGGGACTCGCCGTGGAGAATGCGCCCAACTCCACCGACCTTCGCTTTTTGGAAGAACGAATTCACGAGTTCAACGTGCAATCGACCGGGATCTCGGGTGGCGAGCTCTTCGGCATCTTCCTGCGAGGACCGGATCGCGCGGTCATCGGCGGTGCCGATGGCTGGTTCTGGGGCGGGCTTTGCTACATTCGCCACCTCTTCGTTCCGGAGCCGATGCGCAAGCAAGGCCACGGCACGCGGCTCATGGGGCAAATCGAGGAAGAGGCCAAAGCGCGGCAGTGCGCGCAGATCGTGCTCGAAACACACGACTTCCAGGCACCCGATTTTTACCGCAGGCTCGGATTCAAGGTGACCGGTGTCGTCGCAGGGTTTCCACGCGGCCATCAACGACTGACGCTGCAGAAGCAGATCGGTGCGCAAAGTCCGCAAGCCGCACATCAAGACGACTGACGCTTGGTTGGAGAGCTGACTTGGTGCGCTATCGGGATTTCGTCGTCAACGTCCGGTCGACCGCCCGGCGCCACCCGGCATAGCGCTCGCCACGTTCATCGGCGCCCATGCGCGGCTCGAAGAGGCGCTCGCGCCGCCACCGCCGCGCCAGATCCTCTGGCGAGGCGTAGAGCCCGGTCGTGAGGCCGGCGAGATAAGCCGCGCCGAGCGCCGTCGTCTCGGTCACGACCGGCCGCTCGACCGGAATGCCGGTCATGTCGGCAAGGAACTGCATAGCCCAATCATTCGCCACCATGCCGCCATCGACGCGCAGGCTCGCCGGCGCCGCGGCTCCGTCCGCTTCCATTGCTTCCAAGAGATCGCGCGTCTGAAATCCCGAGGCTTCGAGCGCGGCGCGCGCGAGCTCGGCGATGCCGGCATCGCGCGTCAGGCCGAAAAGGGCGCCGCGCGCCTCGGCATCCCACCACGGCGCGCCGAGGCCAGTGAAGGCGGGGACCAGATAGATGCGCTGCGCCGGGTCGGCCGCGCATGCCAGCGCCTCGGTGTCGCTCGCCTTGGCGATGAGCTTCAAGCCGTCGCGCAGCCACTGGATCGCGGCGCCGGCGACGAAGATCGATCCCTCGACGGCGTAAGTCGGCTCGCCGGCGAGGCGGTAGGCCAAGGTCGTCAGCAGGCGGTGGGACGAGCGCACCGCTTTCTTCCCGGTATTGAGCACGAGGAAGCAGCCGGTGCCGTAAGTCGATTTGATCATGCCCGGGGTAAAGCAGGCCTGGCCGATTGTCGCGGCCTGCTGGTCGCCCGCCATGCCCGCGACCAGCACCGGGGCGCCGAGAAAATCGGTGGTCGTCCGTCCGAAATCGGCGCAATTGTCGCGCACCTCGGGCAGGATCGCGCGCGGGATGCCGAAGAGGGCGAGAAGCGCCTCGTCCCAGTCCTGGCGGTGAATGTCGAACAGCATGGTGCGCGCCGCATTGGTCGCGTCCGTCGCATGGACCGTTCCGCCGGTCAGCCGCCACAGGAGGAAACAATCGACCGTGCCGAAGGCGAGATCGCCGCGTTCGGCGGCGGCACGAGCGCCGACGACATTGTCGAGAAGCCAAGCGATCTTGCTTGCCGAGAAATAGGGATCGATGACAAGTCCGGTCTTGTCCTGGACCATTGCGCCATGGCCGTCCTGGACGAGGCACCCGCACAGCGCCGCCGTGCGGCGGTCCTGCCAGACGATCGCCGGCGCGATCGGCCGCCCGGAGGCACGCTCCCAGAGGATCGTCGTCTCGCGCTGATTGGTGATGCCGATGCCGGCGAGGTCAGGGGCCGCAAGCTTCGCCTCGGCGAGCGCCGCTCGGCTGGTCTCGACCGTCGCACGCCAGATCTCATCGGGATCGTGCTCGACCCAACCCGGCTGCGGATAGCGTTGCAGCAGCTCGCGCTGCGCCCGTGCAACAGGCGTGCCCTCGGCATCGAAGATCATCGCCCGCGTGCTGGTCGTGCCTTGGTCGATGGCGAGGATGTGGGAAGGGCGGGGCATTGCGTGCGGTTCCCGAGTGAAAGCGCAGCGAGTCGCGAGGGGCGTATGGCGGCGCGTTACATCATTCTAAAGCACCATATCCCGAAATCGCCTCGGCCTAATTCCGACGGTATCACCCCGTGAACCGCCCGAGCCGCACCGCCGTCTGGCCGCGCTTCAGTCGTCGCGACGGCATGATGAGAACGCATTCGTCATATGGGCTCCGCACCTCGCGCTCGCCGTCGTGGCCGATCGGCGTGCCCTTTTTGCGCAGCACTTCGAGGCCGCGGAAATCCTCGGCAAATTCGAAGCTGTCGGTGGTGATGGTGACGGCGTCGGTGACGGTGATGACGCGCTGGCGCGCGTCGATCGCCACGGGATGACGCGCGAGAAAGGCGGGATCGACGATGTCGAACGCGGCGAGGAAGCGCAAGGTCGTCGCAAGCGCCACCTCCTCGGAACGCTTCTCCCAATGCTGGCCGCATTCGACGAGAAGCGCCGTCTTCGGCGAGGCGGGATCGCCGAATCCGCCATAGTCGCGCATGCGGCGCCCGGCGGCATGTCCCTCGTCGCGGACGATGTATTCGGGGACCGCGACGCGCTTTGCGAGCTCGAGCGATTTGTCGAGCATTCCGGTCAGCATCAACGGTGCCGTCGCATGCTGCATCGAATGAAGGTCGAGGAGAAAATCAGCGCGGTCGACCGCGGCGCGGAATTCGCGCGCGCGCGTCAGCTCGGCGCTTTGCCGCGGCCCTTCGAGGGTCGTCACGTCCCAGAGGCGATTGAAATCCTCGTCGACGAAACGCGAGCCGTTCGGTTTATTCGGGTCGAAGGAGAGGAACGCCCCGACATTGGCGAAGCTCAAGGTGAGCTTGCCGCGGACCGGCCGAACCTTGTTGCGGAAGAGAAAGTCGACGGCGATCGCGCCGCACAGCTCGTTGCCGTGCGTCACGGCGTTGACCATGACGTTGGGGCCGGGCTTGCCGCTATCGAAGGTGGTGACGTAGGGGATGCCGGTGTTGCCCTCTCGGTAGGCTGAGATGTCGGGCGGGGTCAGGTCCACGGCGTAATCTTCAGTCGGCACGGCTTCATCCTTCTCAACGCGCGATTGTCGAGGTGCCGAATTTAGGGTGCGCACGAAGGTGGGCCAAGGTCTTTTCGTGCGGGCGCAAGCAGAACGCACCGGGACACGAGGGTCAGGCTGTCGGCACGACCCATGCGTCGGTGACGGCGAGGGTGAGCGGCTGCCCCGCCGAAAGCCGCGTCTCGGCCGAGCCGGTCATGAGCAGCAGCGCGTCGGGGTGGCCGTCGGGTACGAGCTCGATCACGACCAAGCCTCCTTGAAAGAGCGTCCGCTTGACGCTTGCGCGGAAGCCCTTCTCGTGGCGAGCGGCCGGCCGCAGCGCCTCCGGCCGGATCGAGAGGAGCGCGGGTCCACCGGCCTGCTCCGGGCGGCACCGCGCCATCGTCTGATAGCCGAGGATGCTGACCGGCGCGCGCCCGTCGCTCACCGGGCCGGTGACATGAGCCGGGACGACGCCGCCAGAGCCGACGAAGCGCGCCACCATCAGGCTGGCGGGTTCGCGGTAGAGCGTCGCCGGCGCGGCGATCTGAACGATGCGACCCTCATCCATGACGGCGATGCGGTCGGCGAGCGCCATCGCCTCCGCCTGATCATGCGTGATGTAGAGCATGGCGGCGCCGCTCGCGCGGTGGAAATCGGCGATCGCATCCTGCAGGCTGGCACGCAAATGGACATCGAGGCTGGCGAGCGGCTCGTCGAGCAGCACGAGGCGAGTCTCCATGACGAGACAGCGCGCGAGCGCGACGCGTTGGCGCTGACCGCCGGAAAGCTCCGCCGGGCGGCGATCGGCGAAGCCGGGGAGCCCGACCCGCTCCAGCGCCGCCGCGACGCGCCGGTCGCGCTCGGCGCGCGCGAGGCCGCGCACCTCGAGCGGATAGGCGACGTTGCGCGCCACCGTCATGTGTGGCCACAGGGCGTAGCTTTGGAAGACGATGCCGATACGGCGCTGCTCGGCGGGCCGGTGATGACCCGGCGCGGCGATCAACGCTCCATCGAGCATGATCTCGCCGTCATCGGCGCGCTCGAAGCCGGCGATGAGGCGCAGCAAGGTCGTCTTGCCGCAGCCGGACGGGCCGAGCACGGCGAGGAACTCGCCCTCCGCGATGGCGAAGGTTGCATCGTCGACGGCGCGGCGCCCGCCGAAGCTCTTGACGAGACCCGCGATCTTCAAACCTGCCACGGCAAGGCTCCGCGCGGCAGGCGCCGGGCGAGGCGGCCCGCCAGCAGCATCAAGAGGATCGTCGCGACGATGGCGAGGACGGCGAGGGCGGCGGCGGAGAGATTGTCGCCGCCTTGCTCGAGGCTGAAGACGACGACGCCGAGCGTCTCGTTGCCGGACGACCAGAGGAGGATCGAGAGGGTGAGCTCGTTGAGTGCCGTCAGGAAGACGAGAATGGCGCCGGCAACTGCCGCCGGCGCGAGGAGCGGCGCCAGGATCTGCCGCAGCCGCCGCAAGAAACCCGCGCCAGCCATCTGCGCCGCCTCTTCCATCGCCCGGTCGAGCTGCCGGTACCCGGCCGTCACCGGGCGAAGCGCCAGAGTGAGGAAGCGCGCCAGATACGCGATGAGGATGATCCAGATCGTGTTGTAGAGCGAGAGACCAAGGAGCGGCAGCCTGCGGATGAGGAGGAGGATGCAGGCGATCGCCAGGACCACTCCGGGGAGCGCGTAGGGCAGATCGGCGAGGGCGCCGGCAAGGCGCATCAGCGGGCTGCGGCGCCAGGCGATGAAGAGGCCGAGCGGCAGGGCGAGCGCCGGCAGGATGAGCGCGGCGGCGCCGGCGAGGAAGACGCTGTTGATTGCGGCGCGCGCGGCTGCGGCGTTCTCGAAGAGGATGTAGCGATAATTCTCGAAGGTCGCCGTCGCTGCTCGCAGCGGGACGCCGTAGGCCGGCACGAGCGAGGTCGCGAGCAGCGCGGCGAGCGGGAGGAGAACAATGACCAGCAGGATCACCCAGCATGCAGCTTCAAGCGCCGGGCGCCAAATTCCGAGCGCCAGCAGCCGCGCCGGCGCGCCGAGCGACATCGCCTGCGAGCCACGCCCGCCGACCCATCCGTGAAGTGCGAGGCCGATGACCGCGATCACGGCGAGGAGCAGCGAAAGGTCTGCGACCTCGGCGAGAACCGTCGGCCCGAACCCGGCGAGCTTTTGATAGATGAGCGTGGTCAATACGCCATATCCGCCAGGAATGCCGAGTAGCGCGGGTGTCCCGAAATTTCCGATCGACGAAACGAAGGCGAGGGATGCTCCGGCGACGAGCGGCGCCCGTGCCAGCGGCAAGACGATGCTGCGGAGGCTCCGCCAGAAGCCGGCGCCCGACGCTTGCGCCGCCTCGATCAATTCGCGCGGTACGGCGCGCAGGCCGGCGTTGAGGGCAAGGAAAACAAGCGGTGCGTGCTCGATCCCGAGGAGCAGGCTGACACCGCCCGGGCCGTAGAGCGGGTGCGGCGCTCCGAGGCGCGGCGCAAGGCCGAGCGGGCGGAGGATCGGGCTTGCTGGGCCAAAGAGCTCGATCCAGGCGGTGGCGATGATCTGCGGCGGGATGAGGAGCGGCAGCATGAAGGCGAAAACGAGCGCTGGTTTGCCGCGAATGTCCGTGAGCGCGAGGACGATCGCCGCGGGAACGCCGAGGGCGAGCGAGATCAGCGTGCCGAAAATCCCGGTGACGATCGTGTGTCGGGCGGCGATCCAGGTCTGCGGAGCGCCGAGGACCCCGCCGAGCGTCGCCAGATCGAGCCGGCCGCCCGGCGCCACGCCTTCGAGCGCGAGGCGCGCCATCGGCAACGCCGCGAGAACGCCGACGATGACGAGGAGCGCGAGGAACGTCGACCGCTCGCCGCTCCAGACTGCGCGCTGCCGCAATGCTCAACCGCCGAAAAGTTCCAGGAACCGTCGCTTCAGCACTTCCTCATCACCGGCCGCACGATGCAGATCGAGCGGGATGATCTTGAGGGTACCTGCGGCGGGAAGCCCGGGCGGCGGCGTCACGTCCTGGCGCGCCGGCAGAAAGCCCTGTCGTGCCGCCATCTCCTGCCCGTCCTTCGAGAGGATGAAGTCGACGAACGCCTTCGCCGCTGCCACGTTCTGTGCGGTCTTGAGGATCGCCACCGGCTCCGTCACCGCCGTCACGCCCTCCTTCGGAAAAACGAAATCGACGGGCGAGCCCTTGGCCTTGGCGTTGAGCGCCATGAATTCGACGATGACGCCGTACATCTTCTCGCCGCTCGCGACGGCGGAATTGACGGCGCCGTTGCCGCGCGCCGCGACGGCGCCATTGGCGGCAAGCACGGCATAGTAATCCGCGCCGAACGCCGGGTCCGCGCCGATCGCCGCCATGTGGATGAGGGCGGCGCCGGAATAGAGTGGACTCGGCAGAATGACTTGTCCCCGAGCCTCAGGCGCCAGAAGGTCCTTCCACGATTGCGGTTTCGTTGGCGCCGCGTTGTTGTACATGATTCCGGTGGTGATGAGCTTCGAGCCGAAATAGGTGAAATCCTTGTCGTAAGCCGCGCTCGGCAGCGCCGACACATCCGCCTCGCGATAGGCGAGCAACCGGTCGTCCGCCTTCAGCTGCTCC
>JBGPOZ010000180.1:0-10213 GCA_041488295.1 Allostellaceae bacterium
CTCGCCTCACTGTGCAAACGGTCCATCGTCGCCTCGCATGCAGCCGGGATATGCCCGCTCACACAATATCCTGAGGGCAAGACCCAAAATACCACTACATGCTGCGACTTTTTGACTCAGTAAGATTAGGTGACGCAAGAAAACCTCACCACGGAGGCACAGAGGTCACGGAGAAGGAGGAATTGGGCCGCACGGCGGCTCCAAGACACTTTCGTTTCTCCGTGCTCTCCGTCCCTCCGTGGTGATTCTTGTTCAGATGGGCGGTTTCACTTGATTGCCCTGGCGCGCTTGGCTCTGGTGCGCCCTTGCGTTCACGGGGCGCGGGCCGCGTCCTGCCGCTCGTGGACGACCGCGACGCCATCCGTGAAGACGCGCCGCCAGCCGGGCATTCGGTCGAGGACGGCAACGGCTTGGCTCGACGGCCGGAAGATCGTCCAGGCGATGCGGTATTGGTCGAGCAAGCTCGGCAGCTCGCCGCCGAGATCGTGGGTTGCCTCGTATTCGCGCTTGATGAACGCATCGCCATACATGTCGGCGCGCCCATCGATGAAAGTCGGAATTCCGGCGAAGATCAGATAGCCGCCAAAGCTGTAATCGTTGAAGACCGGGCCGGTCATGCCGTGGTCGATGGCCGCCGCGACCGCGGCCGCCGGCGCGATCTGGTCGTTCGGCCGCAGCGCAGAGGTGGCGGCCGCGAGGCCCATGACGGCGACGGCGAAGACGGTTCCGGCGACAGCCAGGGCGCCGGCCGGCCGGGCCAAAGCCTCGATCCAGCGCTCGAATGCGTCCCTATTCCGGCCCGCTTCGGCGCGTCTCAATTGCGGCGCGATGGGTCCGGCGACCAGCAGCGGCGCGATGAAGCCGAGGAGCTCGCCGTTGCGGCCGTGTCGCAACGCCAGGTGAATGAGAAGCGCCAGCATCAAGGCGCGAATCGGCGGCAATTTGATGCCGAGCGTCAAGGCGCCGACCAGTGCGGCGAGGAGCCAGATCTCGAGCGGCTGCAGCTGCGCGAAATTCACGCTTCGCCATTCGACGAGAACGGACAGGGCGTATGTCATGTCAAGGAGGCGGAGCGGGAGGAGATAGGTCTCGATCCCGTTCGGCGTGACGAGGGTCCCGAGGAGTGCCGCGATGATGAAGGAGCCCCAGCGCATCGCGGCAATCCGGCGCTCGCTCGAACCGGATGCGAGAATGATGGCCTCGGCCGCGAAGAAGGCGGCGAAGCCGAGGCCGACGAGGAACGTGCCGTGCAAATTGGCCCAAACGACCATCACCGCCGCCAGGGCGAGCGGCGGCGCCCGGCTCTCCGCGCGTGCCGCGGCCAAAGCGGCGATCCACGCGACCAGCAGCGGCAATGCGATCATGTGCGGCCGGGCGAGCCAATGCGGCGCCATCATGACGCCAGCGGACAGGATCGCGATCAGCGCATGACGCGGCTCCAGATAGCGCAGCATGGCGCGAGTGAAGAGCGCCATCGCCGTGCCGGCGCAGATTCCCGTGAGGATGACGATCCCCCACCAGCCGGCGGCGTCGAAGAACGCCGCCAAGATCGCCTCGCCGAGCCACTCATGCGCGACCCATGGCGCGCCCGCCATCGTATGCGAGAACAAATCGGTATGCGGGACGGCATGATGCGCGATGATCCAGCGCCCGGTGACGATGTGCCAGAAGATATCCGGATCGCCCAGCATCGTCTTGGCCGTGCCGAGCGTCGTGCCATAGGCGGCGAGGAATGCCAGGATCGGCCAGGACATGCCGAGGCGGCTGCGCGAAGCGCCGATGATCGCCGTCTCTGCCATGATCTCCGACACGAACTGGGCTGGGGCGTGCGAGGAGTGATGGCTGGCGAGCTTTAAGAAACGATTACTCGCGCGCGAGAACGCAATCCCGGCGCCTTCGTCAGCGCGGCCGTGTCATCGCGACGGCCTCGCCGCGTCCCTTCGATTGCGGTGAGGCGCCGCCTTGCTGCGCCAGCTGCGCCTCGACGGCGCGCAGCTCGCGTTCGAGCGCCTCGATCCGTCGGGCCTCCGACCGCGCCTTTCGCCGCCGCGGCGCGGCGGAGAGCCAGGCGACGAGCTCGCCGAGGAGGAAGCCGGCGGCAAGCGCCAGGAGCACGACGACGAAGGCGGGCGTCGGAAAATCGATGAAGGGCCACAGGCTGACGGTCACCGGCTCGCGGTTGCTGACCGCGAAATCGATCAGCAAAAAGGTCACGGGCAAGGTGACGAGCCAATGAACGAGCCTCACCGTCCCGCCTGCTTCCTGCGGGTGATCGCCATGGCCGGTCAATCGCCGGTATTCAGGCGATCGCGCAGCTGCTTGCCGGTTTTGAAAAAGGGGATGTGCTTTTCATCGACATGGACGCTGTCGCCGGTGCGCGGATTGCGGCCGAGCCGGGCATCGCGCCGCTTCACCGAAAACGCGCCGAAGCCGCGCAGCTCGACCCGGTCGCCGCGCGACAAGGCGGCAGCGATTTCATCGAAGATCGCCGTGACGATCAACTCGACGTCGCGCTGGTAGAGATGCGGGTTCGATTCGGCCAAACGCTGGATGAGTTCCGACTTCGTCATGGCAACTCTCCCCGCGAAACGATTGGGCGGCAAGCCTGCCAAATCGGCACTGAAGCGTCAAGAAAACAGTCCGTTCAAGCGCTTCGGCCTGTTGTGCGCCGGGTCACCAGATTCCGGGAATGAGCCGAGCGACGCGGGCTTTGTAGGCCGCGTAATCGGGAAAGGCCCGCTCCAGGACCGCCTCTTCGTTGCGCATGCGCTGGATCTGGAAGAGGAACTGCGCACCGAACATCGCGGCGGCCGGCAGCGAAGCGAATTGGATGAATGCGCCCAGCATCGCGATGGCCTCGGCGCAATAGAGCGGGTGGCGAATGATGGCGTAAGGGCCGGTCGTCACGAGCTTGCGCGCCTCGGGCATGATGCTGAACGATCGGCCGAGGCGCAGCAGGATGGCGACGCAGAGCGCGTTTCCGACGATCAGCAGCGCCGCGGAGACGGCGAGCGTGGCGACGCCGAGATCCTCACGGAGCGGGAGGAAGATCAATCCGAAGAGCAGGTAGGTGCCGATCATGGCCGTGGCCCGCGGCTGCACGCCATCCGATTTCGCGACCGGTCGCGCGCGAACGAGGGTGATCCATGCGATCAGGATGAAGAAGAAGAAGAGACAGCTTTTCGACAAGAGGCGCGTCGCGGCGATGCCATCGAGCCCCGAGATTTCCGCCTCGGCGAGGATGAGGCCGAAGGCGCGGCAATAGGTGATCGCCAGGAACATCGACCACAGCGCGATCGAGAGACGGATCGCCAGATCGTAAGCGCGGCTGTCGGCGATGCGACGCAGGATTCCGGTTGGCTCCCTTGTGCCGGGGTGAGCGTTGTCGATGCTTGTCATTGTCACCCTCGCTTCTGATGGCCCGCACCTTAATGAAGAGGAGTTTATGGCGCGTTAAATGAACTATTCGTATTATTGCGATATATCTTGAACTAATATCAGATTGATTACAAAATTAGGTAAAAATCCAGACGATTAACTGTGCAGATTCGATTTTTTTACTTTTCTTAAAGAGATTGGGGTCGATAGTCTCGTGGCGTTCAACACCAGGAGGATGCGTTCATGCGCTCGATCATCAAGCTTATTCGCAATCGTGATGGCGCGACCGCCATCGAGTACGGCCTCATCGCCGCGCTGGTCGCTCTCGCCATCGTTGCCGGCCTCACGACCCTCGGTACCAACCTCAGCACCGAGTTCAACACGATCGCTGGCAAGGTCAATCCGTCGCCGTAATCGCGCTCGGCCGGCCGTCATGCCTGGCTCCGGTTCGGCCCTCCGACCTGCGAATGCTTGCGGGTCGGGGGCTCCGGCCGGATCCACCATGCCGCCGATCGTCGCCCGAGGCGCTCGCTCTCGTGGCGGCAGTATCCGATGTTCCGAACGGAGGATGCGCTCATGCGCTCGATCATCAACAAACTCCTTCGCAGTCGCGATGGTGCGACCGCCATCGAGTACGGCCTCATCGCCGCGCTGGTCGCTCTCGCCATCATCGCCGGCATCACCACCCTCGGTACCAATTTGAGCACCGAGTTCAACACCATCGCTGGCCAGGTCAATCCGTCGCCATAATCGCGCTCGGGCGCATGGCGCGGCATCAAACGGCAGGGGTGCTCATCATGCTCAGGAAACGCGCAGCAGCCCTCCTGACCGATCGCTCGGGAAGCACAGCGATCGAATATACGTTCATCGCCAGCTTGGTGGCGCTCGCGATCGTCGTCGGGCTGACGACCCTGGGCACCAACCTTGGCGCGTTCTTTACGTCGGTCGCCAACTTACCCGCGTTCAGTTAAGAGATCAGCCCTATCCCTTGATTTTGGCCCCCCTGATTTTGGCGTCTCGCAGCCGAGCGTGCCGTCAGGCGGGCCCCGCCGCGCCGTCACGCCCGATCGGCGCCGCGCGGGCGAATCGCCGCTCGAGCCGCGCGCTGTAGCGCGACATCGAAAAGCACACGATCCAGAACACCGCTCCGGCGAAGAAATATCCAGTGCCGCGGATATGATCGCCCACCAGCCATGCCGGATCGGCGGCCCCGGCCTGAATGACCGCGAGAAAATCGAGGAGACCGACGATGAGCACCACCGTCGTCTCCTTGGTGATCGAGATGCAGGTGTTGACGATGCCGGGAATGGCGATCTTGACGATTTGCGGCAGGATGACGAGAGCGAAGCAGCGCCAATAGCCGAGGCCGAGGCTCGACGCCGCCTCGTATTGGCTCATCGGGATCGCCTGGAAACCGCCGCGGAACACTTCGGCCATGATCGCGGCGTTGAACAGGATGAAGGCGATCAGCACGCGTGCCAGGGTGTCGAGCTCGACGCCCTCGGGCATAAACAGCGGAAACATGACGACCGCCATGAACAGCACCGGGATGAGCGGCAGTCCGCGCGTGATTTCGATGAAAAGGGTCGCGATCATTGCGATCGTGACGAGGCGCGAGCGCCGGGCGAGCGCCAGGAGGAGCCCCAAGGGGATGGCCGCGGCGATCGTTCCCAAGGCGACGACCAGGGTCAGCATGAGGCCGCCCCAGTCCCGCGTCGCGACGGGCGCGAGGCCGAAGACGCCGCCGGCGAGAAGCGTGCCGGCGAGCGGCGGATAGAGGAGGATCAGCAGCGCCGCTGCGATGCGCTTGCGCGGAAGTCGCGGTGCGAGAAGAACCAAGAGGCCGATGACGGCGATGGCGCCGGCGAGCTCGACCCGCCAGCGCTGCGCCGTGGGATAGGTCCCGTAGAGAATCTGCGGCAAGCGCGCCTCGATGAAGACCCAGCAGGCGGCGTCCCTGTTGGGACAGTCGGCGCTGGTCGAGCCGCGCCAGGCGGCCTCGATGACCGCCCAGTCGATCAGCGGCGGCACGATGGCGAAGAAGAGGACGAGGACGAGGATCGTCAAGGCGATGTTGAGCGGCGAGGCGATGCAGCCGCGAGCAAGATCGCCGAGCTTTGCCAGGGCCGCGGCGCGTGCGCGGCTGCGGTCGCCTGGCGACGCCGCCTCCCGCCCGCTCATCGCTCGATCGGCATGACGCGCCGATTGAGCCAGTTCATGGCCGCCGAGATCGCAAGGCCCAGCACGAGATAAGTCGCCATGGTGATCGCCATGACTTCGACGGGCTGCCCCGTTTGGTTCAGCACTGTGCCGCCGAAGATCAGCATGAGGTCGGGATAGGCGATCGCCGAGGCGAGGGTCGAATTCTTGGTGATGAGGATGTACTGCCCGGCGAGCGGCGGCAGGATGATGCGCAATGCCTGCGGCACGACGATCTTGCCGACGATGATTGCGCGCCGCATGCCGAGCGCGCGCGCCGCCTCGATCTGGCCGGGGGACACCGCGGCGATGCCGGCGCGGACGATCTCGGCGATATAGGCGGCGCCGTAGAGCGAGAGGGCGAGCCCGACGGCGACGAATTCCGGGTTGAGCGACATGCCGCCGCGAAAATTGAATCCGACGAGAACCGGCACGTCCCAGTGCAAGGGAAAGCCGGTCACCGCGGCGGCGCCGAGCGGGAGCACGAGGAGGAGCGCGGCGGACCAGCGACCGACCGGCAGCCGGTGGCCGGAGGCTTCGCGCCGCGCGCGCGCCCGGCGCCGCAGGACGAGGCTGACGGCGAGGGCGAGAAGCAGCATCGCCGGGATCGCGCCAAAGCCGGGCTCGGCGACGGGCGACGGCAGGAAAAGGCCGCGCGTGTTGAGGAAGGCGAGATGGAGGTGGAGGAGATCGACGCTCTGCCGGGGTCCAGGCAGTGGACGCAGCACGGCGAAATACCAGTAGAAGAGCTGCAGGAGCAGCGGGATGTTGCGCAGGATCTCGACATAGCTTGCTGCCGCGGCGGCGACGAGGCGATTGCTGGAGAGCCGCGCGATGCCGATGACGAAGCCGAGGATCGAAGCGCAGAAGATGGCCACAGCCGACACGGCCACCGTATTGAGGAGCGCGACCAGAAAGGCCGTGAAATAGCTCGAAGCCTCATCGTAGGGGATGAAGTGCTGGCCGATCGCAAAGCCGGCCGGGCGGCCGAGGAAGTCGAATCCCGTATTGATCTTGAGCCGCGCCATGTTGACGACGGCATTGCGAGCGAGGAAGGCGAGCAGCGTCAGGACGAGAAGCGCCGCGAGGATCTGCCATAAAATGGTGCGCAGACGCAGCGGCGAGAGAGTCTTGATGCTGCCGATCATAAGTGCGGGGACATTCCCGCACCCTGACCCTCCTCCACACGGAGGGAGGGAATATCCCGTGAGGTCGACGGCGTCGCCCTCCGCTTTGACGCTACGGCATTCGCACATCGCGAGGACGCTGCATCGGCGCTGTGCGTCCTTCGAGATCGCTCAGGAAGAGGTGGATTTGTGTGCGGCAGTAGCAATTGACCTCATCAGAAGCGAAGTCGAAGGACGCCCGGTGCCCGATCCAAGGTTCTACCGTCTTCCCTGCCCTCGGACCATCGCTGCTCAGCGGAAGGGCGGCGCGATGAGAAGACCGCCATTCTTCCACAGCGCGTTGAGGCCGCGGCTGAGACCGAGCCGCGTTTTCGGTCCGATGTTGCGCTCGAAGATCTCGCCGTAGTTCCCGACTTGCTTGATCGCGTTGTAGGCCCAATCGGCGGAAAGCCCATTCTTCTGTCCGAGATCGTCGCCGATCCCAAGGAGGCGCTTCACCTCGGGATCGGGGGAGTTCGCCTTCATGTCATCGATATTGGCCGAGGTGATGCCGAGCTCTTCGGCGGCGATCAGCGCATAGAAGGTCCAGCGCGCGACATGCGCCCATTGCGCATCGCCCTGCCGCACGATCGGCCCGATCGGCTCCTTGGAGATGGTCTCGGGGAGAATGACGTGCTCGTCGCGGTTCTTGAGGGCGAGGCCGCGTGCGGCGAGGCTGCCGCGATCGTTCGACCAGGCATCGCATCTTCCATCCTCATAGGCGCGCCGCGCCTCGTCGAGATCGGCGAAGGTCACGATCTTGTATTCGAGCTTACGCGCGCGGAAAAAGTCGGCGACGTTGAGTTCGGTCGTCGTGCCCTGGGCGATGCAGATCGAGGCACCGTTGAGCTCGGTCGCGCTTTTGATGTTCATGGATTTGCGCACCATGAAGCCTTGGCCGTCGTAGAAGAGCGCGGCCGTGTACTCCATGCCGCCGCCATTGTCGCGGTTGTAGGTCCAGGTGAAACGATGAGTCAGGATGTCCATGCCGCCGGTGGTCAGCGAGGCGAAGGCATCGCGCAGGCCGAGCGGCGTTACCTCGATCTTGCTCGCATCGCCCAGCACGGCGGCGGCGAGAGCATGGCAGAGATCGACGTCGAAGCCGTGCTTTACGCCCTGATCGTCGGCGAAGGCGAAGCCCGGGATGTTGGGCGCGACGCCGCAGCGAAGGACGCCGCGCTGCTTCACATCGTCGAGCGTTCCGGCGACGGCGAGCGTGGCGGAGCCGGCGGTCAGAACGCCGATAGAAAGCGCGACGGCAATGCGAAGCGACGGCACCATGAGAGACCCCCCGAAATGATCTTTTGAACGAACGCAGCGTCGGGCGCCGGGTATCTCATCCGGAGCCCGTCGGAGTCAACGCGCGATGGCCATGACCGTAACAAGAAGAACGTTTGAACCACGAGGCACCAAGGGCACGAAGAAGAAGCCGATGCGCGCTGTGCGCGCTGAAATCCCTTCTTCGTGATCTTCGTGTCTTCGTGGTGAATCGTCTCGCCGAGGCCCGCGATGCAATTCAGCTCGCGAAGTCGCGCAGGACCTGCCCCGGTCGCGCCTCGCTCCGGATCACGCCCGCCTCATCGGCGATGCGCAGGCCGTTGACCCAGACGCCGTGGAGGCCGCGCGGTGCCGTCGTCAACCGCGCGGCGCCCGTCGGCAGATCATGGACGCGGCGCTTCTCGCCGCGGCCGACCGTCGCCGGGTCGAACAGCATGAGATCAGCGGCGTAGCCCGGCGCGAGGCGCCCGCGATCCGTGATGCCGAAAAGCGAAGCGGGCTGGCTCGTCAGCTTGCGGACGGCCTCGGCGAGATCGAGCGCGCCGATGTCGCGCACCCAGTGTCCGAGGAGATGGAGCCCGAATCCGGCATCGCACAGGAACGTCAGATGCGCCCCCGCATCCGACAGTGCGACATGCGTCTCGGGATCGCCGATGAGGCGGCCGACCGCTGCTTCATCGGAATTGAGCAGCATCGCCGTGAACATGGTCGCGAGATTTTCCGAGAGCGCCAGGTCGAGGACCAAGTCGAGCGGGTGCTTGCCCGCCGCGGCGGCGAGTTCGTCGACTGGGCGGCCTTCGAGCGCGCGGTTCCGGGGATCGGCGGTCTCGACCACCTCCATCTTGTGCCACTCGCTGTTGAAGAGGCGCATGCCGCGCAGGCGTGCCATGTCGGCCTTGACCGCCGCGCGGAAGGCGGCGTTCCGGTAGATCTCCCTCAGCGCCTCGCCATGCGCTTCCATCGCCGGCTTCCACGCATCGAAGGGCTCGAAGAGGTAGGGGCTCTCGAGCGTGAAATCCATGGTGAGCGGCGTGCACGAGACCTGGCCGATCAGCTTGCGCCCGCGCCCGCGCGCCTCGTTGATCTCGCGCAGCGCGTCGAACACTCGTTGCGGATTGACCGGGTTGTGCATGAGCGCCGCGATCAGCACCGGCCGGCCGCTGTCGGCGGCGAGCGTCTCCAGATACGGCACCGAGGTCATCGTGCCCTTGGTCAGCATGAAGATGCCGCGCCCGCTTTCGCCCATCGCGGTGACGAGGCCGCGCATCTCGCGGTCGTCGGCGAGGCGCGAGGGCATCGGCACGCCGTTCTCGCCGTTATGCGGCTCGTTGGTCGAGCTGGCGAAGCCGACCGCACCCGCCGCCATCGCCTCGCGCACGAGCGCCTGCATCGCGGCGACCTCGTCCGCGGTGGCGGCGCGCTTGGCGGCGTCTTCGCCGAGGACGTAAGTGCGCAGCGAGGAGTGGCCGATGAAGGCGGCGACGTTCGGGACGATTCCGCGCCGCTCGATCATCGCCAGATATTCGGGGAAGCTCTCGAAATCCCAGCGGATGCCGGCGCGCAGCGCGTCCAAGGACATGCCCTCGACATGCGTCAAATTGCGCATGGTGAGGTCGCGGTCGGCGGCGCGGCACGGCGCGATCGTGAAGCCGCAATTGCCGATGACGATGGTCGTGACGCCGAGCGAGGGCGAGGGATCGGCGAGCGGGTCCCACGTGATCTGCGCGTCGTAATGGGTGTGGCCGTCGATGATCCCGGGGGCGAGCGTCAGCCCCTGCGCATCGACCGTCTCGCGCGCCGCGCCGAGGTCGCGGCCGATCGCCGCGATGCGGCCGCCCGCGACCGCGAGCGCGCCCGCATAAGGCGCGCCGCCCAGCCCGTCGACGATGACGGCGTTCTTGATGAGAAGATCGTGCATCTTGCCGCTGTCCCATGTGCCCGAGGACGGGCAGTTTCGATGATGGGTGAGGCTAGAGCATGATCGGCCGAAGGGGAATCGTCATCTCCCGCCAGCCCCTGCCGTCGCGCGGATGCCAGGAAGGGTTCGATCGCAAGATCGAGCTCCAAGCCGATGCGTGCTTCCGCATCGTCCTCAATGTGCCATCAGAACCGGCACGGTCATTTGGCCGAGCATTGTGCGCGAGACGCCGCCGAGCACCAGCTCGCGCAGGCGCGAGTGGCCATAGGCCCCC
>JBGPOZ010000181.1:0-10171 GCA_041488295.1 Allostellaceae bacterium
ATCAGCTGCCTTACATGGACAAGGTCATTCTCACCCTGGCGCAGGACACGGAGGTGGTCAATCTGCGCGCCATGGCCGGCGAGTACGATCTGCAGGAGCGCCACATCGACATCGGCAAGCTGCCGGTGATCCTCGAAAATCAGAAGAAGGGCAATTACACCGTCCATCTCGATCTCGGAATCAATGGTGGCGACACCATCATCTTCGTCAATCAGAGCTACACCGCCGATCCCGAGATCGCCAAATGGCTCACCAACGTCGATTTCCGCCGCGCGCTCTCGCTCGGCATCGACCGCGATCAGATCAACGAGACCTTCTTCCTCGGCTTGGCGACGCCGGGTTCGGTCGTGCCCGCCGACATCTCGCCCTACAATCCCGGACCGGAATGGCGCAAGAAATGGTCGGTCTACGATCCCGCCAAGGCGAACCAGATGCTCGATGCGATCGGGCTCGCGAAAAAGGACGGCGAGGGCTACCGCCTGCGCACCGACAATGGCGAGCGGCTGCGCCTCCAGGTCAACACCGCGCGCGCCTTCCTGCCCTGGCCCAATCAGCTCGAGATGGTGGCGCAGCAATGGAAGAAGATCGGCATCCAGCTCGACGTCAAGGAGCTCGAGCGCACCCTGATGATGACGCGGCAGAAGAACAACGAGCACCAGCTGATGGTCTGGAACAATGGCGGCACCGAGCTTCTCTATCTCTTCCCGCGCCACGCCATCCCGGTCGACCCGACCGAGGCCTTCATGGGACCTGCCTTTGCCACCTGGTACGCCTCGAACGGCGCGCAAGGGACCAAGCCGAGCGATCCTCTTATGCTGAAGGCGCTCGAGCTCTTCCGTTCTGCGGCCGGTCAGAAGGAGGAGGATCGCATCAAGACGGCGCAGGAGATCTGGAAGATCGTCGTCGACCAGCAATGGGACATCGGCACGGTCGGCCAATCCTCCTCGCTCATGGGCGTGCGCCTCGTCAGCAACAAGCTCGGCAACATCGCCTCGCGCGTCTGCATCGCCCAGCATTGCCGCGTGCCGGGCGGCTCGCATCCGGAGACGTGGTATTACAAGGAGTAGAGCGGCCCTCTCGGTATCGAGCATGTGTGAAGCAGCCCCCACCCTAACCCTCCCCCGCAAGGGGGGAGGGGATGCCCTCATCGTCTCCACCGCCTCTCCCTCCCCCCTTGCGGGGGAGGGCTGGGGTGGGGGGGCTGGGCGCGCGGGAACCTGCCCCCCATGATCGCCTACACAATCCGCCGCCTCCTCCTCGCGCTCGTCACCATCTGGGCGATCTCGGTCCTCTCCTTCGTCATCATCCAGCTGCCGCCCGGCGATTTCGTCGACGCCTACATCTCGCGCCTCTCGGCGAGCGGCAGCTCCGTCTCGGCGGAGGAGGCGCAGGGCTTGCGCCAGCTCTACGGGCTCGACCGGCCGATCTATGTGCAATACGGCAAATGGATCAGCCGGGTGGCGGAGGGCGATTTCGGCGAATCGATGGAGTGGATGCGCCCCGTCACCGAGGTGATCGGCGACCGGCTGTGGCTGACCATGGTCGTCTCGGTCGCCGCCATCATCCTGACCTGGGGCATCGCTCTGCCGATCGGCATCTATTCCGCGGTCCGGCAATATTCGCTCGGCGACTACATCTTCACCTTCTTCGGCTTCATCGGCATCGCCGTGCCGAACTTTCTCCTCGCCCTCATCCTGATGTATCTGTCGTTCAAATTTCTCGACGCCAATATCGGCGGGCTGTTCTCGGCCGATTTCGCGCTGGCGCCGTGGAGCTTCGCCAAGATCTGGGATCTCGCCAAGCACCTGCCGCTGCCGGCGCTCGTCCTCGCCGTCGCCGGCACGGCGCAGCTCATCCGCATCATGCGCGCCAACCTCCTCGACGAGCTGCGCAAGCCCTATGTCGTGACGGCGCGCGCCAAGGGGCTCTCGGAGACCCGCGTCATTCTGAAATACCCGGTGCGCGCCGCGCTCAACCCCTTCGCCAGCAGCGTCGCCTATCTCTTCCCGCAGGTGGTTTCGGGCGGCATCATCGTCGCGCTCGTGCTCAGCCTGCCGACCGTGGGGCCGTTGCTGCTCACCTCGCTCGTCGCGCAGGACATGTTTCTCGCCGGCACGATCGTCCTCATGCTCGGAATCATGACGGTGATCGGCACCTTCGTCTCGGATCTCGTCCTGATGTGGATCGATCCGCGCATCCGCTTCCAGGTCGAGGAATGAGCGGCGCCCTCGCCCGGCTCGTCGCGTGGCGGGCACCGGCGCAGGAAGCGTCGGCCGAAGAGAAAATCGCCTTCGCGACGCAGTTCCAGCTCACCTGGTGGCGCTTCCGCAAGCATCGCCTCGCGGTGTGGAGCGGCGTCATCGTCATCCTCTTCTACGTCGCCGCGATCTTCGCCGACACGATCGCCTACACCGACCAGCAGGCGACCGATTCGCGGCGCAGCTACATCCCGCCGCAGGCGATCCATCTCTGGGGCGATGACGGCGCCTTCAGTCCCTGGGTGCACGGCCTCAAGGGCAAGCGCGATCTCAAGACCTTCAAGATCGTCTACACGGTCGACCCCGACAGCACGCTCCAGCTGCGCTTTTTCGCCGAGGGCTATCCCTACAAGCTCTTCGGCCTCTTCCCGACGACGACGCATCTCTTCGGCGTCGCCAATGGCAAGGCCGAGGACGGGCTCTACCTCCTCGGCACCGATCTCCTCGGCCGCGATCTCTGGTCGCGCCTTGCCGTGGCGACGCGCGTCTCCTTGTCGATCGGCCTTGCCGGTGTCACGGTCAGCCTCTTCCTCGGCGTGCTGCTCGGCGGCATCTCCGGCCTCTATGGCGGCGCCGTCGACACGCTGATCCAGCGTCTCATCGAGGTGATCCGCTCGATCCCGACGATCCCGCTGTGGATGGGTCTTGCCGCGGCGCTGCCCAACACCTGGTCGACGGGGCAGATCTATTTCGCCATCACCGTCATCATCTCCTTCATCGGCTGGACCGATCTGGCGCGCGTCGTGCGCGGCCAGTTCCTGTCGCTGCGCGGCGAGGATTTCGTTATCGCCGCCGAGCTCGCCGGGGCGAGCCGGCTGCGCATCATCTTCCGTCACATGCTGCCCTCGTTCCTCAGCCACGTCATCGCCGCGACCAGCCTCGCGCTCCCGGCGATGATCATCAGCGAAACGTCGCTGAGCTTCCTCGGTCTCGGCCTGCGCCCGCCCGCCATCTCCTGGGGCGTCCTGTTGCAGGATGCGCAGAACATCCAGACGCTCGGCATCGCGCCCTGGCTCCTCATCGCGGCGGTCCCGGTGATCATCGTCATCCTCGCCTTCAACTTCCTCGGCGACGGGCTGCGCGACGCGGCCGATCCTTATGGCTGAAACGCCGATCCTCTCGATCCGCGATCTGAAGACCTACTACCATCAGGATGAGGGAGTGGTGCGCGCGGTCGACGGCGCGAGCTTCGATCTCTATCCCGGCCGCACGCTCGGCATCGTCGGTGAAAGCGGTTGCGGCAAGAGCGTCAGCGCGCGCTCGATCCTGCGCATCGTCGAGCGGCCGGGCCGCATCGAGGCGGGACGGATCCTCCTCGATCGCAACGGCGCCACCGTCGATCTCGCCGGCCTCGATCCTGCCGGCCGCGAGATGCGCTCGATCCGCGGCGCCGAGATCGCGCTCGTCTTCCAGGAGCCGATGACCTCGCTCAGCGCCTTCTA
Source organism: Allostellaceae bacterium (assembly GCA_041488295.1). Classification (GTDB taxonomy): domain Bacteria; phylum Pseudomonadota; class Alphaproteobacteria; order ATCC43930; family CGMCC-115725; genus URHD0088. The sequence continues at coordinate 3,701 of JBGPOZ010000181.1, forward strand.
CACCGTCGGCAACCAGATCGGCGAGGTGCTGCGCCTGCACAAAGGCCTCGACAAGCCGGCGGCGAAGACGCGCACGATCGAGCTTCTCGCCATGGTCGGCATCCCGCGCCCGGAACGGCGGGTCGATGAATACCCCTTCCAGCTCTCGGGCGGGCTGCGCCAGCGCGTCATGATCGCGATGGCGCTCGCCGCCGAGCCGCGCATCCTCATCGCCGACGAGCCGACGACCGCGCTCGACGTCACGACCCAGGCGCAGATCCTCGATCTGCTGCGCGGCCTGCAGCGGCAGCGCGGCCTCGCCATCATCCTCATCACCCATGACATGGGCGTCATCGCCGAGATGGCTGACGACGTCGTCGTCATGTATCTCGGCCGCGCCGTCGAGCGCGGCCCGGTCGACGCCATCTTTCATGCACCCAAGCACCCATACACCAGGGCGCTGCTGCGTTCGATCCCGAGCATCCTCGCGCGCCCGCGCGACAAGCTGGCGACAATCAGCGGCTCGATCCCCCACCCTTACGATCGCCCGCGCGGCTGCCCGTTTCATCCGCGCTGCGGCGATTTCATGCCCGGACGCTGCGATAAGACGGTGCCCGAGATGCGGCCGGCGGGCGAGGGCCGCGAGGTCAGCTGCTTTCTCTATGAAAGCGAGACGGCGTCGTGACCCTCCTCGAGGTCGTCGAGCTGCGCAAACTCTTCCCGATCCGCAAGGGATTGCTGCGCCGCGTCGTCGGCCAGGTGCGCGCGGTCGACGGCGTCAGCTTCCATATCGCCAAGGGCGAGACCTTGTCGCTCGTCGGCGAGAGCGGCTGCGGCAAGACGACGGTCTCGCGCTGCATCGTGCGCGCGCTGCAGCCGAGCGCCGGGGCGATCTGCTTTCGCGTCGGCGATCGCGGCGCCGTCGACATCGCGCAGGTGCCGAAGAGCGCGCTGAAGCCGTTCCGCCGGCACATGCAGATGATCTTCCAAGACCCGTTCTCGTCCCTGAATCCGCGCATGATGATCGGCGACATCATCGCCGAGCCGCTGCTCGTCAACGGCATGAAGAACGCCGCCGAGCGGCGCCGCCGCGTCGAAGAGCTGCTCGAGCTGGTGCAGCTCCCCGCCGCCTACATGAACCGCTTCCCGCATGCCTGCAGCGGCGGGCAGCGCCAGCGCATCGGCATCGCTCGGGCGCTCGCGCTCAACCCCAGCCTCATCGTCGCCGACGAGCCGGTCTCGGCGCTCGACGTCTCGGTCCAGGCGCAGATCGTCAATCTGCTGCTCGAGCTGCAGGATCGCCTCGGCCTCTCCTATCTTTTCATCGCCCACGACCTCAGCGTCGTGAAGCATGTGAGCGACCGCGTCGCCGTCATGTATGTCGGGAAGATCGTCGAGGTCGCGACGACGGGTTCGCTCTTCGCGCAGCCCCGCCACCCCTATACCGAGGCGCTGCTCTCGGCCGTGCCGAAGGCCGATCCGCGGCTGCGCGCCCAGCGCGTCATTCTCCAGGGCGAGGTCGCCGACCCCGCGCACCCGCCGCCCGGCTGCGCCTTCCATCCGCGCTGCCGTTACGCCGTCCCGCGCTGCCGCGAGGAGACGCCGCTGCTGCGCGAGGCGGCGACCGGCCACTGGACCGCATGCCATCGCGCCGACGAGCTGGCGCTCAAGGGCGTCGAGGAGGGCGCTTCCTGACGACCGACCCGTTTATTCTTGCTCAGCGATCATCTCGTCGAGCGTGTAGGCGAGGTGCGATTTCGCCCAGCTCCCGTCGGGCGGGAAGATGCGGACCAGCAGGACGCCGTTCATCGCCTTCTCGACCTGGTATTTGGCGCCTCCCAGGGGTTGACACGGCCCGTTGATCAAGCGCGCGGTTTCCTTGGCGTCTTGGCGGTCGGCGGCGTTGAGCAGATCGTAGAGATCCGTAGGGCTTCCGCAGGCAACCGGCCCCAACTCGCCCGATCTCGGCATCGCGACCGTCGGCGGGAGCGTCGTCGTTGCGAGGGTAGCCATGGCGAGTGCAATCAGGAGTGGCTTCATCGGCGGAATCTCCGTGTGGAGATTCGACCGGCCGGGAGGCCGAAGCATTCCCAGGTTGCATCCGTATCACTTGATTGTCACAGAACTTGTCACCCGAAATGGGTGTGCTCCCCATTGAGATGTGCACGGAACTCTCAGGATGGGGCGGGTTCCCGCCCCCCTCGCACCCCCTTCACGCCGGCATCTTGAAGGGATGGACGCTCTCATAGGCGCGGCTCGCGCGCAGCACGAGGTCCTCGCGGTAACGCGCGGCGACGATCTGCAGCGCCGCCGGCAACCCGTCGCTGGTGAAGCCGCACGGCACGCTCGCCGCCGGCTGCTGCGTGAAGTTGAAGGGAAAGGTGAAGGGCAGCCAGTCGAACATCGCCTTGAGGCGCGGCGGATGCGTTATCCCGACATCGAAGGCGGCGAGCGGAAGCTGCGGCGTCAGCAGCAGATCGTAAGTTTCGTGGAAGGCGTTCATGTGGCGGCCGAGCGCCTCGCGCGCCGCCCAAGCGCGCAGCATGTCGCCTGCCGTATAGCGCCGCCCGCTTTCCGCCAAGGCGATATAGCCCTCATCCATCAGCGCATGCTGCTCGCGCGGGATGCCCTCGAGCGTCGCCGCCATGTTGCCCATATAGAAGGCCTCGAACGGCGCGCGCGGATCGGGAAATCCCGGGTCCTTCTCCTCGACATGGGCGCCGAGCTCGGCGAAGACCTCCGCCGCCTTGTCGACCAGCGCGCCGATCTCGGGATCGACCCAGCCATGGCCGAGCGTCCGGCTGTAGGCGACGCGGAGGCCGCGCACGCTATCTTCGAGGCCGATGCGCCAATCGCGCCGGTCATAAGGGAGCTGGAGCCAGTCGCGCGGATCGGGCTCGGCGATGACATTCAGCATCAGCGCCGCGTCGGCGACATTGCGCACCATCGGCCCTGTATGCGAGCAGCCGGGGAGGAGGCCATAGGGATATGCCGGAACCCGCCCGTAGGTCGCCTTGAGGCCGTAGATGCCGCAGAACGCGGCAGGGATGCGGATCGAGCCCGCGCCGTCCGAGCCGATATTGAGCATGCCCATGCCGCTCGCCGCGGCGATCGCGGCGCCGCCGCTCGACCCGCCGCAGGTCTTGGCCGGGTTCCACGGGTTGCGGCTGATGCCGGTGAGCGGGCTGTCGGTCACGCCCTTCCAGCCGAATTCCGGCATGTTGGTCTTGCCGAGGAAAACGGCGCCATGCTCGCGCATCCGCGCCACCGCCGGTGAATCCTCGTCCCAGCGGCCGTCCGGGTTGATCGTCCGCGAGCCCTTCAAGGTCGGCCAGCCCTTGGCGAGCCACTGATCCTTGACCGTCGCCGGAATGCCGTCGAGAAGCCCTATCGGCGCGCCCTTCATCCAGCGCGCCTCCGATCCCCGCGCCGCGGCGAGCGCCTCGTCGTGAGCCACGAATCGGAAGGCGTTGAGCGCGCCGTCACGCGCTGCAATGCGGTCGAGGACCGCCTTCGTCGCCTCGACCGGCGACAGTCTCTTCGCCCGATAGTGCCGGCGCAGCTCGGTCGCCGACATCATCGCGATCTCGTCGGTCATCCTCGTTCTCCCGTATCGCGTTTTGTGTCGCTTGCGCCCGATGATGCCGCCGCCGCCGCCGCGGCGCAATTGCGCTGGACCCGACCCAGCAATTCTCATTGTCCGGCTACGCAGAGCTGCACGCCGGTCGGTGCGTGCATCGACTTCGCTCAGCATGAGGAGGATTGAGAATGGCACAAAAACTATCCCCTCATTCTGAGCGAAGTCGAAGAACGCACGATCTCGATCCAGCATCGGCCTCGATGATCGATGGGGGACCGAGAATTGCTGGACCCAGCTTTCCGGCCGACGGATCATGACCTTCGAAAACAGAACGGGGAGGGAGATGGCCGAGCCGCTCTACGAGGTCGCCGTCGAGCGCGACGTCATGATCGCGATGCGCGACGGCGTGCGCCTCGCCGCCGACATCTATCGGCCGGCGCAGGGCGGGCGGCCGGTCGAGCGCCGCTTTCCGGTCATCCTCGAACGGACACCCTACGACAAGGGCGCGGTGAGCCGCTCCGAGCGCACCGCGAAGGACCCGAGCCCGCGCGGCCGCGGCGATATCGCGCAGTATTTCGTGCGCCACGGCTACGTCGTCGTCTATCAGGATTGCCGCGGGCGCTACGGCTCCGAGGGCCGTTTCACCAAATACCTCGATGACGGCGCCGACGGCTACGACACGGTCGCGTGGCTGGCAAAGCAACCCTGGAGCGCAGGCCGCATCGGCACCATGGGGCTTTCTTACGCAGCGCACACACAGGCGGCGCTCGGCTGCCTCGACCCGCCGGGGCTTGCCTGCCAATTCCTCGATTCCGGCGGCTTCTCCAACGCCTTTCAGAGCGGCATCCGGCAAGGCGGCGCCTTCGAGCTGAAGCAGGCGACTTGGGCGCTGAAGCAGGCGCGGGAGGCGCCCGAGATCGCCCGCGACCCGGTCGCCAAGGCGGCGATCGACGCGGTCGACACGGCGGCGTGGTTCCAGCGCATGCCGTGGTTTCAAGGCCACTCGCCGCTCGCCGCCGCGCCCGATTACGAGGCCTATCTCTTCGAGCAATGGACGCATGGCGCGTTCGACGACTATTGGAAGCGCGTCGGCATCTGGATGGCAGGTTTCTACGAGCGCTACGCCGCTGTTCCGATGGTGCATCTCTCGAGCTGGTACGATGCCTATGTGCGCACGGCGACCGAGAATTACCGCGGCCTCACGGCGGCGGGGCGCGGCCCGCAATGGCTCATCTTCGGCCCGTGGACGCATGGCGACCGCTCGGACACCTTTGCGGGCGACGTCGATTTCGGCGCCGATGCCACGCTCGATGGCGCGCTCGCCGAGGATTACCGGGCGCTCCGCCTCAAATGGTTCGACCGCTGGCTGAAGGGCGCGGCGAACGGCGCCGAGGACGAGCCGCGCGTGCGCTACTTCCGCATGGGCGGCGGCTCCGGCCGGCGCAATGGCGAGGGAAGGCTCGACCATGGCGGCACATGGCGGAGCGCCACCGACTGGCCGCTTCCCGAGGCGCGGCAGACGAAATTCTATCTGCGCCGCGATCTCTCGTTGAGCCAGGCGCCGCCGCCCGCCGACTCGGCGCGGCTCAGCTATGATCATGACCCCGAACACCCGGTGCCGACGATCGGCGGCACCGTCACCTCGGGCGAGCCGGTGATGCAGGGCGGCGCCTATGATCAAATCGAGGGGCCGGGTTTCTTCGGCTCCCGCCCGCCCTATCTGCCGCTGGCGGCGCGGCGCGACATCCTCGTCTTCACGACGGAGGTGCTGGGGCACGATGTCGAGATCACCGGGCCGATCACGGTGCGCCTCTGGATCTCCTCTTCTGCGCCGGATACGGATTTCACGGCAAAGCTCATCGATTGGCATCCGCCCAATGCGGACTACCCCAACGGCTTTGCCATGAATTTGACCGATGGGATCTTTCGCGTCCGCTATCGGAAATCATGGGAGAAGCCCGAAATGCTGGCGCCGGGCGAGATCGCGGCGATCACGATCGAGCCCTTCGCCACCAGCAATCTCTTCAAGGCCGGGCACCGCATCCGCCTCGACATCGCGTCGAGCAACTTCCCGCATTTCGACGTGAACCCGAATACCGGCGAGCCCGAGGGGTTGGCTCGGCGGCGGCAGATCGCGGTCAACACGATCCATCTCGACGCAGCCCATCCCTCGCATATCGTCCTGCCCGTTGTGCCGAGAGGCTGATTTTGAACCACCAAGGCACCAAGGCACCAAGGGACCGAGCGCGCGAAGCGCGGATCCATGATTGGCCGCGATCGAGCGCGCGGGTGACGATGATGTGCACGGCGTTGCGCGCACAAAGAACTTGGTGCCCTTGGTGCCTTGGTGGTTGATCCCTGGGGCCGCTTCGCTAGTCGCGGGTCACCGGCGTAAGAGCCCGAAGCTCTCGAATTTTCAGCCCGGCTTTTTCGCGTTGGTCTTCGGCGGCGGCACCGCCGCGTCGATGCGCTTGCGCAGATCGGCGTCGGCCACCTGCCGCGCATAGAAATCCGCCGGGCAGTGCTTCTTCCAATAGTTCTTCATGAGCGGCACGTATTCGGCGATCGTCTCGTCCTTCACCGCGTCGCTCTTCTTGTTGTGGAAGGGATCGAGCATGGTGGCGCATTCGGCGAGCGAGGTCTTCTTCGGCTTGCTCGTGGTTTGCGCCTGAGCGGTGCCGGCAGCCAGCGCAAGCCCGCAGGCGAGGATTGCCGCGAGGGCTAGCGGAAGCGAGGATCTCATTTTTGTCTCCATGGTTGAGCACATCGATCGGGCGGCGAGAGCGCTCGCGCCGCCATGTATGCTTTAGCAGTTCGGCGGCAGCTTGCCAGCCCCGTCGATGAATTTCCGCTTCCACCCTCGGTGCGCCTATCATGGGCCCCGTCACGAGGGGAGTCCTGCCATGATGTCC
>JBGPOZ010000182.1:0-10163 GCA_041488295.1 Allostellaceae bacterium
AGCGCCACCTTGTGCTCGACCTCCTTCGCCATGCCGGTCTCGTCGATCGTCAAGGCGATGACAGCGGTGCCGAAGCGCTTGGCGAGCTGCATGCGCTTTTCGGCGGCCCCCTCGCCATCCTCGAAATTGATCGAGTTGAGGATCGGCTTTCCACCATAGAGCTCGAGTGCCGATTCGAGCACCGGCAGCTCGGTCGAATCGATGACGAGCGGCGCGTTGACGGCGCCGCGCATGCGGCTCACCACCTCGTTCATCTCGGCGATCTCGTCGCGCCCGACGAAGGCGGTGCAGATGTCGAGGGCGTGGCTCCCCTCCTTCACCTGCTCGCGCCCCATGTCGATGCAGCCGTCCCAATCGTGCTTTTCCTGAAGTTGCCGCCACTTCCTCGAGCCGTTGGCGTTGCAGCGCTCGCCGATCGCGAGGAACGCATTCTCCTGGCGCAGCGGCACCTGCCCGTAGAGCGAGGCGAGCGAGGGGACCCAGACGCTCTTGCGCTCGACGGGCGCCGGGCGCCACGCATCCTTGCCGAGACGGCGCAGCATGTGATCCAGCGCCGCGATGTGCGGCACGTCGGTGCCGCAGCAGCCGCCGACCATACCGATGCCGTCCTCGATGACGAAGCGCTCGAGCCACTGCGCCAGCTCGTTGGGCGTCAGCGGGTAATGCGTCTTGCCGGCGATGAGCTCGGGCAGCCCGGCATTAGGCTGCACCGAAATGCGGCCCGGCCAATTCTCGCCGAGCCATCTAACATGTTCAGCCATCTCCTGGGGGCCGGTCGCGCAATTGAGGCCGATGACCGGCACGTCGAGCGCGTGGACGATGGTGGCGGCGGCAGCGATGTCGGCGCCGACCAGCAAGGTCCCGGTCGTCTCGATCGTCACCTGGACGAGGATCGGAATGTCCTTGCCGGCTTCGGCGCGCGCGCGCTTGGCACCGTTCACCGCCGCCTTGATCTGCAGCGGGTCCTGGCAAGTTTCGATGAGGATGGCGTCGACCCCGCCGGCGATGAGGCCCTGGCATTGGATGGCGAGGGCATCCTCGAGCGGGCGGTATTTGACGTGGCCCAGGGTCGGCAGGCGCGTGCCGGGTCCGACCGAGCCGATGACGAAGCGGGTGCGGCCGTCGCCTTTGAACTCGGCGACCGCTTCGTGCGCGAGCTCGCCCGCGCGCTTGTTGAGTTCGAAGGCTTTGTCCTGGAGACCGAACTCGCCGAGGGTGATGGGCGAGCCGCCGAAGGTGTTGGTCTGCACCGCATCGGCGCCGGCGCGCAGATATCCGAGGTGAATCTCGCGGACGAGGTCGGGGCGGCTCTCGTTCAGGATCTCGGTGCAATTCTCATGGCCGAGGAAATCGCGCTCGATATGGAGATCGCGCGCCTGGACCTGCGTTCCCATGGCGCCGTCGCACAGCAGCACGCGGTCGGCGAGGAAGTCGAGAAGGTGGGCCATTGGTTTGCTGGGTCTCCTATCGAACCGCGAGAGCGGTGGCGGCCACCGGCGGGCGGCCGCGCACGCCGATCATGTGGCAGATCGCGACGGTGAGGTCGGCGCGGTTCAGGGTGTAGAAATGGAATTCGCCGACGCCGTTCGATTGCAGGCGGCGGCACTGCTCGGCGGCGATCGAGGCGGCGACGAGACGGCGCGTCTCGGGGTCGTCGTCGAGCCCCTCGAACTGCGCCGCCATCCATGCCGGCACGCTGGCGCCGCACGATGCCGCGAATTTCTTCACCTGCGCGAAGTTCGTCACCGGCAGAATGCCGGGGACGATCGGCACGGCGATCCCGGCGGCGCGCGCACGGTCGACGAAGCGCAGATAGAGGTCGACGTCGAAGAAGAATTGCGTGATCGCCCGGTTGGCGCCGGCATCGATCTTGCGCTTCAGATTGTCGAGATCGGCGGCGGCGCTCTTCGCCTCGGGATGCGTCTCGGGAAAGGCCGCGACGCTGATCTCGAAGGCGCCCACCCGCCGCAAGCCGGCAACGAGATCGGCGGCGTGGGCGTAGCCCTCGGGGTGCGGCGTGTAGCCGGCGCATCCCGTCGGCGGGTCGCCGCGCAACGCCACGATATGGCGGATGCCGGCCTCCCAATAGCGCCGCGCCACGGCGTCGATCTCCGCCCGGCCGGCGCCGATGCAGGTGAGGTGCGCCGCCGGCTCGAGATGGGTCTCGCGGCGAATCCGGACGACCGTCGCATGGGTGCGCTCGCGCGTCGAGCCACCGGCGCCGTAGGTCACCGAGACGAAGCGCGGCTGCAGCCATTCGAGCCGCGTCACCGTCTGCCAGAGCTTCTCCTCCATCTCCGCCGTCTTGGGCGGGAAGAACTCGAAGGAGACGAGCGGCGCCGTGCCGCCTCGTTCGGCGCGGGGATCGACGGCGAGGAGCGCGTCGGGAACGATGTGCCGTTTCGCAGCCATGGCGGTCTCCCCTAGACCAATCCGGTCGGGTTGACGAGGACGGTACGTTCCGAGGGCGCCGCCTTGCTCGGCGCGAATCCCGCGGTTTCGGCATCATGCGGCACGGCGACGCGCACCGGCCGGCGTGTCGCCGACCACAGCGCCACGGTGAGGGGAGAACCCGGAAGATGGCGCGCGCGAGCAGGTTCGAGCCCTGCCGCGCGGCACCAATCGACGATCTCGTCGTCGCTGAAGCCCAAACGGCGATGCGCGTGGTCGGTGCGCAAATTTTCGAGCGCATGCGGCGCGAAGTCGATGATGAGGAGCCGGCCGCCCGGCCGCAACACCCGCGCCGCCTCGGCGACGGCATCGCCAGGGCGGTCGGCGTAGTGCAGGACCTGGTGGATGACGACGGCGTCGAACGACTCGCCGGGCAGCGGGAGCTGATACATGTCGCCCTGGCGCAGCGAGCAGTTGCGCAAGCCGGAACGCTCGAGATTGGCCCGGGCCACCGTCAGCATCTCGCGCGAGAGGTCGATGCCGACGACGTGCTCGACCCGCGGCGCCAGGATCTCGATCATCCGCGCGGTGCCGGTGCCGATGTCGAGCAATTCGCGCGCCTCGCCGACGGGAAGAAGCTCCGCGATCGCGCGCTCGACCTCGCGCTCATCGACATGGAGCGAGCGGATCCGGCTCCACTGATCGGCGTTGGCACGGAAATAGGAGGCGGCCTCCTCGGCTCGGCTCCGCTGGATGAGCCGCAGCCGCTCGCGGTCGAGCGCGACCATCGGATCGTTCTCGGGGACGAGGCCGGCGAGAAGGGCGCCGAGCGCGCCGCCCGCGGCGCCGCGCGCCAGGCGATAGAACACCCAGCTCCCCTCGCGCAGGCGATCGAGGAGGCCGGCCTCGCACAAGAGCTTGAGGTGACGCGAGACGCGCGGCTGGCTTTGCCCGAGGATCTGCGTCAGCTCGCTGACCGTCAGCTCGGCATGGGCGCACAGAACGAGGAGACGCAACCGCGTCGATTCGGCCGCCGCCCGCAAGCCGGCAAGGACATGTTCCATGCTATGCATCCAAAAATCAAGGTGCATATAAACATATCTTTATATTATGTGCAAACAAGATCGCACCACTGCCGCGATAAATCGCGGTTCTGAATCAAAAGCCTCTCGACAACGAAAAAATAACACTTAAACAGCACAATAATTTTTGCCTCGTTCTGCCCGGCGTCCCATGCGTGGCAGGATGGCAACACCGCAGGGTGCGGGGCGACGGGTGACTTGCCGCCATGGTTAACTCCGACTATGGTGCCGATATACCCCGCGCGCTTCGCGTCGCGTCACGAAATCCGGGGGGTCGGGCAGCGATCTCCGTAAAAAGGGCGAGTACGAAGACGATGCGATCGATCCCATTGCGGCGCGCTTTTCAAGCCACGCTTTTCCTCGGATTGAGCCTCCTGTGCGGCTGCGCCACGACCGCGCAGCCCGGCCAGGAAGACGACGCCTATCAGGTCAACGATCCGATCGAGCCGGTCAATCGCGGCATCTTCGCGGTCAACATGACCTTCGACCAATACCTCTTGAAGCCGGTCGCGACGGCCTATCGCGACTATATTCCGCAAACGATCCGCCATTCGATTCGCAGCTTCCTCAACAATCTGCGGTCCCCGGTCATCATGTTCAACGACGGGCTGCAGGGCGAGGGCAAGCTTGCCGGCGACACCTTCGCGCGGATGTGGATCAATACGATTCTCGGATTGGGCGGCATCATGGATGTCGCGACCGATCTCGGCATTCCCTTCCACGACGCCGATTTCGGTCAGACCTTCGGCGTCTGGGGCGTGCCCGCGGGCCCCTATTTGGTCCTGCCGATCTTCGGCCCGTCGGACCCGCGCGACACGGTGGGCCTCGTCGCCGATGTGTACGCCGACCCTACCGACGGCGCTTTGCGACAGACCGACGCCGGGACCTATGCGACCTATGGCCGAGCCGTCATTGACGGCATCGACACGCGCTCGCAGAATATCGACATTCTCGACCGGATCCAGAGCACGTCCCTCGATTTCTACGCGACGATCCGTAGCCTCTATCGGCAGCGGCGCGAGGCTGTGATTCGTCACGAACAGCCGCCCGAGGGCAACCCGAACCCCTGAAGCCGCGCCGCTGAACCCGACCGGACAAAGCGAGGTATAGTCATGTCTTTGCGAGCCTTTGCCCGAACCGTCATCGTTCTCGCCGCGTTCGCCGGCGCGAGCCCGATCGCCCGCGCGGCCGACAACCCGGCCGATTTCGTCGCCGATCTCGGCCAGCGCGCCATCACGGTATTGACGTCTCAGACCGCCGAGACCGATCGCGAGAGGCAGTTTCGCAGTCTCTTCGACGAAGGATTCGACGTTCAGAGGATCTCTCAATTCGTGCTCGGCCCCTATTGGCGGACGGCGAGCGAGGACCAGCGCCGCGAATTCAAGGAGCTCTTCGAGAGCTATGTCGTCCACGCCTATACGGTGCGCTTCAACGAATACAGGGACGAACAGTTCAAGGTGATGGGAGCGCGCGCCGAGGGCGATGCCTCATCGCTCGTCTCGAGCCAGGTGGTCCGCGGCGGCAATGCGCCCGCGGTCAAGATCGATTGGCGCATCGGCAAGAGCGAGCAGGGCTTCAAGATCACCGACGTCATCGTCGAGGGCATCAGCATGGCGGTGACGCAGCGCCAGGAATTCGCCTCGGTCATCCAGCACGGCGGCGGTCAGGTCGACGCGCTGTTGGCGCTGCTGCGCGAGAAGACCGCGCAGCGTTGACGGCCGATCAGCCGCGCGTCAGCGGCTTGTATTTGATGCGGTGCGGCTGGTCCGCCTCGGCGCCGAGGCGGCGCTTGCGGTCGGCCTCGTAATCGGCGTAATTGCCCTCGAACCACACCGCTTGGCTATCGCCCTCGAAGGCCAGGATGTGGGTCGCGATGCGGTCGAGGAACCAGCGATCGTGGCTGATGACGACGGCGCAGCCGGGGAATTCGAGCAGCCCGTCCTCGAGCGCGCGCAAGGTGTCGACATCGAGATCGTTGGTCGGCTCGTCGAGCAGGAGCACGTTCGCGCCCTCTTTCAGCATCTTGGCGATGTGAACGCGGTTGCGCTCGCCGCCGGAGAGCTGACCCACCTTCTTCTGCTGGTCTGCACCGCGGAAATTGAAGAGCGCGCAATAGGCCCGGCTCGGCATCTTGCGGCGGCCGAGATCGATCTCGTCGAGACCGCCCGAGACCTCCTCCCACACCGTCTTCATCGCCGCCAAGGTGTCGCGTGACTGGTCGACATAGCCCAGCTTGACCGTGTCGCCGATGCGGATGGTGCCGCGATCGGGCTGCTCCTGCCCGGTGATCATGCGGAAGAGCGTCGTCTTGCCGGCGCCGTTCGGCCCGATGATGCCGACGATGCCGCCGGGCGGCAGGCGGAAATTGAGGTCCTCGATGAGGAGGCTCTCGCCATAGCCCTTGGCGAGATGCTCGGTCTCGATGACGAGATCGCCGAGGCGCGGCCCCGGCGGCAGCACGATCTGCACCGTGTCCGCCGCCTTCTCGCGGCTTTGCGCGACGAGGCTCTCATAGGCGCTGACGCGCGCCTTCGACTTCGCCTGGCGGGCGCGCGGGCTCTGCCGCACCCATTCCAACTCGCGCTGCAGGGTCCGCTGTCGCGCCGCCTCCTGCTTGCCCTCCAATTCGAGCCGCTTTTGCTTCTGCTCGAGCCAGCCGGTGTAATTCCCTTCATAGGGGATGCCCTTGCCGCGATCCAATTCGAGGATCCAGCCCGCGACCTCGTCGAGGAAGTAGCGGTCATGGGTGACGGTGACGACGGTGCCGGGATAATCCTTCAAGAAGCGCTGCAGCCAGGCGACCGATTCGGCGTCGAGATGGTTGGTCGGCTCGTCGAGGAGGAGGAGGTCGGGGCGTTGCAGCAGCAGCCGGCAGAGGGCGACGCGCCGCCGCTCGCCGCCCGAGAGCGTCGCCACATCGGCGTTCCCGGGCGGGCAGCGCAGGGCATCCATCGCGATCTCGACGGTACGGTCGAGCTCCCAGCCATTGGCGGCCTCGATCTTCTCCTGGAGCTCGCCCTGCTCGGCGATGAGATCGTTCATCGCCTCGTCCGTGAGCTCTTCGGCAAAGCGCGCCGAGACCGCCTCGAAGCGATCGAGGAGCGCCTTCGTTGCCGCCATGCCTTCCATGACGTTGCCGGCGACGTCCTTGGCGGGATCGAGCGCCGGCTCCTGCGCCAGATAGCCGACTGAGGCGCCCTCGGAGACCCAGGCCTCGCCGGTGAACTCCTTGTCGAGCCCGGCCATGATGCGCAGCAGGGTCGATTTGCCCGAGCCGTTGATGCCGAGGACGCCGATCTTGGCGCCGGGCAGGAAGGAGAGCCAGATGTCCTTCAGCACCTCGCGGCCGCCGGGATAGGTCTTGCCCAGACCCTTCATCACATAGATGTACTGATAGGCGGCCATCGCTGCTCCGGCGTTGCGATCGAGGGGGCGAGGCGCCGGTTTCTACAGAAACGCGGCGCCCGGCGCAATCCGCCTTGCGCGGCTGGTGGTCACAATCGGACGGATGGCACCCTCTGCTTCAGAGCGTCCCAGGTCGTCTCCCGACCTAAGCGGTCATTGCTATCAGAGTATACCAAACTAGACGTTCTCATGAATCCGACCTGGGCCCATTTTGCGGACGCCATCCTGCTTCAGAAAATCCCGTGCCGTCTGACCCGGTTCGGCGTCGAATTTCGTGTCTAGCGGCGCGAAGGCGGACATTCGGTCGATCCGGAAAACGCGAAATCCCTCGCGCAGTTCGCACCAGGCGGCGAGCAACCAGACAGGGCCATAAAACGCCATGATCAAAGGACGAACCACACGCTCGGTCGATTGGCCATCGAGATCCTGATATGTGAACCGTATCTTGCGTTGGTCGCGTATGGCGTGGCGCAGGGCAGCCTGATCGATCTTGATGGTTTCACGAGCGTGATCGGCCGGTGCCCACAGCCTCGCCAAGTCAAGCTGTTGACGTAACGATTCCGGCGATACGGCTCCGACCTTGTCCATCACGGTGGCCGCCGCCGCGGCGAGCTCAGGATCGGCCCACGATTGTACGATGCGCGCTCCCAATAGCAACGCTTCGATCTCGTTCTCATTGAACATGAGTGGAGGCAGATCAAAGCCCGGCCGCAAGATGTATCCAACGCCCGCCTCTCCGTCGATGGGGACGCCCCTCGAGACCATGTCGCTGATGTCTCGGTAAATCGTGCGTTCGGATACTTCCAGGAGAGCGGCAAGATCGACCGCTCTCGTCACCCTCTTCCGGCGCAAGATCTGTATGATTTCGAAAAGACGGTCAGCGCGGCGCATGCGGGTTCGATGACGCCCTTACAACTTCAAACGCTCTTCCGACTCGCGTTTTGAGACTGAGAGGATCGCCTTCCCGATCAAGGATGTCTCCGCTTCCACACAACCGGCATAGACGTCTGCTCGCACGCGATGAACCTCCTTGTTATCCGGCGAGGCCGCTGCGGCGAATTCGATCAAGTGGGCGGCCAGCCGCGTCCTGCCCGTTCCGGCAAGTGCTTCCGCGCGTCGCGTCAACGCTTCGACGCTGCCAGCAAGCATGGCGATCTCCTCGCCGAGGTCACGGTCGGCAGCGGGCTTCAGATGGGCTGGATTCCCGTCAAACCAGCCTGCGTACAGGTGCCAGATGCCCCGGACGACAAACGCGGGATCGTCGTATTTCGGCAGCAGGTAGGGTTTGGCGAGGAGTTCTTGGGGCGCATGGATTTCGTGGAGGAGCGAATTCAGGGTGTGCCCCTTGTTCATGAGCTCGAGCGTCTGCTTGACCAGGCTCTCCAACGCGCTGGCCCCGTCATCCAGCATCCGAGCCGCGCGCGTGACGCCCGCAACCACGGGCCCGTGACCTGGCACCAAGATTCGGGGACCGAGCGCCTGCATCCGCCGGAGCGTGGACGCCCAATCCGGCGCGAACCGCTGGACCTTGCGAGGGTTGCCGGCATTTGGGAACGCCCAAATGACGAAGTCGCCGCTGACCAAAATCCGCTTCTGGGCAAGCCAGACATAAGTCGCGTCGTCGGTTTCTCCGCGTCCATGAGTGAGGTCGAGGCGGAGCCCGCCGACTGTCAGGCTGAGTTCATCGTCATAGACTTCGCCCGGGCGTCGATGCTCTCCGGGAAAAACGTATTCGGACTTGTTGAACTGCCGCCCCATGATGAGGCTGTTGAGGTCCCGCGACTGGTCATAGCGCCGGAAGCGTCCCAAGACGTTCCGGTGCGCGACGATTCGCGGGCGCGCAACACCATTCGCATCGGCCTCCTCGTCCAAAAGCCGAGCGCCCCAAGTGTGATCGATGTG
The DNA here is from genome assembly GCA_041488295.1 of Allostellaceae bacterium. Classification (GTDB taxonomy): domain Bacteria; phylum Pseudomonadota; class Alphaproteobacteria; order ATCC43930; family CGMCC-115725; genus URHD0088. Next base: position 8,781 of record JBGPOZ010000182.1, read on the forward strand.
ACCGTGCGTGTAGATGACGGTGTTGATCGGGCTGCTGTCCCAGCGGCGGATCACCTTGAGCGTGTCCTTCGCGTTCTCCCGGCTGCCGGTGTCCACCAGGACCAACCCGTCACCAGTCCGAATCGCGGTGACGTTCCCGAAGAGGTAGCTGGTCGAGACGACGATCATATCGTCTGAAATTTCGTTGGCGGAGCCACCGGCAACCGCGGCGCTCCATTCCTCCATCGCGGCTTCGCCGCTCCAGAGCCGTTCGAAGAGGCGGTCGGTATATGTCTCGCTCATGTGGTGTCCCTTCATGTCGAGGGGACCTTACATTAGAGTTCCTGACAGCGCGGTGTCAGGAGAATGTCAGGATATGCACTACGGAATGCAAATCCGCAAACCCCGTTCCAGAAGCTCAGCTCGCGTCTCCGAATGACGGTTACGGCCGAGCGGGATTCGCCCGGTATCTCGAATGAGGGAAGCGCCTGCGTCGCTCTTACAAGGCCTGGCGCGGCACTGTCGCCAGCAGCTCGGCGACGCCGCTCCACAGGATCTCGATCCCGATGCAGAGCAGGATGAAGGCGGAGAGGCGGACGAGGACGGTGGTCCCGGTCTCGCCGAGGACGCGCGCGAGATATTCGGCCGAGCGGTAACAGACGAAGATCGTGACGGCTATGGCGGCGAGACCGACGATCGCGGCGGCGCCGATCGACGCAAGCTCCGCCATCGAGCTTGCCGTCGGCCGCTTGCTGCCGAGCGCGATCGCGACGGTGATCGAGCCCGGCCCGACGGTGAGCGGCATGGTCAAAGGATAGAAGGCGCGTCGCAGCGCGATCTGGTCGTCTGCGCCCTCGGCGTTCTTCGGCTCGCGCACATCGTCCCCTTCCTTGAGGAGCTGCCAGCCCATCGCCGTCACGACGGCACCGCCGGCGACGCGCATCACCGGCAAGGTGATGCCGAAGAATTCGAGAATGTAGGAGCCGAGCAGCAGCGAGCCGAGCAGCAACAGGAAGCCGTTCACCGCGATCTGTCGGGCGAGGCGATGGCGCGTCGGCACCGTGTAGCCGCCGGTCAGGACGAGGAAAACCGGCGCCGAGCCGAGCGGGTTGACGATTGGGAAGAGCGCCGCGTAGACGACGAGGAAGGCGTTGACGAGACTGCTCAAAGTGCCCACTAGGCGCGGCCCGGCGCCGTCTCCTCGGGCGCGAAATCGAGCTCGACCTTGGCCCCGTTCGGATCATGAAGGAAGAGCTGCCAGGCGCGCGTCTCGGCCTGGCGGCGCAAGGTGTATTCGAGGCCGCGCCCCTCGATCTTGGCGAGGGTGCCGGGCAAATCCTTCGCGGCGAACGCCATGTGGTCGAGGACGCCGGCCCGATTCTCCGGAAGACCGCGCCCGGCGAT
>JBGPOZ010000183.1:0-10062 GCA_041488295.1 Allostellaceae bacterium
CAACTTCAGCCTCCTCCTGCGCTGGCTGGAGCGGCTTTTGCGTGCCCTGATCACGGCGCTCATCAACGCCGCTCGACGACCCCAGATCGCCTAAACTAGCATCCGCCCGAATTATTCACGGACGACTACTTGCCAACAGCACGGGCGGATGCTGCTGACGGCGATTCAGAATCTGAGGAAGAAAATAGAGAACGAGTCAGATATGACTAAAGTTCTTGAGATGTATGAAACTTATTTTCTTCAGCAGTATTTGCAGAATTTTGAAGCTGTTTTGGCTGCTGAATTTGGTCTACTGAACTTGTACGTCGTTTCTGAGGTTGGCAATTATAATATGACTAACCTTATATATTTTGGGGAGAAATGTTTTCCAGACGGTCTTGTCGCTAAGGCTCCGGAAGCTATTCTGGACGTGCGGCAGGCCACGCAATGTATTGCATATGCGTTGCCAACCGCCGCTGGATTTCATTTGCACCGAGCGAATGAATCGGTGCTTCACCGATACTACGACGCCGTAACGGGCGGGGCGCCTCGCCCATCAACTCGGAATATTGGGGACTATCTGAAAGCGCTGGACGATCGTGGGGCTGGTGATTCCCGAGTGAAGAGCGCGCTCCGCGACCTTAAAAACCTTCACCGCAATCCGCTAATTCACCCGGAACACTCGCTCGAATCGGTTGATGACGCGGTTGCTTTGATGGGCGGGGTTCATGTGGCAATGCTCCACATGCTGAAGACAATGCCCGATGTACCTAGCCCGGTCGCCGCAGCAATCAGTGGGGCAGTAGCAATAACTGTGGGTTCCGGAGCGCCAACGACGGCAATCTCAATCGTTAGTGGTCCTTCTTTTCCGCCCCCGTCTTCGTCGGGACAACAACCTTGAAAGCGCGCTCAAAAGCCTCCGCGCTCTCGTCCGTTTCGATTTCGCGAGCGGTCTCGATGAAGCGCTTTGACTGCGCGGGATCGTCGGGTGCGAGTTTGGGCTTGCGTGGCATACGGAACAATCTATCGGTGGTGCATGATCATGTCATCAGGAGATAAAGGACTTGCTGAAATACTTGAATTTCAGCGTTCTCTTCAAGATATGAAAGTTCGAGTTCGATACAATGCGTCATGCATTACCGCTTGGCGTTCCCCCTTCAATTGTCAGGCCAATGGTCCTGTTACCAAATCTGAAAATACATCTCTTGGCATGAGTAGCCCCGTGGCCAGGGATAGTGTTCTCGATGCTGTCGATGATTAGAGTTCCATTGCGGTTGGCCGCAAAGATTTCCTCGCTTCCGATGCGTAACCCAGATGCGACCTGCATTGCGTTGAAGCCAATGCACCAATGTCCATCCGGGAGCTGGAAGGCAGCGGTGATTTCTGGCGGTCCTCCACCCAATGTTTTCTGGTCGCTGGGGCGATATAGAAACAAGACATTCTCAAGTAGCCATTCGCCGTTGTACCCGCAGTCTGGCGGTAATGGTTTTCCTTGGCCGTTTAGCGGAATCATGCCCAATCACTCCTCGATGAACGGCAATTGCAATTGCCGTGGATCATCGCTTGGCTGGTCGCGATGCCACCGCTTACGCAGTATGCGCTTCTGTCTGCCCATTTCGACGAGACGTCGCATAGGTAAGACGTTTGCCTTTTGCGCCCTTCAGCGCGATCTCGGCTCGCCCCACGTCGTTGACACCAAGCTTCTCGCGGTTGCTGTACCGGAAATCGAACTCGGCGAGGTAGCGCTTCAGATGCGACTCGGAGACATGCTGGTAAACACCGTAGACGCCCCGCTTCAGGATCGAGAAAAAGCCTTCGATGGTGTTGGTGTGAATGTTGCCGCGCACATACTCGTCGGCACTGTGTTTGACGGAGCCATGCGAGGCAAAATTCCACCCGATCGCGACATAAGCGGTAGCTTCGTCGCTCATGAGATGGCTGGTGCGCGAAGCGTGGGTGGCGATGATGGCGCGAAGGGTTTCGGCCTTGACGTTCGGAACATGGAACGAGCGCACCCCGCCGTCGCGCTCGACGAGTGCCAGCACGGCGTGTTTGTGGCCGCCGCCTTGCTTGATCTTCATGCCGGGCTTCCGGCCGATGAAAGTCTCGTCGACTTCGATGGTCATGCCGCTCCCGCCGAGCGGGGGAGTGAACAAGCCGAAATCGGTCTTCATCATCTCGCGGATACGGTGTCCGAGGAACCATGCGGTTTTCATGCCGACGCCGAGAGTGCGCTGAAGCTGGCGGGTGCTGATCCCCTTCTTAGACGAGCAAATCAGGTGGATCGCCTGAAGCCAAATCCGCAGTGGCGCGTGGCTGGACTCAAGCACGGTGCCCATCTTGACGGTAAACGGCTTGCGGCAGGCGTAGCACTTCCGCAGACCGGCGCGGGTGCTCTTGCCGCTCAACCGACCGATATGCTCCTTGGTCGCGCCGCAGAATGGGCATACGGGACCATTCGGCCAAAGCCGCGCTTCGACGAAATCGTAAGCTGCGGCCTCGTTATGGAAGTGAGTGGCAGAAAGAACCGATACCATGACCGTATCTCCTTGTTGGAGATACACTAAGCCTTGCGTATGGGTATGTCAAGTGAAACGTCGCCGAACGAAAGGCTTGCTGCCATCTCGGATCGCCTCGACATAGCCTGACATGATGGCGGCGCATGCCTCGGTACTGTCGATTGCGAGACCCTGCTCCTCGCCGGCAAGAATGGCGCTTGTCGCCAACCGAACGAGATCGATCGCGTAAGGCATGAGACACGCTTCGTCGAAATCGTTGATGCCCCAGACGAGGCGGCCCTCGGCATCGCGCCACGTGCCGAAATTGTCGATATGAAGGTCGCCGACGGCAAGGAGCGGCGGCGCTTCGGTCAAATCAGGGCAATGCTCATTCCAAAGCTGGACCCAGCGGTAGAAGGTGGCGCGCATGAAGGAGAAGGCTGCCTCTGCCATGCGCTCGTGCTTGAGGGTGAGGTCTTCATCGACGACGGGAATGCGCCGGCGAAGCCAAGTTTCATAGTCCTTTGTCGCCTCGATCACGTCCATCTCAGTTTCCCGCGTCGGCGACGCTGTCGGCATGCCAGTTGGCGCTGGAAACCGCGGGCGAGCGGCGCATTGCGGCGGCGATCTCCTCGATGGCCGCCTCGCTTCGCGAAGCGAGCGTCAGAACCGCTTTGACCTCGACCCGCTCGCCGTGCTCGGCAGATGAGATATCGAGGCTGTTCGGGTGAACCGGGCTCTTGGTGATCGTCTCGGTGAGGCGGCGGCGAATCTCGGCGTGCATGCCGACCGCGCCCGACACGATGATGGTGTAGTGCATGGCGCCGCCGTGACGGCGCGATGCGGCTGTGCTGATGCGGTCCGCGACCGGCTTCATGGCGATGTTGACGGCAAGAACGAAGAGCGCGGCGAGCGTCGCGCCGACGATCTGGCCGGCGCCTGCGAAGACGCCGACCGCGGCAGAGCACCAGAGCGTTGCCGCGGTGTTGAGCCCGCGGACCGTGAGGCCTTCGCGGAGGATCACTCCACCGCCAAGAAAGCCGATCCCTGAAGCGACCTGCGCGCCGACGCGCGCGACGCTGTCCGCACCCGCAGTCGCCGCCCCGAAAAGAGTGAAGATCGCCGCGCCCAAGCAGACGAGGGCATTCGTCTTGAGGCCGGCGGCATGGTGGCTCCATTGCCGCTCCGCTCCAATGATGGTGCCGAGGAGGAAGGCCGTCGCGAGACGTAATAGGATGCCGTCAAGGGCCACGATCGTGTTCCATGGAAGGTGTTCCCTTCTTCAGCCGCTCCTCCGCGCCGCCGCAAAGGCTTTGCCGTGGACCCGGCCCGAGCGATTCCGTTCCGTCCACTCTAACTCACCCCGCCCGCATCTGCGGGGCCTTTCTCTTATCCTTGAAGGACTACTGGCCGGTAATTCCCGGAGAGTCGCCAGGCGTTGCGTTTCGCCGTTCGCCAGCATTGGGAGCTCGGGAATTCGGCCTCACAGCGAGTGCGGAGTGTTCGGCGTGGGTGGGCCGATCGGTGCGCCGGACATCGGCGCGGCAGTCGCTGTGGTCGTGCGATCTGAAGCCTCGCGAGGCCGAGAAAAGCATGTATGTGCGCAACGGCTCAACGACCGCTGCGGCCATCCTGCGAAAGACGTTCATGATCAAAATTAGGGCGTACCCGCTCGCACCATCCCCGCGGCGCCTCGCACCGGTCACGCGCCGAGGGGAATCACTGCACTTGTAAGCCAAATGCGATGCCCTGATAGTGCCCTTCCCGGCGGGAGAATTGTCGGTAATGCACGATCGTGTCAGGCTTGGGCGCGCCGCCAGTCGGAAGCATCGCGTATGAGGCGGCCGTGAAAATCGGTGAGCCGGCCGTGGTGCGCGTCGAGGGTCTCAGCAAGACGTTCGAGACCGGTGTCGCTGTCGAGGATCTGAGCTTCGCGATCGGCGAGCGCGAATTCGTCTCGATCGTCGGTCCAAGCGGCTGCGGCAAGTCGACGGCACTGCGCATGATCGCCGGCTTGATCTCGCCGAGCGCCGGCAAAGTCCTGGTCCGCGGCAAGGAAGTCCGGGGACCGATCGGCGATGTCGGCATGGTCTTCCAAGCACCGGTTCTGCTGCCCTGGCGCAGTACGCTCCGCAACATCTTGTTCATCGCCGAGATGCGCGGCGAGCCCTCCGGGAGGCATCGCGCCCGTGCTCACGAGCTCATCAAGCTCGCCGGACTCGAAGGCTTCGAGAAAAGCTATCCGCATGAGCTGTCAGGGGGCATGCAGCAGCGCGCCTCGATCTGCCGCGCGCTGCTTCTGCAACCATCGTTGCTGCTGATGGACGAGCCGTTCGGCGCGCTCGACATCATCACGCGCGAACGGATGGGTTTCGAGCTGCAGAGGATCTGGAGCGCGAGCCGCAACAGCGTGCTTTTCGTGACGCACAGCATCACGGAGGCAATCCTTCTCTCGGATGCCGTCATCGTGATGAGCGCCCGGCCGGGCCGCGTCAAAGTCAGCCTGCCGATCGACCTGCCCCGGCCGCGCGACGTCAAGACGATGAGCAATCCTCGATTTGTCGCGCTTGCCGCCGCAATCCGCGACAATGTCGAGGCGCAATCGGTGGAATGAGGGGCCGATGATGCTCCGGCAGATACGCCGCGCGGGACGAAGCGCCAGACCGCTCGCCGGCTTCGTTTTGCTCATCCTCGCTTGGCAGTACGGCACCGGCTTTCTGCAGATTCCCGCGTACATCCTACCCTTGCCGTCGACGATCGCCGCGCGCTTCTGGGAAACCCGAGCGCTCCAGCTGCATCACCTCGGATTCACCGCCTTCACGACGATCATCGGGTTGGCGGGCGCGATCGTCATCGGCGTGGCGCTCGCTCTTTCCGTCATCTATGTGAAGGCGATCGAGGTGATGGTGCTGCCGGTTCTCGCTGCCTTCAACAGCATCCCGAAAATCGCGATCGCGCCCCTCTTCGTCATCTGGTTCGGGTTGGGACTCGAGTCGAAGGCGATCCTCGCCTTCCTGCTCGCGCTCTTTCCCGTGTTCGTCAATTCAGTCACCGGGATGGGAGAGATCGAGCCGGACGTGCTCGACCTCTCCCGGCTCGCCGGCGGGACGGAACTGCGAATCTTCCTGAAGGTTCGGCTGATGAACGCCGTCCCCTACATCACCGATGCCGTCAAGGTCGCATTTCCCCTCGCCCTCGTCGGCTCGATCGTCGGCGAGTTCATCGGCGGGAACAACGGGATCGGCTATCTCATCCTGCAGGGGCAGTTCAACTTGGATACGCCGCTCGTCTTCGCTTCGCTGTTCTCCATCACGCTTTTCACCACCTTGGGAATCGCCATCGTCGGCTTGCTCGAACGGTCGCTTCTCGGCTGGCGCCCGTCACGGCGGTCACGGTGAGGGGGAGACGGGTGATCTCCGCCTCGCCCTCGCTCTGCGTTCAATGCGCCATGATGGTCGTGTCGTAGACGTCCTCGGGCTTCAGCTTGACTTCGAGCTTCATCGCCTTGCTGACGAGATCGATCGTGCGCTGCAGCCGGTCCGTCGTCGCCGCCCCGTAGCCGTGCTGCTTCACGTAAGGCGTCTCGATCGCATGGATCGCTTGCCGCCATTGCGTCAGCGTCGTGTCGTAGTTGAGCGTGGGATTGTCGGCGACCATCATCTTGGCGGCTTCCTCCGGGTTTTCCTCGGCGAATTTGACGGCTTTCGCGGTCGCGGTCGCAAAGCCCTTGGCTTCCTGCGGAACGCTGCCAAGCCGCTCGGCCTTCGCGACGAGGAAATAGCCGAAGACGTCGTACCCCCAATCAGGGAAGCCGGAGAATTGGATTTGCTTACCTTGCTGGGTGGCGAGTTTCTGCAGGGCCGGAATGTCGCCATCGAAGGTCGCCGTGATGATGTCGACCTTCTCGCCGAACAACAGCGAGGCATAGACGCCGGGATCGGCTGTCTGCCAGTCGATCTTCGCGGGATCGAGCCCGTTCTGGTCGAAGATCACCGGCAGAATCACCCGGACGCTGTCGGTCAGCGAGGCGCCGACCGTGTGGCCGACCACGGATTGCGGCGTCGGAAACGGCTTGAGCGAAGCAAGGCCGCTGGTCGTCACATCCATGAAGACGTCGAAGCCCTTCACCCTCGCTCCCTTCGAGACGGCCTGAACGGTCGAGGCCGACTCGGCCATGCCGTAATCCGCTTTCCCGCCTTCGAGCGCCGAGAGCACGAAGCCGCTGCCGGTCGAGGGCTGGATGTCGACATCGAGCCCCACCTCCTTATAGAAGCCCTTGTCGCGCGCGATGAAAAACGGCGTGTGTCGCCCGTGAAAGATGTAGTTCGTCAGAAACGTGACCTTTTTCGGCGGGGCGTTCGATGTCTGCGCAGTCGCCGCGCCGGCGAGAAGGCCGAGTGCGATCGCCGCAATTCCTGCGGCACGGAAGTTCTTGACCATCTCTTTCTCCTCCCGCGATAGGCGCCTCTTGACGCCGGTTAGCACGGCGGCGCCTCAGCCGAGGAGCTGCCGCGCGATGACGTTGCGATGGATCTCGGACGAACCCTCGAAGATCCGCAGGATACGGGCGTCGCGCACATAACGTTCGAGCGGCAGCCCGCGCGTATAGCCGTAGCCGCCGTGAATCTGCAGCGCATGGTCGGTGACCCGCCCGGCCATTTCCGAGGCAAAGAGCTTCGCCATGGCGGCCTCGCGCGTGAAGCGCCCGCCGGCGGCGCGGCAGCGCGCCGCGTGCCAGGTGAGGTGTCGTGCGGCCTCCAGCTCGGTCGCCATGTCGGCGAGCATCCACCTTATGCCTTGGTAACTCGCGATTGCCTCGCCATAGGCCTTGCGGTCTCTCGCCCATTGCATCGCCGCGTCGAGTGCCGCGCGCGCGAGGCCGAGGCTCATGGCGGCGATCTCGATCCGGCTGCGATCCAATGTCATCATCGCCGTCTTGAACCCGGTTCCCGGCGCCCCGATGCAATTGGCATGCGGCACGAAGCAATCGAAGGAGAGTTCGTAGATCCGTCCCGCCCGGATCCCCATGATGTCCTCGTGCTTTCCGACCTGGAGTCCGTGCGTGCCCCTCTCGACGACGAAGGCGCCGATGCCGCGATGGCCGGCCGCCGGATCGGTCCGCGCAAAGACGATGATGAAATCGGCCTCGGCACCGTTCGAGATGAAATGCTTTGATCCGATGAGACGCCACCCCGCGCCCTCGGGCTCGGCGCGCGTCAGCATACCGGCGGGGTCGGAGCCCGAGCGCGGCTCGGTGAGCGCGAAGGCGCCGAGCCGCTCGCCGGCCGCGGCAGCCGGCAGGAAGCGCTGCTTCATCGCTTCGTCGCCGCCCAGCAGGATTGCATCCGTCGCGAGATAGTGAGCGCCGACGACCGAAGCCGTCGCAGCGCAGCCGGCGGCGATCTCCTCCATGACAAGGGCAAGCGCGATCGGTGTTGCGCCGACGCCGCCATATTCCTCGGGAAGATTGAGGCCGAGGACGCCAAGCGGAGCGAGCTTCTTCAGATGCTCCCATGGAAAGGCCGCAGCGGCGTCGAGCTCGGCGGCGCGCGGCGCGAGCTCTCGCTCGGCGAAGCGGCGGATCTCGTCGCGCAGCGCTTCCTCCTCGGCGGTGAAACGCGCGCCGCTCATTGCTGCTCCTCGGCGGGCTCGGTCATCGGCATGCGCAAGCCGGCGGCTTCCTTGGTCGCAACCGCCTCCGCGTAACCCGCATCGGCATAGCGGATGACGCCGATCGCCGGATCGGTGAAGAGACAGCGACCGATCCGCTCGCCCGCCTCGTCGCTGCCATCGGCGATGACCGTCATGCCGGCGGAAATCGAGCCGCCCATGCCGCTCCCGCCGCCCTGGTGTATCGAGACGAGGTCCGCCCCGTTCGTCGCATTGAGCAGCGCGTTGAGGAGCGGCCAGTCGGCAACCGCGTCGCTGCCATCGCGCATTGCCTCGGTTTCCCGCGTCGGCTGGGCGACCGAGCCGGTGTCGAGATGGTCGCGCGACATGGCGACCGGCGCCGTGAGCCGGCCCTTGGCGACGAGATCGTTGAGGATACGGCCGAAACGGTCGCGCTGACCGAGCGCGAGCCAGCAGGTTCGCGCCGGCAAGCCTTGCACGGGCACGTCCTTGCGCGCCCGATCGATCCAGCCGCGCAAACCCAAATCTTCGCCGAACTCGCCGAGCACCGCGTCGTCCGCAACGGCCAAATCCGCCGGATCGCCGGAGAGGCAAACCCAGCGGAAGGGTCCGCGGCCGCGGCAGAAGGAGGGCCGGACGAACATCGGGACAAACCCCTGGAGATCGAAGGCGCGCTTCTCTCCGGCTTCCTGGGCGTGACCGCGGATGTTGTTGCCGTATTCGAAGACGACGGCACCTGCATCCTTGAAGGCGAGCATGGCGCGAACCTGGCGAGCCATGCTCGCCATGCTTTCCGCGGTGTAGGTATCGGGATCGCGCGCCCGCAGGGACAGTGCTTCGGGCAGCGAGCGCCCGGCGGGGATATAGCCGTTGAGCGGGTCATGCGCCGAGGTCTGGTCCGTTACGATGTCGGGCCGAAGACCCAACGCGTAAAGTTCCTCGTGCATCTCGGCGGCGTTGCCGAGCACCGCGATGCCGAGCGGCAGACGCCGGTCTGCGGCCTCGCGCGCCAGGCGCAAGGCCTCCGCGGCGCTCTTCGCGACGAGCTCGCAGAAGCCGCCGGCGCGGCGACGCTCGATCTTCGCGGGGTCGACTTCGACGACAAGACAAACGGCGCCCGCCATCTTCGCCGCGAGCGGCTGAGCGCCGCCCATCCCGCCGAGACCCGCCGTCAGCACGATGCGGCCGGCGAGGCTGCCGCCGAAATACTGCGCGGCACAGGATCCGAACGTCTCGTAGGTGCCCTGCAAAATGCCTTGCGTGCCGATATAGGCCCAGCTTCCGGCGGTATACTGGCCGTACATCATCAGGCCCTTGGCCTCGAGCTCGCGGAAATGGGCCCAATTCGCCCATTTGCCGACGAGGTTCGTATTGGCGGTGAGGACCCGAGGGCTCGCCCGGCTGGTGCGGAAGACGGCGACGGGCTTGCCCGATTGAATGAGCAGCGTCTCGTCCTCGGCCAGATCCTTGAGACTGGCGACGATCCGATGGTAGCACTCCCAATTGCGCGCGACCTTGCCGGTACCGGCATAGATGATGAGCTCTTCCGGCCGCTCGCCATTGGCGAGGGTATTCTCGAGCATGCGCAGCAGGCCCTCTTGCCGCCAGCCGCGGCAACGCAACTGCGGTCCTCGCCCGATCTCGATCGGAGCATTGGCAAGCCGCATCAGATCGCTCCTTCCGCGCGCAAATCCGCCAGCGCCTGCGCGTCGAGACCGGCAAGCTCGCCAAGGACGCGCTGGGTGTGCTCGCCGAGAAGCGGCGGCGGGCTCGGGATGCGGGTAGGCGTTGCCGAGAAACGAACCGGGCCGCGCATGAGCGTAATGCGTCCGGCGGTCGGGTGCTGGAGTTGGGTCAGCAATCCGCGGGCGCGCACATGGGCGCTTTCGGCGATCTCCCCCACGGACCAGATCGGCCCGGCGGGGACTCCCGCCGCATCGAGCACGGCGACGAC
>JBGPOZ010000184.1:0-9935 GCA_041488295.1 Allostellaceae bacterium
CATGGAGAACGCCTCGATCGCCGGCGCCTGCCCGAAGCGGCCGACCGCGACCGAGAGACCGGTCGCGCCGAATTGGCCGCATTGCGATACGCGGAACCCCCGGCTAGGCGAGGCCGCGATCGGCTTGCCTGAATCGTCGATGGGCGACGCCCAAATCCGCGGTGTCGAAGAGGGTGGGGGTTGCCCCGCGCCTTTCGCCGCGCTCGAGCTCGAATCCTCGAGCATGCCGGGCTGAGCGATGGGATAGAGCACTTGCGGCCCCGGTTTCGGCTGGCCGTTCTGTCGAGCGCATTCGAAGACGACATCTGCGAGATAGCCATCGCCGGCCGTGCTGCTGGCGCGGAATCCGGCGACGACGTAGCCGTGCGAGCAGAACATGTTCTCGGCGAGATTGCCGCCCTGGGGGTTGCCGGCGAAGGTGCCGAGATAAGGCGTGCCGCCCTCGCCCCATAGACACCCGTCCGACCTGCATACGACCGGCGCACAAACGACTTGCAGAAACTCGACGACCGTGCCGCGCCGAATCCGCGCGCCGATCATGGCGTCCTGCGGCTTGCAGCGCAGCGCCCCGACTTGCAGATAGGAATGGTTGCCGGAGCCGCCGAGCTGCTGCGTTTCCTTCTCATAGGGCCGCGCATTGTTCTCGAGCGTGCCCCGCGGCAGTGGCTGACCGAGATCTTGGGGGCTGGAAGGGATATCGCCGTATTGATGCGTCTGCGCGGCGACCGGTTGCGGCATGGCAGTCGCAAGAAGCCCAAGCAGCACGCCGGTTGCCGAAATGCGCAAGAGCATGCTGATCGCCGTCATGTCGCAAGTCTTCCCGGTGAACGTCGCATCGAGGGTATCAAGAGCGCGCCGTGTCCTCAAGAACGGGAACGCCCCATCATGCTCGCAGTCGAGGGCGGTGACGGAGCGACCGTCAGCCACTTGCGCTCGCATCGAGATGCAGGCAACAATTCGCCGCGGCGCCGACGGAAGGGGCCGTGCTGCGCAAGCTGCCGCATGAGAGCAGCCGCCGGCTCGGAGTTCTTCCGCAGAGAATGGGACATGTCGACCGCCGGCATTGCGCTGCACTTACAGTAAGCCGCGTTTGGAGGGCGGCCGCGATGCATCCGATTGGTTTGCCGCCGCGCAGCGCGCCAGGGGGGAGCGGGCGTCGGAGTTGGCGAGGATACCGCCGTCTTCTGCACCGCTATGGCGCCGCCGCACTCCTCATTCTCGGCGCCGTTTCGCTCGGCTGTCTTGGCCCGATTCACGCCTACGCCCAGAGTGGCGCCCCAGGCGATGCGGACGACCCCGACACGGTTTTGTGGCAGGCGGTCAACCCGCAACATGCAAGCGAGCTTCACGCCTATCTGCGCGCTTATCCGCGCGGCGCGCATGCGGCCGAAGCGCAAGCGAAATTGGAGGCGCTGGAGCGGCCGCAGCCGCCGCCGCAAATCGTCATCGAGGGTGTTCCGAAGGTGATCAACACCGCAACCTTGCAGATCAACGGTCGGAACGTCCCGCTCTTCGGCGTGCTGCCAACGAAGGGCGCCGATTCCGAGCAGGTTCTGCAGCTCTTTTTGCGCGAGCAGGGCAACTCCGTGACCTGCCGCTCGCTCGAAAACGACACCAAGCGCTTTTCCTGCCTCACGACCACTGGGGTCGACGTCGCAAAGGCCGCGCTCCTCAATGGCGCCGCGCGTGTTGCGGACGATGCACCCTCTGACTATCATGCCCAGGAGGACGCAGCTCGTGCGGCGCACAGGGGGGTTTGGAAATAGCAGCGCCAACCGCGATTGTCGCATGTGACTCGCAGCGCGCTTGGTGAGTATCGAAAATCGCTGGCCGTATTTCAGAAGCGAGGCAATGCCTGCGCGCCGACCAGCTCTTCTGGTCCAGCCGTCCGCAAGAGACGGAGAAGACAACGGACTAAGTGGTTGGGGAGATGGAGGATTTCATGTGGGGTCGGCTATTCAGGGCTCGTTTCCTGTTGATCGTCGTTGCGGCCATTTCATTGGCTTCATGCGCAAATAGCGACAACAACCTGTTCGGCATGGGCCAGCGCGAAGCCATCGGCACGGGCGGCGGCGTCGCCGCGGGCGCGCTCGCGGGCGGGCTCATCGCTCATAACGCTACCGGCGCCGTCATTGGCGGGGTGCTCGGCGGTATCATCGGCAATCGGATCGGAGCCTATCTCGACGACAACGAGAAGCGCCGGTTGGCTCTGGCGACGAACCGCGCGGCCGAAAGCGGCAAGACTGGACAGAAGGTGAGTTGGAGCAATCCCGGCCCGTCGGGACAGGGACCGACGGCGTCAGGCTGGGTGATCCCGCGCTCGAATGCTTACATCAACGCCAACGGCCAGACCTGCCGCGACATGACCCAGAACGTCACCAAGAATGGGCAAAACGATTCCGACGACGTCACCGTCTGCCGCTCGGTGAGCGCGAACGGGACATCGTCCTGGGTGATACCGCAAAGCTGAGCATTTCAAAACGGCTCTGCTGCGAGGTAACGCCCGAGAGCGTGGCGCCGATCTGCGCGGGCGGTTTTTCATCCCACGTAGCGAGGTTGCAGGGCGGCAAGCGTCGATCGAGGTAAATAGTGATGGCCACACCATCCTTTATTTGCAAGACCGACCGATTGGGACTGACACCGATCGAGGTCGGCGGCAAGCCGGTCATCCAGCTTTCCGAGCAACTGCACGACACCGTGCTCCGCCAGTGCGGGCGCGAGGCCGCGAATCTCTTTGCCGATCCGGTTGCCGCCGCCGATGGCGGCAGCATCAGTTGGTATGCCGAGACAGGCGGCGAACCTCAGCCGCTCAACACGCTCGATGCCGAGAAACGGCACGCGCCCGAGGAGATGCTGCGCGCGCAACTGACCAAGCTTGCGCCGCTGCTTGCCGATCCTGAGGCCGGCCAACTCCTCGCCGCCGCGCTGCATGTTGCATCGCCCGAAGACATCCTCGTGGTCGACGGCCGCCCCATCCTGGTGAATTGGGGGCTGGTGCCGAATGCGGCGGCGGCGAGTAGATCCTCTCTCGCCCGTCACTTCGCCGAGATGCTTGGTGCTTACGCGCCTTTTCCGCCGCCGAATGCGAGCGCCGTACGGGCCGCCACCGTGACTCCGCCATCACCGGCCCCGACGGTTGCGCCGACGCCGGAAATCGCCTCCACGCCCGCCATGCCCGCGCCGCCGCCCGCCGTCGCATGGCGCGCCCCCGTCATCGCAGTGGCGGCCGCCGCGCTGGTCTTGCTCTGTCTCACCTTTCCCGGCGTGCTGATGTACTGGTCCCAACCGAGCCAGCCGGCGGGTCTGCCTGGCGCGCTTGCCTCGGCGCGCGATCTCCATGAAGCGTTGATGCAAAAGATCGCCGAGCTTCAGGCGGGTCTGGTGGCGGCGATCTGCGAGCCAGGCAAGGGGCTCGCGCCGCCCGACGGCAAACCGGGGACGGCAACGCTGCCGCCGACCGATCCAGGGCAAGTGAAGCCGCCGCCAGGTACGCCCCCCGGAATGAAGGCACCAGCCAATTTCGGGGAGTTTCTCGACAATTCGATCGTGCTCGTCGTCGCGCCAGAAAAGGACGGCGTCGGCTGGGGAAGCGGCTTCTTCATCGGGCCCAAGACGATCGTGACCAACAACCATGTCATCAAGGAGGCCGATCGGTCCCAATTGTTCGTGATCAATCGGGCGCTGGGCAAACCCACCCCTGTCACCGTTCGCGCGGCCACCGATACCATCGTCGGAAAAGAGATCGCTCCCGATTTCGCCGTCCTCGAGATCGCCGGCGACGGCCCGTCCGGCCCGCCGATGTCGCTGTCGCAATCGGCCGATCGCCTTGAGGACATTGTCGTTGCCGGCTTCCCAGGCATCAACATCGAGAACGACGCTTCGCTCAAGAAGCTGTTGAGCGGCGCCGATCCGGGTTCGATACCGGAAATGGTCGCAGATCCGGGCGCGATCGTGCAGTTGCTCGCGCACCAGGATCCACCGCTGGTCGGCGTCAATGCCGCGATCAATGGCGGCAACAGCGGCGGTCCCCTCGTCGATTACTGCGGCCGCGTCCTCGGCGTGAACACCTTCACGGCTCACGACAGCAAGCGCGGCGAGTCCGGGTATTATGCTTTGGCCACCGCGGGATTGATGAAATTCCTCGACAGCAACAGCATTCAGTACGGCAAGGCGGACGACCCCTGCAATCCGCAGGCGGTCGCGAGCGCGGCCGGGCCGACCGCGTCGCCAGCGCCGGCGCCGGCGCCCGGCGCCAAGCAATAGGAGCGCGAACCGTGGCGATCAAAGTCGCGACCCGCTCCGCCTCCGGACTCCGCGCGCAGGGCACCGGCGGCCAGACCGCGCTCTCAGCGTATCAGACGATCGATCACTATCTGCGCCGCGCCTTGTCGCCCGCCCACGCCGATCTCTTCGCAGAGCCGAATGTGGCGGGGCAAGGCGGTGCCATCGATTGGTACTCGGAGGTCGCGGCGACTGTCCCGCCGCAGCCCTTGACGGCTGTGCCGCCCGAGCGCGGCGCCGCCCTCTATGCCCGCCTCGCCACCCTCGTCAACGACATCAGAGCGCGCGCCGAAGAGCTCAGGAATTCCTCGCGCCAGAGCGACCGCCTCCTCGGTCAGCTGCTTTTGCTCGCCCTCGAAGTGCCGGGCGAGGACTGCATCTATGCGATCGGCGATCAGCCCATCTTGATCTTTTGGGGCCATCTCGCCGATGTGCCCATGCCTCAATCAGGCGTCATCGACCGCATGATCGCGGCATCGCGCAAGACGAAGGTCGCGCCAGCGGCAAGCGCGGCAACGCCCGCCGCAGAGGTCGCCGCCACAGCCGCGGCGGCGGTTATGCCGGTGGCCTTGGCCGCCAAGCCGCCTCGCTATCGCTGGCTGCCGCCCGTGTTGTGGAGCGTCTTCACCGTTCTCTGCGTCGTCATCGGCTTCGAACTGCTGCGCGCCTGTGGTCTCGGCCTGCCCGGGCAAGACGATGTCAGCCGGCTGCTCGTCAATTATTGTCCGCTGCCGATCAACGACGCCGCCGCGCTCGAGCTGCAGAACCTCCAGAGCCAGAACTCCATCCTTCAGGGGCAGCTCGACAGGTTGCTCGGCCAAACCGCCGGCAGGCAGAAGCAATGCGCTTTGCAGCCGACGCCGGTGGTCGTCCCGCCGATACAACCGCCGATACAGCCGCCGGTAAAGCCTCCCGCGAAACCCAGCGAGCCAGGACAACAGCTGCAGATTCCCGAAAAACCGACCAACAAATCCTTCCTCTCCGGCTGCTGGGGAGGTCCCTCGAACATCGACAACAAGCCGGTCATGGAGCGGTACTGCTTCAATGAGAACGGCGAAGGGAAAGTGACGTTCAGCGGCCAGGATGGCTTGCAATGCGAGGGCGCAGTGCACGCCACATTGGTCCAGCCGGGCCCCCACCTCGTCATTCGGCGCGAGCCGAGCCAGTGCAACAATCAACAATCCATCATCGCCCGCACCATCAATTGCGCGCAGGATTCGCAGGGCCAGACCGAGTGCACCGAAAATCAAAACGGCACACCCTTCGGGATCACGCTGCGGCGCCTCGCCGGTCCGGCGGCGCAGTAAGGCCGGCCAATGGCACGTCGTGGCATTGCAACAATCTTTGAGGCGGGTAAACTCGACCAGGGATTAGGTGACGCGCATCGGCGTCCCTCCCCCATGGGCTGAGGAGAGCGAATGCTGAAGCCGCTTGCGGAATTGAGGTCGGTCATCAGCCTCGTGCCCTTCAGCGCCATCCAGTTTCTGGATTTCGGCTTCAATCAGGACGCATTGCCCAAAGTTACGCGGCGCTTCCTCGAGACGGCGAGCCAAGACGGCACCGGCCTCTTCAGCCTCGAGATCGACCCGGAGACGGGCGACGCAATTCATCCGCAGACTCGAAAGCCGGTCGCCGATGACGAGACCTATAGCTGCAGCTTCCGTGACACCATCCCGATCTTTCTGAAGAAATGGGTGCCGCTGCCGATCTTCCGCCTCATCGGGCTCGATGCCGACAGCAACGAGATACTGGACGAAGGGCCCACGAATTGGGCGCGCATGTACATCACCGAGCTGCCGGAGCCCGATCGTCACGGCAACAGCCACCGCGTGGTGATCGCATTCGATACCAATCTGGTGTTTCGGCCGCGCGCCGAGGGTGAGCCCTATCTGGTCCCGACCACCCAGGACGCCGAGACCGAGCAGCAATTCGCGCTCGCCCATTCGACGAACGACATGTATTTCTTCCTCGGCGAGGCGTGGGTCGACGAATGGCTGAGCGCCATGCTGCGGGAACACCGTCTCGCCTCGGGCCGGCGGCCCAATCGCGCCGCCGACGATCCGCAGCCTCCCGAGCTCGAGCATGCGGCTCGGTATTGGACGCTGCTTGACATCATTGCGGACGCTCTGAAGCTGCCGCGCATCAAGCTCAACGACACCGTCTCGACCGAGCGCAACTATGTGCCGATCCAAGCCGATCTGGTGCTTGATGTCGGCAACAGCCGAACCTGCGGCATCGTCATCGAATCCGATCCCGACGATCAGGATCGCCTCGATCTTTCGAAATCATATGTGTTGGAGTTGCGCGACCTGACGCAGCCGGAGCAGGTTTACCCCCAGCCTTTCGAGAGCCGCGTCGAGTTCGGGCGCGGCAGCTTCGGGCGCGATGCGATCGCGCGCCGTGCCGGACGGAGCAACAGCTTCGCTTGGCCCAGCATCGCGCGCGTCGGGCCGGAAGCGGTGCGCCTGCATTCGCAATCGCGGGGCATCGAGGGCGCGACCGGACTCTCGAGCCCCAAGCGTTATCTGTGGGACCGCCGGCCGCTCAATCAGATCTGGCGATTCAACGGCACCGGGGCCGATGGTGCGCGTGAGCCGCCCGTCTCCGGGCCGCTCATGGCGTTGCTGACCGAGGAAGGGGATGTCCTGCGCCAGATGCGGCGGCCCGGCATCTCGGCCGTGCGCCCTAAATTCTCGCGTTCTTCGATTTTCACGATCATGCTTGCGGAGATCATCCTGCAGGCGCTGGTGATGATCAACTCGCCGCAGACGAGGGGGCGGCACAGGCATGCGGAGGTGCCGCGCCAGCTGCGGCGCGTCATCATGACCATCCCGCCTGCCATGCCTCTCGCCGAGCAGCGCGTTATGCGTCAGCGCGCCGAAGGCGCGATCAAGCTGGTGTGGGAGGCGCTGGGCTGGCTCGATACGCGATTGCCGATGCCGCCGGAGCCGAAGGTGCAGATTCGCTGGGACGAGGCGACCTGCACGCAGCTGGTCTATCTCTACACGGAGGTGACACAGAAATTCCGCGGCGCAGCCTCGGAACTTTTCGCGGTGATCGGCAAGAAGCGCAAGGGTCCCGAGCCCTCCCTGCGCGTCGCGAGCATCGACATCGGCGGCGGAACGACGGACCTCATGATCATCACCTATTCCGTCGAAGGCCGTCGCGCCATCGTGCCTTATCAAGAGTTTCGTGAAGGCTTCAAGGTTGCCGGCGACGATATTCTCGAAGCGATCGTCGCATTGCATGTCCTGCCGGCGATCGAGCGGCACATGACGGCCTGCTCGGTGTCGAACGCGACGGGCATCGTGCGCGGCTTCGTCAGCCCCGACCGCGGCAATCAATCTGTGCAAGAGCAGCAGATGCGGCGGCAATTCGTGTCCGAGCTTGCCGTCCCTGTCGCCTTGGCGTTGATGCGGGCCTGCGAGCAGACCAAGCAGTTCAGCGAGGAGGCTCCCTACGTCCGCCCCTTCGCCAGCTTCTTCGCGGAGGGAATGCGGCCCGGACAAGAGGCGAGCGCCTATCTCGAGGGGCTGGCGGCGGAGTCCGGCGGACCGGGATTCAAGCTCGACGAGGTCCCGGTCCCCATCCATGCGGATGCGATCTCGGCGACCGTCGCCGCGACGATCGGTGATTTTCTCGCTGATCTGTGCGAGGTCGTGCATGCCTATGATTGCGACGTCCTGCTTCTGTCGGGTCGGCCGTCACGGTTGCCGGTGGTGCATGATCTTGTGCTCGCCCGCATGCCCGTGCGGCCCGATCGCCTCGTCCCGATGCATCAATATCGGGTCGGCACTTGGTACCCCTTCCGCGATCCATTCGGCCGCATCGAAGATCCCAAGACGACGGTGGCGGTCGGCGCCATGCTGGCCGGGCTCGCCGAGAGCCAGATCGAGGGCTTCTCGATGCTGACGAGCCGCCTCGCCATTCGCTCGACGGTCCGCTACATCGGCGAGATGGAGCTGGAAAATCAGATTCGAAACAGCAACCTTCTGTTCTCCGGCGTCGATCTCGACGACAAGAAGAAAAAGCAGGACGGCCGGGCGCAGGTGCGCTTCTATTCGCCCATCAGCATCGGCTTTCGCCAATTGCCGTTGGAGCGATGGCCGGCGACCTCGCTTTACTATCTCGATTTCAAGGATGCAGAGAGCGCGAACCGCATGCAGCGCCCTCTTACGGCAACATTGGAGCGCATCGATCCCGATGCCGAAGATGAGGCCGCGAAGGAGGATTTCGTCATCACGGCGGTCGAGGACGCCGAGGGTGCGACCATGCGGACGAGCGATGTCGTATTGCGACTCCAGACAATGAAGACCGCCGATGGATACTGGCTCGACACCGGCGCCCTCTCGACCTGACGAGGGGCGACCCACCAAGGAAGGGCTCGTCGCGCGATGCCGCACGACGGCCGAGGTGGCTATTGCGGCCAATGATTGGTTCCTCGCCAATCCCGGTCTCGTCCGTCAGGAGGCGACCGCGCTCATTCGCGAGTTCCGCAAATACAACACGACGTCCCGCCGTCTGCTCACCGCCGTCGAGCGGGCGATGTGCGTCGGCGTCTTCGGACCGAGCCAATCGGGCAAGTCCTATCTCATCTCGGCGTTGGCGCGCGCCGGCACCAAGCCGCTGATCGCCAAATTCGATGGGCTGCCCGACGGCCTCGATTTCGTCCGTCATATCAACCCGGAAGGCGGCCAGGAATCGACCGGGGTCGTGACGCGTTTCAGCATCAAGTCGCAGGCGTCGCCGGTCAATTTCCCCGTCACCCTGCGGCTTCTTTCGCAGACCGACGTCATCAAGATCCTCGGCAACACGTTCTTCTCCGATTGCGATCTCAGCGAGGAAGAGACGCCGAGCGCGGAGAAGATCGCGGCCTTGCTCGCCAGCGCCAAGCATGCGGTCGCGCCGAAGCCGGTCGACACATTGAGCGAGGATGACGTTTGGGATCTCCAGGAATATTTCGAGCAGCGCTTCAAGGGCGAGGCGATCATCAAAGCTCTCGCCGTCGGCGGATTCTGGTCGCAAGCGGCCGAGCTCGCCCCTCGCTTGGGCTCGACCGACCGCGCGAAGTTCTTCGCGCCGCTCTGGGGAGAGATCGAGCCGTTCACCAGGCTGTTCCTGTCGCTCTACGATGCGCTGCAGCGGCTCGGCTTCCCGAGCGATGCCTATTGTTCGATCGACGCCCTGGTCAGTATCGAGAATGGCGCGATCAACCGGCGTAAGGACAGCATCATCGATGTCGGCACGCTCGCGGGGCTGGGGGACGAGGCGACGGGCCAGCTTTCCGTCACAGCGCAGCACGGACGCCCGGTTGATCTGCCGCGCGCGAGCGTGACCGCGCTCGTCGCCGAGCTCAGCATCACTATGCAGGACAAGCCGTACGACTTCTTCGATCATACCGATTTGCTCGATTTCCCAGGTGCGAGAAGCCGCGAGATCATTCCCGATATTCGGCGCTTCCTCAAACAGCCGCAGTCCCTCGAGAGTCTTTTCCTGCGCGGCAAGGTGGCCTATCTGTTCGAGCGCTATTGCGCGGAGCAAGAACTGACGAGCATGCTCCTCTGTATCGGGCCATCCAACCAGGAGGTCCGCACGCTGCCGGGCATCGTCAAGGAGTGGATCGACACCACTCATGGCCCCGATCCGGCGACGCG
>JBGPOZ010000185.1:0-9887 GCA_041488295.1 Allostellaceae bacterium
CGATCTCGGCGCCAGTCACCTCCAGGTGTTCCGCCGCATCCTCTTGCCGCATCTCTGGCCGTCGATCGTGACCGCCGGGGTGCTGGCCTTCCTGCAATCCTTTGAGAACTACAACACAAGCCTCTTCGTCCGCGGCCTCTCGGATCTCCTCACCGTCTACATCGCCTCGAAGGTCCGCACCGGCTTGACGCCCGCGGTGAACGCCCTCGGCCTCATCCTCATCAGCCTCACCATCATCGCCGCCATCGTCTACGAGGCGCTGCGCCGCCGCGAGGCGCGCAAGGCCGAGCTGGCGCGCGAGCTCGAGAAGAGCGCCGCGCCGTTGCGCGCGCTCAAGCTGCAGCAGGCGAGCGGCTTACGTGAGACGCCGGCCGGCGCGACGGTGCGCGCAACGGCGTCGTAGCGCCTTCTACGCCTCGCCCGGTTCGCGCCTCTGGCGCAGCTTCGCCCAATAGTCGAGGCGCTTCTTGATCTCGCGCTCGAAGCCGCGATCGACCGGCTCGTAGAAGATTCGGCGCGGCATGT
This sequence comes from Allostellaceae bacterium, assembly GCA_041488295.1. GTDB lineage: Bacteria > Pseudomonadota > Alphaproteobacteria > ATCC43930 > CGMCC-115725 > URHD0088. The sequence goes on from JBGPOZ010000185.1 coordinate 526, forward strand.
CGTCGGGGAAGTAGTTCTGCCCCGAAAACCCCTCCTCGGTCGCGTGGTCGTACTCGTAGCCCTTGCCATAGCCGAGATCGCGCATGAGGCGGGTCGGCGCGTTGAGGATGTGCTTGGGCGGCATCAGCGAGCCGGTCTCGCGCGCCGCTCTCTTCGCGGCGCCGAAGGCGGTGTAGGCGGCGTTCGATTTGGGCGCCGTCGCGAGATATATCACGAGCTGCGCCACCGCGAGCTCGCCCTCGGGCGAGCCCAGCCGGTCATAGGCTTCCCAGGCGGCGATCGCCTGCGCCAAGGCGCCGGGCTCGGCGAGGCCGATATCCTCGACCGCGGCTCGGGTGAGGCGGCGCAGGATGTAGATCGGGTCCTCGCCGCCATCGAGCATGCGCGCCAGCCAATAGAGCGCGGCGTCGGTGTCCGAGCCGCGCAGCGATTTGTGGAGCGCGCTGATGAGGTTGTAATGTCCCTCCTGCGCCTTGTCGTAGAGCGGCGCGCGGCGCTGCACGGCGGCGGCGAGCGTGGCGTTGTCGATCGGCGTCCCTTCCGGCAGCCGCGCCAGCTCCTCGACGAGGTTGAGAAGAAAGCGGCCATCGCCGTCGGCCATGGCGAGAAGCGCGGCGCGCGCCTCGGCGATTAGCGGCAATTCATGGCCGAGCTCGCCCTCGGCGCGCTTCAGAAGTGTTTCCAGCGCGGCTTCATCCAGGCGATCGAGGACGAAGACCTGGGCGCGCGAGAGGAGGGCGCCGTTCAGCTCGAAAGACGGGTTCTCGGTCGTGGCACCAATGAGGATGACGGTCCCGTCCTCGACATAGGGAAGAAAGGCATCCTGCTGCGCCCGGTTGAAGCGGTGGATCTCGTCGACGAAGAGCAAGGTGCCGCGCCCCGCCTCGCGCCGCTTCTTCGCCGCTTCGAAGATCTTGCGGAGATCGGCGACGCCGGAGAAGACCGCCGAGATCGGCTCGAAGACGAGGTCCGTCGTCTCGGCGAGGAGGCGCGCGATCGTCGTCTTGCCGCAGCCGGGCGGCCCCCACAGGATCATCGAGGCAAGACGCCGCGCCGCGACCATCCGGCCGATCGGTCCCTCGGGGCCAAGCACGTGATCCTGACCGATGACGTCGCCGAGGCTGCGCGGCCGCAGCCGATCGGCGAGAGGGCGCGGCGCGTTCCGCTCGAAGAGGGTCGTCACCCGCCGACCGTGAGGCTGAGAAGCTTGCCGCCACGCCGGATCGCCACCTGCCATTGTCGTTGCCGGTTCGCGATGAGGTCGCGCAATTGCGCGACGTTCGCGACCGATTTGCCGTTGATCGCGGCGACGAGATCGCCGTTCGCGAAGCCGAGCCGCCCCGCCGCGCTGCCGCGCGTCACGTCGAGGATGATGACGCCGCGCACCGCGGTGTCGATGCCGAGCTCGTCGGCGAGGGCGGGCGACAGATTGGCGACGGTGGCGCCGGCGAGCGGGTTGTCGCCGGCGAGCTTGGTTTCGGTGCGCGGCGGGTCCTCGGGCGGCGCGGTCAGCACCGCCTCCACCTCGCGATTGGTGCCGGCGCGAAAGGTGGCAAGGCGCGCGGTGCTGCCGACCGGCAAGGTCGCGACGCGAAAGCGCAGCGCCTGCGCATCCTCGACCTCGTGCCCGTTGACCTTCTCGACGACGTCGCCGACGCGCAGCCCCGCCTTGGCCGCCGGGCCGTTCGGCATGACCTCCTTGAGCAGCACCCCCATCGGATGCGGCAGGCCGAGATTGACGGCGAGCTCGGCCGTCACCGGCTGCCCGGAAGCGCCGAGCCAGGGCCGGATGATGCGCCCGTCATTGCCGAGGCTCGCAAGGATCGTCTTCACCATGAGACTCGGAATGGCGAAGCCGAGGCCGATCGATCCGCCCGAGCGCGAATAGATCGCCGTGTTGATGCCGACGAGCTTGCCGTCGAGGCTGACGAGGGCGCCGCCGGAATTGCCGGGGTTGATCGCCGCGTCGGTCTGGATGAAGAAGCGGAAATCCGAGACGCCGACGCCGGTGCGCGCCAGCGCCGAGACGATGCCGCTCGTCACCGTCTGGCCGACCCCGAACGGGTTGCCGATGGCCAGCACGAAATCGCCCACCTGAAGCGCGTCGGAATCGCCGAGATCGAGCACCGGCAGGCGCTCGCCGCCGGCATCGATCCGCAGGATGGCGAGGTCGGTGCGCTCGTCCGAGCGCAGAACCTTCGCCTCGAACTCGCGGCGGTCGGCGAGCACGATGGTGATCTCGTCGGCATCCTTGATGACATGGTGGTTGGTGACGATGGTGCCGTCGCTGACGACGATGACGCCCGAGCCGAGTGAGCGCTGCACGCGCTCTGACGGCGCCCCGAACGGCGAGTTCTCGCCGAAGAAGCGGCGGAAGAACGGGTCATCGAGGAGGGGCGAAGGCGCCGTCCGCACGGTGCGGCGCGAGAAGACGTTGACGACCGCCGGCGCGGTCCTCTTCACGACCGGCGCGAAGGACAGCTGAACCTCCTCGCGGCTCTCCGGCGGAAGCCGCGTCTGCGCCAGCGCCGGCGCGGCGAGCAGGAGCGCGAGGAGGAAGGGGAGGAAGCGCCGCATCGAAATGCGCACTAAACCTCCCTCTCCCCTTGTGGGAGAGGGTCGGGGTGAGGGGTGCGAGCGACGGGTGCCTGCCGCCCGAGCGTTTCAACGATTCTCTGAAGAACCCCTTCCATATTCTCGATTACCTCATTGTTCCAAAAGCGCAGAATGAGAAATCCTTGAGATCTCAGCCACGACGTCCTTCTTGCGTCTTCCGCGGTCGGCGAGGCGTGCTGTCCGCCGTCGAGTTCAATGATAAGCTCGCGCTCGAAGCAGACGAAATCGACGACGTACCGCCCAATAGACGCCTGACGCCGGACCTTGCAGCGGGCAAGCTGCCGGTTTCGCAATCGATACCAGAGGCGCTTCTCGGCTTCGGTTTGAGCAAGGCGCAGATCGCGGGCGCGGGCGGAACCCATTTCGTGAAACTACCATGAATTGGGGCGCGGCACCCCTCACCCTCCCATTGCCTTGCAATGGGCCCCTCCCTCTCCCACAAGGGGAGAGGGGAACACTTCCTCGAACGCCTCGCGCAGGACCACGTCGACCTTTTCCATCGAAGCCGTCACCCCGAGCGCCGCCAGCGATGTCACCCCATGCTCGCGGATGCCGCACGGGACGATCCCGCGATAATGGCCGAGATCCGGTGCGACGTTGAGCGCGACCCCGTGATAGGTCACCCATTGCCGCACCCGCACCCCGATCGCTGCGATCTTGTCCTCGCGCCCGCCGGGTTGGACCACCCAGATGCCGACGCGGCCCGGGCGCCGCTCGCCGGCGACGCCGAGCATGGCGAGGGTGCGGATCAGCCATTCTTCGAGCCCATGGACATAGCAGCGCACATCGCCGCCGCGGCGCTTCAGGTCGAGCATGACATAGGCGACGCGCTGCCCCGGCCCATGATAGGTGAACTGCCCGCCGCGGCCGGTGCGGTGCACTGGCAGGAGGCTCGGCTCGACGAGATCGGCCGGCCGCGCGCTCGTTCCGGCGGTATAGAGCGGCGGGTGCTCGACGAGCCAGACGAGCTCGGGCGCGGTGCCGGTGCGGATGGCGGCGACGCGCGCCTCCATCTCAGCCACCGCCTCCTCGTAGGGGGCGAGGCCGACGGTTTGCCGCCACTCGGGGCCCGCGCCGGGCGGTGCCGAAATCGCGGCTTGGCTTTCGCTTGCTATGGCCATGGGGATTTGGTAATCACCCGCGGCGCTGGCGGCAATCAATCTTTTGCCGGAGCATATGCGGTCGTGGCGGAATTGGTAGACGCACTAGCTTGAGGTGCTAGCGGGGGAAACCCCTTGGAAGTTCGAGTCTTCTCGACCGCACCACCCCGCCCTATTCTGGTCTTCATACCTCATTGCGGCGGACGGGGCGGATGAGCGAAGATTTTCGCGACAGCGCATTGGAATATCACCGGCTGCCGGTGCCGGGCAAAATCGCCGTCGTTCCGACGAAACCCCTTGCCAATCAACGCGATCTTGCCTTGGCCTACACGCCGGGCGTCGCCGCGGCGTGCGATGCGATCGTCGCCGACCCGCGCGAGGCCGCCAGCCTCACCTCGAGGGCCAATCTCGTCGCCGTCATCACCAACGGCACGGCGGTGCTGGGCCTCGGCGCCATCGGCCCGCTCGCCGCGAAGCCGGTCATGGAGGGCAAAGCGGTCCTCTTCAAGAAATTCGCCGGGATCGACGTCTTCGACATCGAGATCGACGAGCGCGACCCCAAACGCCTCATCGACATCATCGCCGCCCTCGAGCCGTCCTTCGGCGGGATCAATCTCGAGGACATCAAGGCGCCGGAATGCTTCGAGATCGAGGGGGCGCTTCGCCAGCGCCTCAAGATCCCGGTCTTTCACGACGACCAGCACGGCACCGCTATCATTGTAGGCGCCGCCATCGTCAACGGGCTTCGGGTCATCGGCAAGCAGTTGGGTGAGGTGAAGCTGGTGGCGTCGGGCGCCGGCGCCGCGGCGCTCGCCTGCCTCGACCTCCTCGTCGACATGGGCTTGCGGCTCGAGAACGTCATCGTCACCGACAGATTCGGCGTCGTTTGGCGCGGCCGCAAGGAGGAGATGGACCCGCGCAAGGAGCGCTATGCCAAGGAGACGAGCGCCCGCCGCCTCGCCGAGGTGATCGACGGCGCCGACGTCTTCCTCGGCCTCTCGGCGCCCAATGTCCTCACCGCGCAGATGGTCGACCGCATGTGCGAGCGGCCGCTCATCCTGGCGCTCGCCAATCCGACGCCGGAGATCCTCCCCGAGGAGGTGCGCAAGGTCCGCCCCAACGCCGTCATCGCCACCGGCCGCTCGGATTATCCGAACCAGGTCAACAACGTTCTCTGCTTCCCCTACATCTTCCGCGGCGCGCTCGATGTCGGCGCGACGGTGATCAACGAGGCGATGAAGATCGCCTGCGTCAAGGCGATCGCCGACCTCGCTTTGGCACCGCCCTCCGACGTCGTCGCCGCCGCCTATGGCGACACGCCGCTCGTCTTCGGTCCCGAATACCTCATCCCGAAGCCCTTCGATCCGCGCCTTATCGTCGAATTGGCGCCGGCCGTTGCCAAGGCGGCGATGGAGAGCGGCGTCGCGACGCGGCCGATCGCGGATTTCCCGGCCTATCGCGAGCGGTTGACGCAATTCGTCTTCCGCTCCGGCCTCGTCATGCGTCCGGTCTTCCAGCACGCGCGCGCCGAACCCAAGCGCGTCGCCTATGCCGAGGGCGAGGATGAGCGAGTGCTGCGCGCGGCGCAGCAGGTCCTCGAAGAGGGGATCGCGAAGCCGATCCTGATCGGCCGCCGCGAGGTCGTCTCGCGCCGCCTGCAGCACCTCAATCTGCGGATGCGCCTCGACACCGATGTCCAGCTCGTCGATCCCGAGGACGACCCCCGCTTCCCGCAATACTGGAAGCTCTATCACAGCATCATGGAGCGCAAGGGCGTCTCGCCCGATTTCGCCAAGAGCATGGTGCGCACGCGCAATTCGGTCATCGGTGCCCTCATGGTTCGGCGCGGCGACGCCGACGCCATGCTGTGCGGCGCCATCGGCCAGTACCATCGCCATCTGCGGCACATCGTCGACATCATCGGCCTTGCGCCGGGGGCGCGCGCGCCCGCGGCGCTGTCGGCGATCGTCCTGCCGAAGGGCACGTTCTTTTTCTGCGACACGCATGTCGTCGACGACCCTGCGCCTGCCCAGATCGCCGAGATGGCGATTTGCGCCGCCGCGATCGTCCGCCGCTTCGGCATGGAGCCGAAACTGGCGCTGCTGTCGCATTCGAATTTCGGCAGCTCCGACGCGCCGTCGGCGAAGAAGATGCGCGAGGCGCTGGCGATCATTCGCGAGCGCGCCCCCGATCTCGAAGTCGAGGGCGAGATGCATGGCGACGTCGCCATCACCGAAGAGATCCGCAGCCGCGTCTTTCCGAGCTCGCGGCTCAAGGGATCGGCGAACCTCCTCATCATGCCGACGCTCGATTCCGCGAATATCGCCGTCGATCTCCTGAAGTCGCTGGGCGACGGCCAGCCGATCGGACCCATCCTCCTCGGCCTCAAACACCCGGCGCATGTGCTCACCCCCTCGGTGACGGTGCGCGGCCTCGTCAATATGAGCGCGGTCGCCGTCTACGACGCGCAGGTGCAGGTCAAGGGCGAGCGCGCGGTCGAGCCGCCGCTCGCATGACCCGCCGCCCTTTCAAGCCGCCCGACGCGGATTTCGCGACCCGCGTGCGGCAAAGCTTCGCGCGGCAAAAAATCATGGACCTCATCGGCGCCGAGATCATTCGCATCGAGCCCGGCCTCGTCGAAATCGCGCTGCCCTTCCGCGAGGATCTGACGCAACAGCACGGCTACTTCCACGCCGGGATCACGTCGACGATCGCCGATTCCGCCGGCGGCTATGCCGGCTTCACGCTCTTTCCGGCAGACAGCTCAGTCCTCACCGTCGAATTCAAGATCAATCTCCTGGCGCCGGCCGACGGCGAGCGTCTCGTTGCGACGGGCCGCGTGCTGAAACCCGGACGGACCTTGACGGTCTGCGAGCTTGAAGTGGTGGCATCGAAGGGCGGCAAGGACACGGCATGCGCGCACGGTCTCCAGACGCTGATGTGCCTGCATGGAAGGCCGGACCGTTGAACCGCGCGCCGGCGAAATCGCCCGACCTGGAAAAAGGCGAGGGGCGTAGAAGCGGAGTGAGATCATGCTGACGAACCAGTATCCGACGCTCGATTTCGACCTCGGTCCGGAGATCGATCTGCTTCGCGACACGGTGCGCGACTTCGCCTCGGACGAGATCGCGCCGCTCGCCGCCGAGATCGACCGAACCGACCAATTTCCGCGCCAGCTTTGGCCGAAGATGGGCGCGCTCGGCCTGCACGGCATCACCGTCGAGGACGCGTATGGCGGCACCGGCATGGGCTATCTGGCGCACTGCGTCGCGATGGAGGAGGTGAGCCGAGCCTCGGCCTCGATCGGTCTTTCCTACGGCGCGCATTCCAATCTCTGCGTCAATCAGATCCACCGCAACGGCACCGAGGCGCAGAAGACGAGATACCTGCCGAAGCTCATCAGCGGCGACCATGTCGGCGCCCTCGCCATGAGCGAACCGGGCGCCGGCTCCGACGTCGTCTCGATGGCGACGCGCGCCGAGAAGAAGGGCGACCGCTTCATCCTCAACGGCACCAAGATGTGGATCACCAACGGGTCCGAGGCCGAGACCTTGGTGGTCTATGCCAAGACCACGCCCGATGCGGGACCGCGCGGCATCACTGCCTTCCTCATCGAGAAAGGCATGAAAGGCTTCAGCATCGCGCAAAAGCTCGACAAGCTCGGCATGCGCGGCTCGCCCACCGCCGAGCTCGTCTTCGCGGATTGCGAGGTGCCGGCGGAGAACGTGCTCGGCAAGGTGGATGAGGGCGTGCGGGTTCTCATGAGCGGGCTCGATTACGAGCGTGCCGTGCTGGCGGCGGGACCGCTCGGCATCATGCAGGCCTGCCTCGATGTCGTCCTGCCCTATGTCCATGAGCGCAAGCAATTCGGCCAGGCGATCGGCGAGTTCCAGCTCATCCAAGGGAAGGTCGCCGACCTCTACACGAACTTCAACGCGTGCAGAGCCTATGTCTATGCGGTGGCGCGCGCCTGCGACCGCGGCCGCACGACGCGCAAGGATGCCGCCGGCGCCATCCTCTACGCCGCCGAGAAGGCGACGCAATGCGCGCTCGACGCCATCCAGATCCTCGGCGGCAACGGCTACATCAACGACTACCCGACCGGCCGCCTCCTGCGCGACGCCAAGCTCTACGAGATCGGCGCCGGCACCAGCGAAATCCGCCGCATGCTGATCGGCCGCGAGCTGTTCCAGGAAAGCGCGTAACGAGAAGCGGGTCTCTCTCCCGCGATGCGATGCGGGAGAGAGCGAGCAAGAATGGCTCCGCTTGGATCGGCGGCGGACTTTACGATCCTTCCTCAGGGGCAGGCGGCGCCGGTGTCTCCTCGGTCGCGGGCGCCGGCGTCTCTAGGGTCGAGGGCGCCGGATCCTGGGTGGAAGGTGGTGGCTCCGCTTGGGGATCCTCGATCCTGACCGGCGGCTGACCCTCGAACGGGTTCGGCGGATCGTTGGGGAAGGTGGGGCGCTGCTCGGTAGCGGGTGCGGGCTCCGGCGCATCTTGCGTCGAGGGCAGCGGATCCTGCGTGGAGGGAAGCGGCTCCTGTACGGAGGGCGCCGGCTGGCCGGCGCCGGTGTCGAACGCCGCGGGCTCCGGCGTCGAAGGGGGATCGACGCCGAAGGGAAATCCCGGACCCTCCCCCGGCGGCAGAGGCGGTGGCGGATCGTTGAAGCCAGGAATCTGCTGACTTAACGGCGTATCAAGGTCAATACCAGGCCCCGAAGGAGGCACGGGACCCGAAGGCGGCACGGGGTCCGTGGGTAGGTTCTGGAGTGCGGGGTCGAAGCCGCTGACCGGTGGAGCGTCCCCCACCCGAGGAGTCACCGGGCCCGATGTCGGCTCAGAGACCGGGGGCAAATCCGGCGGCAAATCCGGCAACGATGGCGGCACCGGATCGTCAAAGGCCGTCCCAAAGGGAAGGGGTTCGCCGGCGCTGCTCACCGGACCGAGACCTCCGGAGGCTGGCGGCGCCGCTTCCGGCGGCAATCCGGCGCTTCCGGCGCCAGCAGAGTCTCCCGCCGCCCCGGCGGCACCGGCATCTCCCGCCGCTGCCCCGGCTTCGCCGATGCCCAATTCGCCGATGCCGCCGGCGAGGGTCGCGCCGATAATGACAGTCGCTTTGCCGGTCGACTCGCCGACTTGCTCCGGGTCACCGGTCACCAGCACCGTCGCGTCGGCCACGATCGTGTCCTTCGCGAACCCGACCGGATCTACAACGCTCTTCACGAACCCTTTGGCCTCGGCCAAAGCCTTGGCCTGCTCCTTGGGGTCGTTGGTGTCCGGGAGGTCGAATTTCGTCGGCGCGAGCTTGCTCGGGTCCCCGGTGATAGCCGCGTTGAGGACATTTGCTTCAAAACCAAGGGGACCCGCCGCGATTTGACCCCCAGGACTGTTCACAATTCCCGCCGCCGTGTCGGATACGCCTTTCACGAAACCATTGGTGAATTGCGTCGCCGTGTCGACCACCGCCGCCTGAAATGCCGGATCCGAGGGTGATCCACCGCCCACGATTCCACCGCCGCCCGCGGCCTTGCGCAGCTGATCGACGTCGATACCGATGACGTTTTTCAACCAGTCGTCGTGCTGTTCGCCCACGATTGCCTCCTGAGCAATTTCTTACTTCTTCACCCCAGCATAAGCTTATGCGCG
>JBGPOZ010000186.1:0-9855 GCA_041488295.1 Allostellaceae bacterium
ACCGGTGCTGGTCCAACTTGCGACATGGTTCGACGGCGCGATCTCCGGCGATCTCGGGCAGTCGCTGACCATCGCCGGCGGCCGGCCGATCGGCGAGTTGATCGCCTCGCGCCTACCGAACACGCTGTTCATCGGCCTCTTCGCGATCGTTCTCGCGGTGCTGGTGTCGCTCGTCATCGGCACGATCGCCGCGTTGCGGCGCGGCCGGCTCGTCGACACGATCGCCACCTCTGCCGCCGTGCTCGGCATCTCGATGCCCGATTTCTGGCTCAGCTACATGCTGGTCTTCGCCTTCGCGCTCGGCCTTGGCTGGCTGCCCTCTTACGGGTTCACCTCGCCGGCCGAATCGCTGTCCGGCGCTTTTTATTCCGGCCTGCTGCCGGCGGTTGCGGTGGCGGCGCCGATGGCGGCGGTGTTCGCGCGGACATTGCGCACCGCGCTCCTCGGCATTGCCCACCAGGACCATGTCATCGCCGCGAGGTCGCTCGGATTTCGCCCCGTCTTCATCTTCATCCATTGGATCTTTCGCAACGCCCTCATCCCGTATCTCACGGTGATCGGGCTGCAAATCCGCTATATCCTCGGCGGCGTCGTCGTCATCGAGCGCATCTTTGGCGTGCCGGGGGTGGGCTCGTTGATGGTGGATGCCGGCTTTGCCCGCGACTATCCGGTGGTCCAGGCTTGCACCATCGTCTTTCTGGCGATCGTCCTGACCGTCAACCTTGCCGTCGACCTCGCGTGCAGCGTGCTCGATCCGCGCCGGACGCGCTGAACGATGAGACAAGGCCTCGTCCGCGCCATCTTGCGCAACCGCACCGCGGCGGCAGGGCTCGCGATCACCTTCGCGGTCGTCGTCGCCGTGACGATCGGTGGCGCCGCCAGCCCCTATTCGGCGGTCGATATGGACTTTCTCAATCTGCTGGCCCCGCCTTCGCTCGCTCATCCCTTCGGCACCGACTCATTCGGCCGCGACGTCTTGACCCGCGTCCTCCTCGGCGGCCGCGTCTCGCTGCTCGTCAGCATCGCCGGGGTCACGCTCGCGGCGATCGCCGGCATATTCGCCGGACTCTACGCCGCATGGCACGGCGGCTGGATCGATGCCGTTCTCATGCGCATCGCCGACCTCATCTTTTCATTTCCCAGCTTCGTGCTGGCGTTGTTCCTCATGGTCGTCTTCGGCTCGAGCATTCTCAACGTCGCCGCCGCCATCGCCCTCGTCTATCTGCCGATCTTCGCGCGCCTCACCCGCAATATGGCGCTGCTCGTCAAGGAGGAGCCGTACATCCAGGCGGCACGGTTGATGGGCCAGCCGACGCGGCGCATCCTCGCCGCGGAGATCCTGCCGAACATCGCGGCACCGCTTCTGGTCCAGGCCTCGATCGGCATCGCCTTCGCGGTAGTGATCGAGGCCGGCCTCTCCTTCCTTGGTCTCGGCGTTCAGCCGCCGACGCCGTCGCTTGGCGTCATCATGGCAGACGGGCGCGAGTATTTTCAGCGCGGGCCGTGGGTGCTGACCCTGACCGGGCTCTTCATCTCGCTTGCTCTGCTTGGTCTCAACCTCCTCGGCGACGGCATCCGCGATCTCACCGACCCGCGGCTTCGCGAAAGGATCGGCACGTGACGGCGCCGCCGCTGCTCGAGATCCGCAACCTCACCGCACGGTTCCGGACCGGAGCCGCGGCGATCGACGCCGTGCGCGGCGTCGACCTCGCGGTCGCCGAGGGCGAGGTGCTCGGCATCATCGGCGAATCGGGCTCGGGCAAGACAGTGACCGGGCTCGCGATTCTGCGCCTTCTGCCGGACAACGCCGAGGTCGCGGCCGAGCGCCTCGCCTTTCACGGCCAATCGCTGCTCGCGCTTTCCGACGAGCAATTCCGCAATCTGCGCGGCACGCACCTTGCCATGGTGTTCCAGAACCCGGCCGGCTCGTTCAATCCGGCGAAGACGATCGGTTGGCATCTCGCGCGCGTCGCCGAACGGGCACGGACGAGACGGGATCGTGCCAACCGGCCGGTCGTCGGTTCTGCGCGTCGCCTTGCCGAAGTCGGCATCCCGCAACCCGGACGCGTTCTGGCGCTCTATCCGCATCAATTGTCGGGCGGCATGCTGCAGCGCGCCCTCATCGCCATGGTGTTGCTGCTCGAGCCGGACCTCATCATCGCCGACGAGCCGACAACCAATCTCGACAATATCGTCGAGCGGCAGATCATCGGACTCTTTCGCGAGCTGCGGGCGCGGACGCGAGCGGCGATCATCTTCATCACGCACGACATGGCCGTGGCGTCGGTACTCGCCGACCGCATCGCCGTCATGTATGCCGGCGAGATCGTCGAGACAGGCCCGACGAGCGCCGTCCTCACCATGCCGCGCCACCCCTATACGCGGGCGCTCATCGACACGGCGCTCCAGCTCGAGGGTCGAGCCGACCAGTTGCGTGAGATTCCCGGCGAGATGCCGAGCCTCGCCGAGCTTCCGCAAGGCTGCGCCTTCGCGCCGCGCTGCAACAAGGCGGATGCAGCGTGCCGGGCGGCCCGGCCGGCGATGACCCAGCTCACCGCCGAGCGCAGCGTCCGGTGCATCCATCATGAGTGAGGCGCGCGTGCCGCTGATGCGCGTCGAGGATCTCGTCGTCGCCTTCGCCAACCCGCGCCGATCTAGCGGTGAGGGCGCCACGTTCCGCGCGGTCGACAATGTCGGATTCTGGGTCCGCGAGGGCGAGGTTTTCGGCATTGTCGGCGAGTCGGGCTCGGGTAAAACGACGCTCGGCAAAACCATGCTCCGGCTCTATCGGCCGGATTCGGGGCGCATCATTTATGCGGGTGCCGACATCACCGCGCTCGGCGAAGCGGGTCTGCGGCCCTATCGCCGCGACCTGCAGATGATCTTTCAGGATCCGCTCTCGTCCTTCAATCCACGTGTCCGGATCGGTGAAGCCGTGGCGCTGCCGCTACGCCTCCACCGCCTCTGCGCGCCCAGTGACGTCGCGGTCGAGGTCGAGCGGCTGCTGACCCGGGTCGGCTTGTCGCCGCGCTTCAACGACCGATTCCCGCACGAGCTTTCGGGTGGCCAGTTGCAGCGCATCGCCATCGCGCGCGTGCTGGCGCTCAAGCCGCGCCTCATCGTCGCCGACGAGCCGGTGAGCAAGCTCGACGTCTCGGTGCGGGCGCAGATCCTCAACCTCTTCCGTGAGATCCAGAAGGACTCCGGCGCCGCGTTGGTCTTCGTGACGCACGATCTGCGCGTCGCGCGATATCTCTGCGACCGTATCGCCGTCATGTTCTTCGGCCGGCTTGTCGAGATCGGCACGACCGAGGCGCTGTTTACGCGGCCGGCGCACCCCTACACGCGGCAACTGCTCGGCACCGTCGCAGACGCCGCCGGGGGCGAGGCATCGCTCGAGCCGGCCCCGCCGGCCGACGCGACCGGCTGCCGCTACCGCTCGCGCTGCCGCCACGCCGATGCCGCCTGCGCCATGCCGCCGCCGCTCGTCGAATCCGGCGCGAACCGGCTCGTCGCCTGCCACCACGCCGAACGCTGCTGACGACAAGCTTCACGGCACGACTTCAATCGCGCCTTCCTCGCCGATGCGCCTCAAGACGCGTAGGCCGGCTCATCGGCGTCGAGGATCGCTTTCATCGCCGTAAAGTGCAGATCGGAATTGATCGTGAAATCGCCGAACTGCTCATGAGTGAGGCGTGCCATCTCGTCGGACATCGTGTTGAGCTCTCGTCCCGATTGCATCGCCAGAAGCTGCACCTGGCAGGCGCGCTCCAGATAGTAGAAATCGTCGAAGGCGCGCGCGATGCTGTCGCCGACCACGACGACGCCGTGATTGGCGAGAAAGAGAATGGGCTTGTCGCCCATAGCCTCGGCCATGCGGTCGCCCTCGTCGGGGCGCACGGCGACGCCGTTGAAGTGGTCGTCATAGGCGATCTGACCATAAAACCGCGTCGAATTCTGGTGCACCATTTCGAGACGCCCGCCCTTGATCGCGGTGAGCGCGGTCGAATATGGGGCATGGAGATGCAGCACCACGCGCGCGGCCGGATGCTTCAGGTGAATCCGCGTGTGGATCGAGACGCCCGAGACCGGCGGCCTTCCCACACCCTCGATCGTCTTGCCGTGCTCGTCGATCACGACGAGGCCGCTCGCCGTCATCTGCGCGAAGTGCGTGCCCTTGGGGTTGATGAGGAAGCGTCGCTCCGGAAGCATCACCGAGAAGTGGTTGCACACACCCTCATGCAGGTTGAGGCGGGCGGCGGACCGAAACGCGGCGGCAAGGTCGATGCGCGCTTCGATCGTGGCGGCGCGGTTGTTTCGAGGAGCGGGAGCGGTCGTCATGTCGAGCCTCGTCGCGAAATGCATCTGACGCGCACAGCCTATCGGGATCGCCTCCCGCGGGAAAGGCTGGCGCGGCTTCGTCACATCGACATTGGCAGAGCTGCCGAGGAAGGATCATAATCGAGAAAATAGAATACCGAATGGGAGGATGCAGATGACGGATCCGACGTTGCTCAAAGATCCCCGCCGCTACGCGCTCGACCGGCGCGAGACCCTGAAGGGGGCGGCCGCGGGCATCGCGGCGCTCGCCGCCGCGAGCTTTCCTTTCCGTGCAAGTGCCAAGGAACAGCTGACGATCGCGGATCCCGGCGGGGTCTGGACGCCTTCCTGCGATGCCGCTTTCGTCAAGCCGTTCGAGAAAGAGGCGGACGTCGAGATCAATCACATCGCTCGCCAGCATTACCCGACGGTCGAGATCACGGCGAATGTCGAGACCAAGACCTATACCTGGGACGTCGTCATCGCGACCGACGCCGACGTTCAGGAGCTGGCGCCGAAGGGCATGCTGGAGCCGCTCGACTGGTCGGGCGACGACATGGCCCAGATCATGCCAGAGGCGCACAAGCCCGGCTGGATGGGGACCGACATCTATTCCACGATTCTCGCCTATCGTACCGACAAGTACGGCAGCAAGGGGCCGCAAAGCTGGGCGGATTTCTGGGACGTGAACAAGTTCCCCGGCCGCCGCGCCATGCACAAGCACCCGATCGACATGCTCGAGGTGGCACTGCTCGCCGACGGGGTGCCGATGGACAAGATCTACCCGATCGACATCGACCGTGCGCTGAAGAAGCTCGACCAGATCAAGCCGCATGTCGATGTGTGGTGGACAGGCGGAGCGCAGACGACGGAGCTGCTGCAGAGCGGCGAGGTCGATCTGATCCCGACATGGAACGCGCGCGCGCAGGTCGTGATCGACGCCGGCAAGCCGATCGAGATCATGTGGAACCAGGGGATCTATGCTCTCGAGGGCTGGGTCATCCCGAAAGGTAATCCGAAGGTCGAGCTCGGCCGGAAGTTCATCAAATTCTGCGCCAACGCGAAGCGTCAGGCGCAATTCGTCTCGGCGCTGCCCTACGGGCCGACCAACCCGAAGGCTTACGATTTCATTCCGAAGGAGCGTGCGAAATACCTGCCGACCGCGCCCGACAACTTCAAGCTCTTGATGCAGTCGAGCACCGAGTGGTGGGGCGCGAACAAGGAAAAGGCGATCGAGCGGTTCAACGCTTGGCTGCTGGCGTAACCGGCGATCATCGCGCTCGGCGGCATCGCTCGTCACGGGCGCGCCGCGGCGAGGCGGGACGTCGATGATGACGGCGGGCGCGACGAAGCTCTCGATCCGGGGCGCGACGAAGCACTATGGCCCTGTAACCGCTCTTGCGGATGCGTCGCTGGAGTTGCGCGAGGGCGAGTTTCTGACGTTGCTCGGACCCTCGGGATCGGGCAAGACCACCCTTCTCATGATCGTGGCGGGGATCGTGCCGCCGACCAGCGGCGAAGTCTGGATCGACGGCAAGCTCGCCACATACGCTCCGCCCGACCGGCGGGACATCGGCATCGTCTTCCAGAATTATGCGCTGTTCCCGCATCTTACCGTCTTCCAGAACATCGCGTTCCCGCTGCTGATGCGTCGCGTTGCTCCGGCACAGATTGCGCTCGAGGTAGAGCGTGTCCTCGAGATCGTGCAGCTGCCGCGGGTCGCCGACCGCATGCCGCGAGAGCTCTCGGGCGGCCAGCAACAACGCATCGCTCTGGCGCGCTGCATGGTCTACCGGCCTTCGATCATTCTGATGGACGAGCCGCTGGGCGCGCTCGACCGTCAGTTGCGCGACCAGATGCAGCTCGAGATCAAGGAGTTGCACGGCAGCCTCGGCATCACAGTCCTCTACGTCACGCACGATCAGGACGAGGCGATGGCGATGTCGGACCGCATTTGCCTCATGAACAACGCCCGGATCGAACAGATCGGCACGCCGCAGGAACTCTACTTCCGGCCGCGTAGCGAATTCGTCGCCCGCTTTCTCGGCGAGTCGAACATTCTCGATGCAAGGATCGTCGCGGGCGGGGCCGAGCCGCTGCTCGATGGCCCCGCGGGCCTTCAGATCCGCGCCACGGCAAATGGCATCACGAGCGTCGCCGACAGCACGGCGAAGATCGTCGTTCGGCCCGAGCGGATCGCCCTGCTGGGGCGCGGCGAGGAGGCCGACAACATCGCTGAGGGGACCCTGAAGGAGACCGTCTTCCAGGGCGGCGTCACGCGCTATTTCGTGTCGCTGGCGGGTGGCGTCACGCTCATCGCGAAGCAGCTGACGCTCCCGGTCGCGCGCGCCCCAGCGCCGGGGGATGCGGTTCGGCTCGGCTGGAGTGCCTCGGACACCCTGCTGCTGCCCGATGACCCCGCCCCGCGATGATCCCGTCCAAGGCAGCTCGCCCCCCGCTCTCCCGCGCGGCCTGGGTCGCGGCATGGCCGATCTATCCGCTGCTGCTCTTCCTCGCCGGGCTCTTCGTCTACCCGGTGGCGCAGATCCTCGTCCTCAGCTTCTTCGACACCGCCGGCAATCCGACGCTCGCCGGCTACGGCCGGATCGCGACCACACCCGTCTATCTCCAGACCCTCGCCATCACGTTCAAGATCGCCGGGTGGACGACGCTCTTCTCGCTCCTCGCGGGCTACCCGCTTGCATACTTGCTGGCGAGCGTCGCACCACGGGCGCGCGACATCCTCGTCCTCCTTGTTCTGATGCCGTTCTGGACGAGCTTCCTCGTTCGCACCTTCGCCTGGATGATCCTCCTTGGCCGCAATGGTGCGATCAACCGGCTGCTGCTGTCGCTCGGCATCATCGACGCACCGATGAGCCTCATCTTCAACTTCACCGGCGTCATGATCGGCATGGTGCACGCGATGATGCCACTTGCCGTCATGGCCATGCTGTCGGTCATGCAGAGCATCGACGGCACGCTCGTCAAGACTGCCCGCACGCTCGGCGCGCGCGGGGGCCAAGCATTCTGGCGCGTCTATTTCCGGTTATCCCTGCCGGGGGTTGCCGCGGCGGGGCTTCTCGTCTTCATCACCGCGCTCGGTTTCTTCATCACCCCGGCTCTGCTCGGTGGCCGGCGCGAGACGATGATCTCCCAGGTGATCATCGCGGTGATCCAGGAGCTCCTCAACTGGCGCTTCGCCGGCGCTCTCTCGGTGCTCCTCCTTGGCGCCGCGGGCCTCGTCTTCTACCTCTATGACCGCCTTCTCGGCATGTCGACCTTGTCGGGCGGTGCCGCCGCGGCGGACCTCGTCGGGCGTGGCGGGGGCGGAGCGATCGCGCGGGTCGGGGACTATCTCGGCGAGCGCGCGATCGGCGCTCTCGGCCGACTCGGCGATTTCGTCGGCATCCTCTGGGAGAGGCTTTTCCCGGTCCGCTCCGACCGCCCGCAAAGGCATGTGTCCGTCGCCGTGCTGTGGACGGTCGGCCTTCTGGTCATTGCCTTCCTGTGCCTTCCGTCACTCTTCGTCATCCCGGTTTCCTTCACGTCAGGCACCTTCATCGAATTTCCGCCTCAAGGCTTTTCGCTTCGCTGGTATGAGACTTATCTCGGCTCGCGCAGCTGGATCGACGCAACCATCCGCTCGACCGTGGTTGCGATCGCCACGGCGCTGCTCTCGACCGTGCTCGGAACCGCCGCTTCGTTCGTGCTGGTGCGTCAGCGCATCGTCGGCCGCACCTTCATCATCGCGCTGGTGCTGGCGCCGCTCGTGTTGCCGCGAATCATCATCGCGGTTGCGCTCTTCTACCTCTTCGCGCGGCTAGGCCTCGTCGGCACCGTCTTGGGACTGGTGCTGGGGCACACCATTCTGGCGGTCCCCTACGTCGTCATCACCGTGATGGCGATCCTCAAAACCTATGACGAACGGCTCGACCACGCCGCACGAAGCCTCGGAGCCGGTAAGCTCCGCACGCTTTGGCACATCACCCTGCCGCAGATCCGGGGCGGGATCATCGCGGGCTTTCTCTTCGCGTTCATCACCTCATTCGACGACCTCACGGTGGCGCTGTTCCTCACCGGCGGGAGCACCTCGACCTTGCCGCGTCAGATGTGGAACGACCTGCTTCTCCAGGTGAACCCGACCCTCGCCGCGGTATCGACGGTCATTCTTGTGCTCGTGACGCTGTTCATCGTCCTCGCCGAGACACTGCGCCGCCGCGCCGGCGCGCATTAAGGCGGGCCGCGTCGGTTGCCATCCTCTATCCCGTCTGGCACGCTCGCGCACCGTGTTGCTGGAGCGACGCGCTGCGCGAGGGAGAGCCGGATGGCAAGCTTCATCAAGACCGAGACGCGGGGGCGCGTCGCCCTCATCACGCTCGATCGCCGCGAGGTCTTCAATGCCTGGCACCGCCCGATGCGCCAGGAGCTGATGGAGGCGTTGTCGCGTGCCGAGGCGGAGACGGCGATCGGCGCAATCGTATTGACGGGGGCAGGGGACTCGGCATTCAGCGCCGGACAGGATCTTGGCGAGGCGATGGAGTTCGATCCCGACCGGGCGGCGGAATGGATCGGCGAGTGGGAGGCGCTCTACGATCTCATCCGATCGCTGACGAAGCCGCTGGTCGCCGCCTTGAATGGCGTCGCGGCGGGTTCCGCCTTCCAGGTCGCGCTCCTTGCCGATTTTCGCGTCGCGCATTCCGGCGTCCGGATGGGCCAGCCGGAGATCGACAGCGGCATTCCGAGCACGACCGGCCCTTGGATCATGCGGGAGATGCTTGGCCTTGCGCGGACCATCGATCTGACGCTCACCGGGCGCATGATGGACGCCGTCGAGAGCCACGCGCTTGGGCTCATCAATCGGCTTGTCGCGCGCGAGGAGGTGCTCGACGAAGCGCTGCGCCTCGCCGAGGAGCTCGCGGCGAAGCCTCCGGTTGCGATGCGCCTCAACAAGCAGCGCTTCCGCGAAGTCACCGAGTCCGGATTCCGCGACTGTCTCGAGGCCGGCATCCGCGCGCAGCGGCAGGCCTTCGCCAGCGGAGAGCCCGCCCGCATGATGGAGGAGTTCTTCGCAAAGCGCCTCGCCGCGAAGAAGAACGACTAGCCGCGGAATGAGCGAGATCGGCGGTTTCATCGAGCTCTTCGCGGCGGCGCGGCGGGCGGCGCCGAATCGCGTGTTCGGACGCTTCGAGGGCGTCCCCGTCACTTTCGCCGAGCTCGGCCGCAGGGCCGATGCTCTTGCCGGCGCATTGCGCCGGCGCGGCATTGTGCGCGGTGCGCGTGCGGCGGTGATGATGCGCAATTCGCCGGCGGCGGTCGCCACGATCTTCGGGCTCGGCGAGGCTGGCATCGCCTGGGTTCCGGTCAACGTGCAACAGCGCGGCGAAGGGCTGCGCTACGTTATCGAGCATTGCCAGCCGAGCCTCGTCATCGCGGATGCGGACCTAGTTTCGACCATCGCGGCATGCGGCGCCGAGCTCGGCGGCGTGCCTCGGATCGTTCTCGGCGGGGCGGCAGGCGCCACCTCGCTCGAAAGGC
>JBGPOZ010000187.1:0-9846 GCA_041488295.1 Allostellaceae bacterium
GATCTCGCGGAATGCCTTGCCATGGTGACGGATCGCGCGGCACGGCTGATGCGGCTTCAGGATTACGGCATCGCGATCGGCAACCCCGCCGATCTCGTCGTCCTCGATTGCGAGGGTCCGGTGGAGGCAATCGCCGAGCTGTCGGCGCCGCTTTACGGCCTCAAGAAGGGTCGGCGCACGTTTACGCGACCGGCTGCGGAGCTGCATCGCCCGTGATTCTTCTCCCTCTCCCCTCGGGAGAGGGTGGGGTGAGGGGGCGTCGCCGCGGCGAGATGCCTGTCGTCGAGATAGAGACCGTGGAGGCTGCCCCCTCACCCTCCCCATGCTGCGCATGGGTCCCCTCCCTCTCCCGCAAGGGAAAGGGAGGATAGGGAATCAATTCCGCCGGTCGAGCAACCCCCGCGCCACGATCTGCGCCTGGATCTCGGCGGCGCCCTCGAAGATGTTGAGGATGCGCGCGTCGCAAAGGACGCGGCTCACCGGGTATTCGAGCGCGTAGCCGTTGCCGCCATGGATCTGCAGCGCCGCATCGGCGTTCGACCAGGCGATCCGTGCCGCCAGCAGCTTCGCCATGCCCGCCTCGATGTCGCAGCGCCGCCCGCCATCCTTCTCGCGCGCCGCGAAATAGGTCAGCTGGCGCGCCACCATCGTCTCGACAGCCATCCAGGCAAGCTTGCCGGCGATGCGCGGGAAGGCGGCGAGGTGCTTGCCGAATTGCCGGCGCTCCAACGCGTAGGCCCAGCCGAGCTCCAGCGCGTTCTGCGCGACGCCGGTCGCCCGCGCCGCGGTCTGGATGCGCGCGCTCTCGAAGGTCGCCATCAATTGCTTGAAGCCCTGGCCTTCGACGCCGCCGAGGAGGTTCTCGGCCGGGACCACGAAGCCGTCGAAGGCGATCTCGTACTCCTTCATGCCGCGGTAACCCAGGACCTGGATCTCGCCGCCGCTCATGCCGGGCGCCGGGAACGGATCGCCGGTCGTGCCGCGCGGCTTTTCCGCGAGGAACATGCTGAGGCCGCGATAGCCGCGCTCGGCAGGATCGGTGCGCGCCAGCAAGGTCATGAGATCGCTGCGCGCTCCATGCGTGATCCACGTCTTGTTCCCGGTGATCCGATAATGATCGCCGTCGCGCACGGCTCTGGTCTTGAGGCTGCCGAGATCGGAGCCGGTATCGGGCTCGGTGAAGACGGCGGTCGGCAGGATCTCGCCCGAGGCGATGCGCGGCAGCCAGCGCGCTTTCTGCGCCGTCGTCCCGCCCGAGCCGATCAGCTCGGCCGCGATCTCCGAGCGCGTGCCGAGCGAGCCGACACCGAGAAAGGCGCGCGATAATTCCTCCGAGACGAGCACCATGGCGAGCTTGCCGAGGCCGAGCCCGCCATATGCCTCGGCGATGGTGAGGCCGAAGACGCCGAGCTCGGCCATCTGCCCGACGACGCCAAGCGGGATGAGCTCGTCCCGCAAGTGCCAGCCATGTGCGAAGGGAGCGATCTCGTCGGCGCCGAAGCGGCGGAATTGCTCGCGGATCATGGCGAAGCTGTCATCGCCGAGCGCGATCTCTCCGAAATCGCCGGTCGCCGGCGCCTCGCGCAGCAACTCCGCGAGGCGGAAGCGCGCCGCCTCGCTATTGCCGTGGCGGATGAGGCTTGCGATCTCGGGCCGCCGGAATGCGGCAAGCGCCGCTTCGTCGAGACCCAGATCCTGCGGCCGCACGATCTCGACTTGGCTCAGCGCGATGCCGCCCTCCAGCTGCGCCAGATATTCGCCGAACGCCATCTGCAGCATGAGGCGCTCGGTCTCGCGGAGAAGGCCGGCATCGACGAGACGCTCCGCCCAGCCCTGCATCTGGCGCAGCGCCGCGACATACGTCGCCAGCCAGGCGAAGCCATGCGCCGCGAATTGATGCCGCTCGAGAAGCGCGGGGTCGACTGTCCGGTCCGGCGCGATCTGCGCCGCGAGAGATTGCTTCGCTGCCGCCAACAAATCGTCGGCCACGCCGAGGGCGCGGGTGGTCAGCGCGAGAAGATCAGGGAGAAGGGACGGCTCTCCTTCGCCATCCCGCTGGCGAGCGTCGTCGCTCACGCGTGGACCGCATCCTCCAGGCTCCGCATGCCCGGCCGCTTTGCCTGCACCAGCACCGCCATGTTGCCGGGCTTGTGCTGGTTCTGCCACATCTTGGTGTGGGCGCGCGGGATGTCGTTCCAGGAGAAGACCTCGGACATGCAAGGATCGATGCGCCGCTCGACGACGAGACGGTTGGCCTGGCTCGCCTGGAGGAGATTGGCGAAATGGCTGCCCTGGATGCGCTTTTGCCGCATCCACACGAAGCGCGCATCGAAAGTGAGGTTGTAGCCCGTGGTGCCGGCGCAGAAGACGACCATGCCGCCGCGCTTCACGAGAAAGCACGAGACGGGGAAAGTCTGCTCGCCCGGATGCTCGAACACGAAATCGACGTCGTTGCCTTTCCCGGTGATCTCCCAGATCGCCTTGCCGAATTCGCGGCACTTCTTCATGTACTGCGCATAGCCCGCGGCGTCGTCGACATCGGGGAGCTGACCCCAGCAATCGAATTTCTTGCGATTGACGACGCCCTTGGCGCCGAGCGACAGGACGAAGTCGCGCTTCTCATCCTCGGAGATGATGGCGATCGCGTTGGCGCCCGCGGTCGCGATGAGCTGGATCGCCATCGAGCCGAGGCCGCCGGCGGCGCCCCAGACGAGGACGTCGTGCCCCGGGCGCAGGATGTGCGGGCGATGGCCGAACAGCATGCGGTAGGCCGTCGCGAGCGTCAGCACGTAGCAGCCGCTCTCTTCCCATGTCAGATGGCGCGGCCTGGTCATGAGCTGGCGCCCCTGGACGCGGGCGAATTGCGCGAAGGAGCCGTCCGGCGTCTCGTAGCCCCAGATGCGCTGCGAGGGCGAGAACATCGGGTCGCCGCCGTTGCACTCCTCGTCGTCGCCGTCATCCTGGTTGCAATGGACGACGACCTCGTCGCCGACCTTCCAGCGCTTCACCTTCGCACCGACCGCCCAGACGATCCCGGCGGCATCGGAACCGGCGACGTGAAACTCCGCCTTATGGATGTCGAAGGGCGAGACCGGCTTGCCGAGCGCCGCCCACACGCCATTGTAGTTGACTCCTGCCGCCATTACCATGACGAGCACTTCGTCGGCACCGATGTCCGGCGTCGGCACGGTCTCGACCTGCATCGCCTGCTCCGGCACGCCGTGCCGTTCGCGACGGATCGCCCAGGCATACATACGGCTCGGCACATGGCCCAAAGGCGGAATCTCGCCGATCTCATAGAGATCCTTGAGCATCGGCGTCGTCGGCGGCGGGTCGCGCAACGGGATGATCTCGGCGGGCTCGCTCATCGCAGATCTCCAGGACAGCAGCGTGCTGTTGCTGCGTTGCAAACGCGATTATGCTGCATCGCGATAAACGTATTTTGCTCGTGATAAATTCCGAATATCGACAATGTTAGCACTGAGAACCCTGAAAGAACACTAAATCGTCGCGATCGGGTCAGTGTCGGATAAGCGACGATGGTTTTGCGACGCAGCAAAGAAGAAACAGGCCAAAGCGGGCGAGGAACGCGATGCGCGAAGCGAGCCGACCCGGCTGCTTGCGCTCGACCATCGCAACGATCTCGGAGTGGGGCTTGGACATCGCCGCTGAGCTGGTATGGCGCAGGACCGCAGGCGTCGTTCCGCGTCGCCGCCGAAAGCTGCGCGTCAGCGCGCGCTCTGATCGGAGAAGCCGATCGACAATGCGATCGCCGCAATCGACAATCCGCGGTCGCGCAGCAGGGCGAAGCGCATTTTATTTCGCGACCTGGCAAATCGCCTTCACCGCCGCCCAGTCGGCGTCGTTGAACGCCGGGGCCGTTTCCACGACGGGATGAGCGCGCACCATGGCGCTGCGCTGCTGCGGCGCGGGGTGCGTTGCAAGGAGCGCGGGCACGCCCGCGCGAGACCCCGCTTTCTCGAGGCGATCGAAAAAATTTGCAAAACTTGCGGTGTCGATGCCGGCTTGACGCAATAGATCGATGGCCCCCTCATCCGCTTCCTCCTCGAATTGCCGAGAATAGGAGAGGACGAGCAGCGTCTGCGCCATGTTCCCCGTGTCGGCGCCGAGCAGCAGCTGCTGGAGAAAGACGGTACCGATCTGTCGGATCAGAAGGCGCGTCGGGTGGCGCTTGCGCGAATGGCTCATCTCATGCGCGAGAACGCCCGCCACCTCATCGGGCGACGCGGCGAAATTGATGAGGCCGGCGAACAAGACGATGTGCCCGCCGGGCGCGGCAAACGCATTGATCTCCTTGCGATCGCTGACGTCGACCTGAATGGTTTGTGGCAGCGAAATGCCGGCAGACAGCCGTGCGGCGAGGCGATCGAGTGCGGCCTTTCCCGCCTCACCGGTGCAGGCCGTGCCGCCCATCAACGCCATGGTTTGCGCGCCGAGACGTGCCTCCCAGGCGTGCGGCACGAGCGCCGCAATCGGCGCATCGAGACGCGGCACTTGCCACCAACCGGCGAGCCCGATCGTCACCCCAAGGGCGATGAGGACGAGGCTCCGTAGGGCGCGACCACGAGGCGACCGCGGCGCCAGGGCGGGTGCGGCCGCACGCAGCGCCGCTGCGAAGTCGGCGCCTTGGACGCGGAGGCGTGCCGCATCGCAAACGAGCCGGATCGCGCCATCCTCCGCCTCGTCCTCGGCGCGCTCGACCGCGGCGAAGGGCCAGAGGGCGAAGGGGCCGCCATCGGGCTCAGACAAGATGAGGCCGCGTTCGCCGAAGCTGACGCTGACCGCGCAGCGTTCGGAGCTGACGCCGTCGAAATAAGTACCGGGGAATGTCATGCGGTTCGGGTTTGCACCGTGCCTGCGCGCTCGATCATTCAATCAGGCGATGCCGCCCGAGTCGAGAAGTTGCGCCAACCCCTCGGCGGGCGGCTTCGTGCGCGACGCCGATTGGCGCAACGCCCGCAGCGAGCCGATGCCATGCACCGCGAGATGCCTACAAGTGAAGCCGAGCGTGCGATGGGCGACAAACGGCCGCGCGAGCCCGAGCGTCAGAATTTGCAGTAGCATGTTGTCGAACAGCAGCTTGAACATCGGCCAGGCGGTGATCTCGGACGAGAGACGCACCGCATTGAACCGGGTGCGCTCCGCGAGGTAGTTGAACCAGCGCGCATGAAAGCGCGAGAAAGCGACGGCAAAGGCTGCTTCGGCGATGAAGGACAGGAAATAGATGAGCACGAAATAGCCCAAGATAAAAACAATCAGAAAGTGCGCATATTTTTCAAAAATCGCCTTCCAGTCTCCCTTGGTGATGAGCGCCAAGATCGCGCTGAGATTATGGTTGTCGAGCGACACCGCCTTTCCACCGTCAAACCACCGGGTAACGATGCCGACGACCGCAAGAGCGCCGACGATCAACACGGCCGCCGCGAGTAACGCCACGATGAAGAGTGCAGCCGAGAGCAACATCGCGCCGAAGAGATGCTTACCGCGGCCGTCGAAGGCGAAGCGGCCGTCGCCGAAAGCGGTGTGCCGAGCCTCATAGCGCCATAGAATGACGCGCTGCCAGGGCGAGTAGAGGCCGAGGGTGATCAAGGTGGCGAGAGCCGTCAGCATGGCGTAAAGGGCGTAGAGGGGCGAATGGCCGTCGAGCCCGCCGCGGATGCCGCTCCATACGGTGCGGCTGAGGCGATAGCGCCGACCCGTGTAATAGCCGAGATAGGCGAGGAAGACGAGGATGACCGCCTGCGCTGTCTGCACGACGAGGAGAACTTTCTGAGCGGCGCCGGCAAGCTGCGCGATCTGCGGCCCGAAGATCAGAGGCGCGAGCACGACGAGGGTCACCAGAAAGCGGCGGAAGAGCTCGCCGCCGGTGCCGTCATACTCAAAGCGCTCGCCATCCAGAGTGACCCGGCTCCACAGGTATTTCCGAATCCGCGTGCGGCCCCAGAAACGATAGAACCCGAGCGTCACAACGCTAAGTAGCGTAACCTTGAGCCACAACCAGAAGAGCGTCCCGACCCGCCCATCATAGGCGAGAGCGGGTCCGCCGCTCGGCCGCTCCCGTTCCGCCGCACCGATGATGCCGGTGCTCTCATCGACCGCGACCTCCGCCATGTGCGTTCCCCATTGCCGGATCGGACGGCCGCCTGCATGGACGCAGACTATTACTCGTTGAGAGAGTGTGGGGTGGCTGAACTTCGACTGTCAATCAAGCGTTGCTTATTGTGCAACGCAGCAAATATGCTGTAAGCGTCGTCACGCCGGTTCTGTTGGGAGCCTCAGATGAGCGTCAACGACGAGAATCCACCCACCCGGCGCGACGAGCCTTGGCTCATCCGCACATATTCCGGCCATTCCTCGGCGGCCGCATCGAATGCGCTCTATCGCACCAACCTCGCACGCGGCCAGACCGGGCTCTCCGTCGCCTTCGACCTGCCGACTCAGACGGGTTACGACAGCGATCATCCGCTGGCCTTGGGCGAGGTCGGCAAGGTCGGCGTGCCGATCGGCCATCTCGGCGACATGCGGGCGCTGTTCGAGGGTATTCCGCTCGCCCGCATGAATACCTCGATGACGATCAATGCGACGGCGCCCTGGCTTCTCGCGCTCTACATCGCCGTCGCCGAAGAGCAAGGCGTCTCGCGCGCGGAACTCGCGGGGACGACGCAGAACGACATTCTGAAGGAGTATCTCTCGCGCGGCACATACATCTTTCCGCCGCGCCCCAGCCTCAAGCTGACCGCCGACCTCGCCGCCTTCACCTGCGGTGCGATGCCGAAATGGAACCCGGTCAATGTCTGCTCCTACCATTTGCAGGAGGCGGGTGCGACGCCGGTCGAGGAGGTGGCGTTCGCGCTCGCCAATGCCGAGGCGATCCTCGATGCGGTCATCGCGACGGGCCAGGTGGCGCCAGCGGATCTATCCCGCCTCGTCGGCCGTATCAGCTTCTTCGTCAATGCCGGGCTGCGCTTCATCACCGAGATGTGCAAGATGCGCGCCTTCGCGATCCTGTGGGACGAGATCTGCCGCGAACGCTACGGCGTCAGCGAGGAGAAGCACCGGCGCCTGCGCTACGGCGTCCAGGTGAATTCCCTCGGCCTCACCGAGCAGCAGCCGGAGAACAACGTCTATCGCATTCTTCTGGAGATGCTCGCGGTCACGCTGTCGAAGAACGCGCGGGCGCGCGCCGTGCAATTGCCGGCCTGGAACGAGGCGCTCGGCCTGCCGCGGCCATGGGACCAGCAATGGAGCCTGCGCCTGCAGCAGATCGTCGCGTATGAGACCGATCTCCTCGAATACGGCGATATCTTCGATGGCTCCGCCGAGGTCGCGCGCAAGGTCGCCGAGATCGTCGAAGCGGCGCGCGCCGAGCTCGCGGGCATTCGCGCCATGGGCGGCGCCGTCGTCGCCATCGAGAGCGGTGCGACGAAGCAGCGCCTCGTCGAATCGAATGCGCGGCGCCTTGCCGCGATCGAACGCGGCGAGCAGATCGTCGTCGGCGTCAACCGCTTCACCGAGAGCGAACCCTCGCCCCTCCTCTCCGGCGACGCCGCCGATTTTCTCGTTCCCGATGCGGCGGCGGAATCAGCGCAGATCGAACGGCTTGCCGCCTGGCGAAAGACGCGCGACCCGGCCTCGGTCGCCGCCGCGCTTGCCGCGCTCGAAGCCGCGGCACAAGCCGGAAGCAACGTCATCGAACCATCGATCGCCTGCGCGCGCGCCGGCGTCACGACCGGCGAATGGGCGGCGTGCCTGCGCGCCGTCTTCGGCGACTACCGCGCCCCGACCGGCGTTGCGCAAGCCTCTGTCTCGATCGTCGACAAGGAGCCGATCGAGGCGGTTCGGCGACGCGTCGAGGAGGTGTCGGCGGCACGCGGTCGGCGCCTCAAGATGCTGGTCGGGAAGCCCGGGCTCGATGGCCATTCGAGCGGCGCCGAGCAAGTGGCGCTCAAGGCGCGCGATGCAGGTTTCGAAGTCGTCTACGAGGGCATCCGCCTGACGCCCGCGCAGATCGTCAACGCCGCGCTCGAAGAGGGCGTCCATGTCATCGGCCTGTCGATCCTGTCAGGCAGCCATGTCTCCCTGGTCGACGAAGTCATGCGGCTGATGCGCGATGCCGGCATCGCCGGGGTGCCGGTCGTGGTCGGCGGGATCATTCCCGAGAAGGACGCGACGGCGCTGCGCCGCGCCGGTGTTGCTCGGATCTATACGCCGAAGGATTTCAACCTCACCGCGATCATGCGCGATATCGTCGAATTGCTCGCGCCGCGCCAGGCCCCGGGTTGACGCGTTTATTCGTTGAGACGCAACGGATTGAGGTAATCATTCTGCGCGCCGAATACAGAATGAATGTCCTGGTTAATGCCGAGGAAGCTTTGCGTATCGTAGCCGCCGCTCTGGCGCGAACTGCACCCGGCGAGGATCAGCCCGCTGAGCAGTGCCATGATCGCTATCTTGCGTGAGCGCATCCGAGCCTCCGATTTTGCCAAGCCTACAACTTCTAACCCAGAATGTGCTGAGCTTCAGTAAACGTCGCGGCGATTGACGCTTCCGCAAGCGCCGCGTAAATTCGGCCATCATGTTGGAAACGCTTCAAATGGCGGCGCTGATCCGGCGAATTAGCAACCCGGTCCTGCAAAAGGATCGGGTCTGTGCTGTTCGCCTGTTCGCCGCCTCTGAGGTGATTTCCCGCCATGTCCTCCACCGCCGCGCGCTCGCCGCGCCCTGACACCCATTCAGCCGCCTGTTTTTCCGTGCATGCCCGGGCCGAGCCCGGGATCATGCCGCGGGTCATCGAGCTGTTCGCCAAGCGCGGCCTCGTGCCGTCGAGCTGGCACAGCCGAACCGGCGGGCCGAGCCATTGCGAGCTCATGATCGACATCCAAATGCGCGAGATGGAACCTGACCTCGCCGATTACATCGCGGCATGCCTGCGGCAGATCGTCGGCGTCGACATCGTCCTCACCTCGCGCAAATGCTAGTCTGACGCGAGGGAGGCGTTCGTTCTGCGAGGCGATCTTGAGTTTCATCGACCATGTGAGGCGCTGCAACACCTACCGCCCTGACCGCTTCCTGCGGCTCTTCCTCGGCGGCGAGCGGATCGGCTTCTTGCGGCGCGACAACGCCGAAGCGCTGCGTCGCTTCCCGGCGGTTTTCACCGTCGGCACGGACAAGGTCGAGCTGGTCGCCGCCGGCGATTTCGAGGCGCTGAGCGCCGCCATCGACACCGTGGTCGAGGCGTTGGTTGCGGATGGCCTCCTCGACAAATGGCGGCATGAGGATTTCGCCGTCGCGTCACGTTGGCGCGCGCCGCCGCTCTTCAAGATCGATCGCGGCGCGGTGCCGTTCTTCGGCGTCAGATCCTACGGCGTCCACCTCAATGGCTGGCGCCGCGGCGTCGGCGGCCTCGCTCTCTGGATCGGCAAGCGCGCGCTCGATAAGAAAGTGGCGCCGGGCAAGCTCGACAACATGGTGGCTGGCGGTATCGGCTTCGGTCACGGCGTCTTCGAGACGCTTGTCAAGGAAGCCGGTGAAGAGGCGGCGATTCCGCCCGATCTCATCCTGCGCGCCGTCTCCGTCGGCGCCGTCACCTACCGCACGGAGACGCAACACGGGCTGCGTGACGATGTGCTCTTCCTCTACGACCTCGAAGTCCCGGCCAATTTCACGCCGCGCAATACCGACGGCGAGATCGCCGAGTTCCGATTGATGCCCGCCGCGGAGGTCGTCGCCCTCGTGCGTGACGGCGAGGCGTTCAAGTTCAACGTCAATCTCGTCATCATCGACTTCGCGCTGCGCCGCGGCCTCATCACGCTCGATGACCCCGAC
>JBGPOZ010000188.1:0-9784 GCA_041488295.1 Allostellaceae bacterium
CCTCGTTCAAGACCGAGATCGACGAGCTGCAGAGCCTCAACCAGGGACGCCTTCAGGCGGTACTCGAGGACGACCTCGTCTACCTCGAATTCGCCAAGACGAACCAGGGCCACAATCTCGAGCCGCTGTGGAGCATTGCAGCGCCGGCCGACATCATCAATGGCGGCGGCTACGGCATGGCTCGGTTCGCGATGCGCAAGGAGGATTGCACCTTACGCTCGGGCTACACCCAGGCGCTCGCAGAGATGCGCGCCAACGGGCATGTCAGCGCCGTCCTGAAGAAATACGGGCTGAGCGACCGCAATCTCGTCATGTACAAGCTCAATCCCTGAAAGCCGCTTCAGCCGGGGCGCCGCGCGCCCCGGCTGACCCGCCGCGATGGAACTCTTCAATCTCGAAATCGCGGTCGCCAATTTCGGACCGCTGCTCGCCGGTCTCCTGATGACGATCGAGCTCACGATCGTCGTCATCGCGATCAGCCTCATTTTCGCGCTTCTCGTCGCCCTCGGCGGCATGTCACAGCTGAAGCCGCTGCGCTGGCTCGTCAAAGTCTATGTCGAGGTGATGCGCGGCACGCCGCTTCTCCTCCAGCTCATCTATGTCTATTACGTGCTGCCCGAGATCGGCATCCGCCTCAACTCCTTCACCGCCGGCGTCATCGCCCTCACTCTCAACTACTCGGCCTACATCTCCGAGGTCTATCGCGGCGGCATCCAGGCGATCTCCAAGGGGCAGCACGACGCCGCGGCGGCGCTCGGCATGACGCGGGGCCTTGCCATGTGGCGCATCATCCTGCCGCAAGCCATCCGCATCGTCGTTCCGACGCTCGGCAACTACTTCATCGGGCTCTTCAAGGACACCGCGCTCTGCTCCGTCGTCAGCATCCAGGAGGTGGTGTTCACGGCGCAGATCCTGGCGGCGCGCAACTTCCAATATTTCACCCTCTATACGGTCGTCGGGGTGATGTACTTCGCCGTGAGTTTTCCGGCGGCGCGGCTCGTCGGCTATCTCGAGCGCGTCACCAAAAGCGGTTACCGGCGGAGGCGGCGGTGAGCGCCGCGCCGCACCCCTCGCAGCGGCCGATGATCGAGATCGCCGGGCTGCACAAGTATTTCGGCGCGCTGCACGTCTTGAAGGGCATCGATCTCTCGGTGTCGATCGGCGAGGTCGTCTGCATCATCGGTCCCTCGGGCAGCGGCAAATCGACGCTGCTGCGCTGCATCAACCATCTCGAAATCGCCGAGAAAGGCCAGATCCGCATCGACGGCGAGCTCGTCTATCGCGACGAGGTCGGCGGGATCTTCCGGGCGCATTCAAACCGGCAGATCGCCGCGGTGCGGGCGCAGGTCGGCATGGTCTTCCAGCAGTTCAATCTGTTCCCGCATCTCGACGTCATGGCGAACATCACCGAGGCGCCGGTGCATGTCCTGAAGCGGCCGAAGGACGCGGCAAGAAAGCGCGGGCTCGAGCTGCTGGCGCAAGTCGGCCTCTCCGAGAAGGCTGATTCCTATCCCGAGGAATTGTCGGGCGGTCAACAGCAGCGCGTCGCCATCGCCCGCGCTCTCGCGATGGACCCGAAGGCGATGCTGTTCGACGAGGTTACGAGCGCGCTCGACCCCGAGCTCGTCGCCGAAGTGTTGACGGTGATGCGCGATCTCGCCCGGCGCGGCATGACGATGCTGATCGTGACGCACGAGATGAGCTTCGCGCGGCAGGTCGCCTCGCGCGTCATCTTCATGGATCACGGCGCCATCGTCGAAGAAGACGCGCCCGAGCGGATCTTCGGCAACCCGCGCGAGCCGCGCACGCGCGATTTCCTGCGGACCGTGCTCGAGCGTTGAGCTGCGCTCACCGCGCCTGGTGAGCGCGCACGAAATCCTCATCGACCGCGACGCCGATGCCGGGCTCGTCGGGAATGAGGATCGTTCCGTCCTCCTCGAGCTTGAGCGGTGTGTGCGTGATGCCGCCCGTCAGGCGGCTTTGGCTCACATTGAACTCGACGAAACGCGCGCGCGGCAATGTCGCGACGAGTTGCAGGCTGAAGCCGGTCAACAGATGCGTCAGCCACGAATGCGGCACGAGATCGATGCCGGCCGCCTCGGCGAGATGCGCGACCTTCGCCGCAACAGAGACGCCGCCGCAGCGTGAAAGATCCGGTTGGATCACATCGACGCAGCCGGCGGCGATGAAGCGCTCGAAATCCCAGATCGTCGCCATCTGCTCGCCGGCGGCGATCGGGACGGGGCTGCATGCGCGCACATAGGCGTATTCATCGAAGCGCTCTGGATGGATGAAATCCTCGACCCAGCCGACATCGTATCGGGCAAGCCACTCGCACATGGCGAGCGCCTCGCGACGGCTGCGCATCGGCCCCTTCTGCCGCCATCCCGCCGGGTACCAGCCGGGATCGACGAGAAGCGCGCGATCGGGTCCGAGCGCAGCGCGCGCCGCAGCCACCAGCTCGCGGTCGCGGCCGGGATCCTCGCCGAAGACGCCCCACCCGAACTTGACCGCGCGAAACCCCTTCTCGACATAGGATCGTGCCGCCACCGTCATCGCCTCGGGCGTGTCGCGGAACAATGTCGAGGCGTATGCCATGACGCGGTCGCGCCGCCGGCCGCCGAGCAACTGCGCAAGCGACATCCCGGCCGCCTCGGCGCGGATCGACCACAGGCAGTTGTCGATCGCCGAGATGCAGTGCATGGCGATGCCGCGCCGGCCGTAATAGGCGCTGCCGACATAGAGCTTGTCCCAGAGGCGCTCGCAGTCGAGCGGGTTCTCGCCGATCAGAAGCTCGCGCAGGGTCTTGAAGCCGAGCATCGCCATGCCTTCGCCGGCGATGATCGAGACAGCGGCTGGCGCCAGCGTCTCGACGTCGGCCCAACCGGTCAGCCCCTCATCGGTCGCGATCCTGACGAGCAATTGCCAATCGCCATTGTCGGTCGCCTCTCCCGCGCCCGAATTGGCGCCATAGGCCTCGCTGCCGCGCAGAAGGATCGGCTCGACCTCGGTGATGCGCATGCCTGTCCCCTCGAGGATGATAGACTAGCGGCGCGGCGCGGCTATTGTCGACCGTCTGCGATTTCCGTCGGGAGCGAGCGATGAGCGTCAGAGAGCTGTTTCCCAAGATCGAGCCATATCATTCCGAAACGCTGAAGGTCTCGGCGCTGCACACGATCTATCTCGAGGAGGTCGGGAACAAGGCCGGCGCGCCGATCCTCTTCCTGCATGGCGGTCCGGGCGGCGGGCTCAGCGACGACTATCGACGCTTCTTCGATCCGCAACATTACCGCGTCGTCCTCATCGATCAGCGGGGGTCCGGGAAAAGCACGCCGCATGCCGAGCTCGCCGAGAACACGACCTGGGATCTCGTTCGCGACATCGAAGCGGTGCGCGAGCATTTCGGCATTCGCCGCTGGATCGTCTTCGGCGGAAGCTGGGGCAGCACGCTCGCGCTGGCTTACGCGGTGACGCATCCCGATCGCGTGCTCGGGCTCATCCTCCGCGGCATCTTCCTTTGCCGGAAGAAGGAGATCGACTGGTTCTATCAAGAGGGCGCGAGCAACATCTTCCCCGACGCATGGGACGCGTATCTGGCTCCGATCCCGGCGGCGGAGCGCCGCGATCTCGTCGGCGCCTATCACCGGCGCCTCATCGGCAAGGATGAGGCCGAGCGCCTGCGTTGCGCCGTCGCCTGGAGCAAGTGGGAAGCGTCTTTGACCTATCTCCTCCCCAATGAGAAGACGATCCGCGAGAGCGAGGATCCGAAGAAGGCGCTCGCGCTCGCGCGCATCGAGTGCCACTACTTCAAGCACGGCACGTTCTTCGAGACGGACAGTTTCCTGCTCGAGAACGTCGGCAAGATCCGCCATATCCCAGGGGTCATCATTCATGGCCGCTACGATCTCGTCTGTCCCATCGCCAACGCCTGGGACCTTCATCGCGCCTGGCCCGAGGCCGAGCTGACGATCGTGCCCAACGCCGGTCACGCGGGGCTCGAGGTCGGAACCCGCAGCCGCTTGCTCGAGGCGACCGAGGCGTTCAAGCGGATTACGGACGGCTAAGCCGGCGCATCCGCCGCGGCATCGAGCGCCGCAATCCGTTCGACCTTCTATCTCGCGAAGAGCGGCGACGGGTCCGGTGTGTAGCGCGCAAGCTTCTCGCAATCGAGCGTCACGCCGAGGCCCGGCTTCATCGGAATGGCGAGGTAACCCTCATCGTCCAGCGCGAACGGGGCCTTGGTGATGCCGTCGACATAGGGGCTGCCGCCGATGAACTCGACGAGATCGGCATCGGGAAGGGCTGCCGCCAATTGCAGATCGGCGGCGACGCCGAGCGCCGTGTTCCAGCCGTGCCCCACATATTTGACGCCGAAATCTTGCGCCATCCACGCGATCCGCCGCTGCTCGCTGATGCCGCCGACTTTCGTCACGTCGGGCTGCACGACATCGAAGGCGCCGCGGCTCAGCCATGGCAGGAAGGATTGGCGACGCGTCAACACCTCGCCGCCGGCGATCGGAACCGGACTAACGCGCCGCAGATGGCAGAAATCGTCGATCGCGTCGGGCTTGAGCGGCTCCTCGAACCAGCCGACATCGTAATCCTTCAGCATCTCGGCGGTGCGCATCGCCCATTTGAGGCCGTGCGGCCAATAAGCATCGCTGGCGCCGGCATCGACGAAGAGCTTCGCGCCCTCGCCGGCGGCCTCGCGCGCGGCGCGCACGATCGCTGCGTCGAGCTTCGCATCCTGCGCGCGGCCGAACGGACCCCAGCCGATCTTGAAGGCGCGAAAGCCGCGCCGCCGATACTCGGCGACGACATCGCGCATCCGCGCCGGCTCCTCCATGAGGAGCGAGCAATAGGGCTGTACGCGGCTGCGATAAATCCCGCCGAGCAGGCGGCCGACCGGCTGGCCCGTCACCTTGCCGAGAATGTCCCAGAGCGCGATATCGATGCCGCTGATCGTGTGCGTGAGCGTACCGCCGCGGCCCATCCAAAATGTGTTCTGGTGAAGCTTTTCCGAAACGCGCTCGGGTTCGAGAGCGTTCTCGCCGCGGAACAATGGCTGGAGAACGTCCAAGCCGGCTTGAACGAGACGGCCATCGGTGAAGACGCTGCCATGTCCGATGATGCCCGTGTCGGTGTGAACCGCAATGAGGGCGTGGATCGAATCCTCGGGCTTGATCTCGGCGGACCATCCACCCTTGGGGCTCTCGCCCAGCAAAGGCACGGCTTCGATCGACGAAATCCTGACGATGGCGGAGGCGTTGTCCCTCTCTGCGGATCGCTTTTTCATCCTCGACCTCGCGTCACGTTCGCTCGCTCAATATGACCCAGCCTCGACGCTGGCACGGCCATGCAATTGCGCAAAGTCAAATCGGAGAAGGCCGCGGGACGCGCCGAATGGTTCGGCGCAGCAAGGCGAAGATTCCGGTCGCAGGTCGAGGGGAAACGGGCATGCCCTACTGGAGCATCAACTCGCGGATGAGGTCGCGGAGCGTCTCGACCCGGAAGGGCTTGTGCAGCCACGGCGTGCCGTCCCTCGGCGCCTCATCGCCATAGCCGGACGTCAAGACGACGCGCAATCCGGGACGCATCTCTTGCGCCCTTCGCGCCAAAGTCCGGCCGCTGATGCCCGGCATCATAATGTCACTGACCAGCACGCCGATCGTCGGATCACCCGCCAGAACTCGCAACGCGTCCTGCCCGGTCGCCGCGTCGATTGTCGTCATTCCCGCGGCTTCGAGGCCGGCGATCAGAACGTCCCGGAGCTCGGCATCGTCGTCGACGACGAGAACAACAGGATTGTCCGCCATGTCGAGATCTCGTGCCCAGTTTCCTTGTAAACACCCGGCTCGTCGGATCATCCGCATATTCAAGCGCAAATTCGCGCGGTCAGAGTGTCTTCGAGGCCTCTATAACACGTCTAGATTGTGTAGCTTGGGATCGCAATCCTATCGTGCCGCGCGCGCAGTAACTGCGAACGCCGGCATGATGTCGGCGGCGAAGCGATCCATCTGCTCGCGCACCATCGCATCGGGTTTGAGGCCGTAGTTGAAATAGAGGATGACCTCGCTGATGCCGGCGGCTTCAACGTTCTTCAGATCGTCGATGATCCGTTGCGGCGAGCCGGTCAGGATCGATTTCGCGGTGAGGTTTTCCGCCTTCATGTTTTTCAGGATGTCGACGATCTCGAGAAAGTAACGGAGCGTCGGCGGGACGGTCTTGGCGTCCGACGGGAAGGCAGCGATCAGCGCGTCCTTGAAATAGTGCAGCAGCGCTTCGCGGCCGTAATCCTCCTCGGCCTTGGTGTCGGCGATGTGAATGAAATAGCTGCACATGGCGCGGCGTGGCACCCGTCCGTGCTTGGCGCACTCGGCGCCGAAGGCCGCGACGCCTTGCGCCAAGCTGCCATAGACCATGGCCGCAGCGAACGGCGCAAAGATGATGTTCCAATCGTTGCGCGCCGCAAGCTCCATCGAGATTTTCGAGAAGCATGCGACATAAGGGCGCAACGGCGACTGTGCCGGCTTCGGCCGCACCTCGATGTCCTCGAAGCTGTAGAACTTGCCCCGATGCGACCATTTCCCGGCCTCGGTCCAGGCACGCCACACGATGTCGAGACCCTCGGCAAAGAGCTCCGCGGAATCCTGGAACGGCGCACCGAACGGCGCGTATTCGAGCCGGTCATAGCCGCGGCCGGCGGCAAAATCGACGCGCCCGCCCGAGAGAAGGTCGAGCGTCGCCCATTCCTCGGCGACGTGCAGCGGATGGTGCACCGGCAGCAGGACGACGGCCGGGGCGAGGCGAATGCGCTGGGTCGCCCCGGCGAGCTGCGCCAGGAGAATATTCGGGCAGGGATTGATGCCGAGCAGGTTGAAATGATGCTCGCCGATCCAGGCCGAGTTGAGCCCGATCGCCTCGGCGTGAAGCGCCTGATGGTAGATCTCGCGCAGGAATTGCTCGGGCGTGCGGCGGTTGTTCGGATAGCGATTGTCCGACAAGGTGAAATAGCCGAACTCCATCGCCGAGCTCCCCATCCCCGCCGACACAAGGAGAATGAAATCGCCGCCTCGCGGCAAACCATCCCACGGTGGCGCTCGCGGGTGCAAGCATCCCGAATCGTCAACCGCCCTGACGAAAGAATGGCTTGGCTCTGCGGCCCGCGCAGCGGGCGGCGATCGACAAGAAGCCCGCCACCATGACGGGCTTCTTGGTTCCGGCGATTACGATTTGCTCATGCCAAGGATCTGCATCTGCTGCTGCCGCAGGCTCTTGATTTGACCCTTGAGCTCATCGAACTTGGCCTTGTCGCCCGCATTCAGCTGCTGGTACTTCGCGTGCATCTCGGCGCGGTGGTGGTGTCGAGCGCCGCGATCGTGGTGCTCCCTAGGCGGAACAGCGGTCGGCGTGCTCGTCGCCGATGGCACCGCGGGCGCCGTCGGCAGCGCCTGCGCGAAGGCAAGCACCGGCAGGACGGCAATGGTGGCGGCAAGGATGGTTGTACGAATTCGCATAAATCTCTCCACAGTTGTTGTAATGTGTTGTATAGTCCGCCAAGGACAAAACATACCCGCCCGCAAGATTACTTCTTTGTAATATGACGCTGGCTTGGGACGGCAAATGGTATTGCCGGACCAAGCGTTTTATTTATGCGGGGACGGCTTGTTCTCCGACAGCGGAAACCCCATATTCAATTGTCTGCCAGCGTAACAAAATGCGGAGCGGAGCCCGGCGGACTATGGCGATGGTGTTTGAGCAAGCGACGGAGACGTATCTCCTGACGGCATTGGCGAACAGCGCCGCGGTATCCGTCGACAGCCCGAACAGGGCGCGCTCGCACCTGACGCGGGGCGTCTGGCATCTGCGCAACTTTGATGGAGAACTGATCGCATGGGTCAGCAAAGACCGCGTCCGCTTCGCCGGACGGTGACGCAACGCGCCGCCGGACCCACGCGCGAGGGCCCCACCTGCATGTGGCCGATCGGCGACCCGTCGACAGCGGAATTCCGCTTCTGCGGCGTCGCTCGCACGCTCGATCGACCCTATTGCGCCGAGCATGTTGCGCTCGCGTATCAAAAGGTTCAGAAGCGCCATACCCCTCTGACGCAACAATCATCGATCGCGGCCCGGATGGCGACGCGAAGCCGCTGAGCTGTTTCCCGCGGACCGCAGGCGGCGCAAGACCGGCGTTGCCGGCAAGGCTCGCCCTATGATCTCCTGACGCAAGCGCACCCGACCGGAACGGTTCCGCGACGGGGGAGCGATGCGGGCGGGTGATGCGGCTGAACGAGGAAGAGCGGGCGATGCTGGCCGGCGAGATGGGTGAGCCGCGCCGCTGGGCGCTGGCGCATCAGGTCGCGGTCGGCGAATTCTTCGATGCCGAGGATCTCGTCGCCGTCGGTCAAGCCCACATCATGGGCGACACCGAATCCCTGGGCGAAGCAGGTGTTGCGTTCCTCGAAGGGCTGGCGGCCGCCCCGCTGCGCGATCGCCGCGTCCTGATCCCGACCATCACCGATCCGCGCGGCGTCGATTTCACGGCCTACCGGCGGCTGAAGCAGACCCTGGGCATGGTGACGTTGGAGCGCCGCGCCGCCGCCGGTTTCGAGGCGCTCGGCGTTCTCATGACGAACACCTGCATCAACTACCAGACCGTGCTGCCGCCCACCCGTGGCGAGCACCTCGCCATGGGCGATACCGGCGTCGTCATCTATGCGAACAGCGTGCTCGGCGCGCGCAGCAATTTCGAGGGCGGGCCGTCGGCGCTGGCGTCCGGCCTCACCGGCCGGACGCCGC
The DNA here is from genome assembly GCA_041488295.1 of Allostellaceae bacterium. Taxonomy (GTDB): domain Bacteria; phylum Pseudomonadota; class Alphaproteobacteria; order ATCC43930; family CGMCC-115725; genus URHD0088. Next base: position 8,800 of record JBGPOZ010000188.1, read on the forward strand.
GCTACGGCTATCACCTCGACCGCCATCGGCGCGCGACGAAGCGCCTCGTCGTCAAGTACCAACCCAACGACCTGAGCGATTGGGGCGCGCTCGGCGGCATCGTCGGCCGTCACGCCAACAGCTATTGGGACGTGCCGGTGATCGAGGGGCTCCTCGGCCAGCCGAATTCGGACGCGCTGAAGCATTTCGGCGCGGCTCTCGCGAGCTTCGGTTCGGTAGCGCTCTACCATATGCCTGACATCACCGCCGAATGCCGCAACACCGCCGAGATGTTCGACGGCGCTCCGCCCGAACCGCTCGTCATCACGGCGGCCGATGTGGCGCGCTTTTATGCCGGATATGCCGCACCCGGCGACAAGGTCGATGTCGTCGTCTTCGCGGCGCCGCAGCTTTCGCTCTTCGAGCTGCGCCAGGTGGCGGAGCTGGTCGAGGGCAAGCGGGTCCATGCGGCAACGACATTGCTGGTCGCGACATCGCCCGAGAACAAAACGGCGGCCGACCGCATGGGCCTCACGGCGCGGATCGAGGCCTCGGGCGCAATCGTGCTGAGCGGCGTCTGCTTCTATCAGAGCTATGCGCGCGAGATGGCCGAGGCCAATCGATGGACGCGCCTCATGTCGAACTCGGCAAAGCTGGTCAACATCATCGGCGGCTACGGCTACAAGCCGACGCTCGGCACGATGGAGCGCTGCGTCGCCTCGGCGGTGGCGGGGAGGATCGTCTGATGGCGGTCGTCCTGCGCGGCCATCGCGGCATCGGTCCCCGCACGCGCGGCATCGCGCTCGTCGCCCGCGACAATTTCAGCGCGCGGTACGATCTCGACCGGCAACGCGGCGTCTTCTCACGGCCGAGCCACGCGCTTCATGGGCAAAGCTACGTCGCGAAAATCCTCGTGCTGAACACCGCCAAGGGCGGCGTCGCGACGGCCTGGATGCTGCGCGAGATGGCGGCGCGCGGCATGGCGCCGGCGGCGCTCCTCTTCAAC
>JBGPOZ010000189.1:0-9723 GCA_041488295.1 Allostellaceae bacterium
AGCTGATCGGCCTCATGTATCTCGGCCTCGCGATCGTCGTTGTGCTCTTCTGCGTCATGATGATCCTGATGGGCGAGCCGCCGATCGGCACGATCCGCAAGGTGCTGGAGCCGGTGCTGCTCGGCTTCACGACGCGCTCTTCCGAGGTGACGCTCCCCGTCCACATGGAAAAGCTTCGCGAGATGGGCGTCCCCGACAAGATCGTCTCGGTCGTCCTGCCTCTGGGCTACAGCTTCAACCTCGACGGCACGATCCTTTATCTCTCGCTCGCCGTCACCTTCCTCGCCGAGGCCTACAATCTCGAGCTCACCTGGTCGGCGCTGGCGACGATCCTCATCACGACGATGATCGCCAGCAAAGGCGTCGCCAACATCCCCTCTGGCGGCCTCGTCGCCCTGGCGACGGTGCTGACGGCGATCGGCTTGCCGATCGAGGCAATCGCGCTCATCGCAGGGGTCGACGCCTTCATGGATATGGGCCGCACCGCGACGAACGTCTTCGGCAACACCGTCGCCGTGCTTCTGGTGCGGAAATACGCCGGCGGGAATGTCGCGGATGAGGCGCTTCCGGTCGCCGCGGATTGACCCGGAAGCAGCGGATAAGGCGCGGCGGATGCACGACAATACGAGCGGCGAAATTCCGAATTTCGTCACCCATCTCGAATGCAGCCTGACCGGCGCGACCTCTCCAGCCGGGCGGCTCGCCGGTCTATCGGAGGTCGGCAAGCCGCTCCTCGTCCGCTACGATCTGCCGCGCCTCGCCGCGGCAACCGGCAAGGAGGCGCTCCTCCACCGCGCGCCCGATCTCTGGCGCTATCGCGAGTTCCTGCCGGTGCGGCGATCCTCCAACATCGTCTCGCTCGGCGAGACGATGACGCCGCTCATCGCCGCGCCGGCCATGGCCGCGCGGCTGGGCGGCGGCGAGATCGTCGTCAAGGACGAGGGGCGCCTGCCGACCGGCTCCTTCAAAGCGCGCGGCATGGCGGTCGCCGTCTCGATGGCGAAGGAGCTCGGCGTCACGCGCATGGCGATGCCGACGGCGGGCAATGCCGGCGCCGCGCTCGCCGCATATTGCACGCGCGCCGGCATCCAATCCTACGTCTTCTGCCCCGACGACGCCCCCGATATCACCGTCGCCGAGATCGCCCTTCTCGGCGGCCGGGTCTGGCGCGTCAACGGCATCATCACCGACCTTGGCTCCATCATCGAAGGCGGCAAGGCGGCGCTCGGCTGGTTCAACGCCTCGACCCTGAAGGAGCCCTATCGCGTCGAAGGCAAGAAGACGATGGGGCTCGAGCTCGCCGAGCAATTCGGCTGGCAGCTGCCCGATGCGATCTTCTATCCGACCGGCGGCGGCACCGGCCTCATCGGCATGTGGAAGGCGTTCGACGAGCTCGAGGCGATCGGCTGGATCGGCAACAAGCGCCCGCGCATGGTCGCCGTCCAATCGACGACCTGCGCGCCGATCGTCCGCGCTTTCGATGAGGGGACCGAGTTCGCGGCGCCTTGGGAGAACGGGCACACGGATGTCCCCGGATTGCGCGTTCCCGCGACGATCGGCGACTTTCTGATCCTGCGCGTGCTGCGGGAGAGCAACGGCTTCGGCATCGCCATTCGCGACGATGAGGTCGAGCCGGCCCGCGCCGAGCTCGCGGCGTCGGACGGCATCCACCTGTGCCCGGAAGGCGCCGCCACTCTGGTCGCCTACAAGCACGCCCTCGCGGCGGGGCGGATCGGCAAGACCGATCAGGTCGTCCTCTTCAACTGCGCCACCGGGCTCAAATATCCGATGCCGCCGGTGACGCGGACGATCGACCGTCACCAACCGATCGACTACCGATCGCTGTGACGGCTCAGGGACCGGCGAGGAACGCGCGGAACCGCCGCGCGACCTCGTGCGGCGGAATGGTCGGCCGGCCGAGCTTCTCCATCGAGCCCGGCGCGATCCGCATATGGATCATCGACGGCCCGCTCGCGGCGAGCGCCCGGCCGAGGGCAGCCTCGAACCCGGCCAGAGTGTCGCAGCTTGCCGCGTGGCGAAAGCCGCAGGACAGCGCGATGCCGGCGAAATCGACATGGGGCGAGACGGTCGCCTGCCCGCCCGTCGAATCATGGACGCCGTTGTCGAGGAGGAGGTGGACGAGGTTGCCGGGCGCGTAGGCGCCGATCGTCGCGAGCGTGCCGAGCTTCATCAGGGCGGCACCGTCGCCGTCGATGACGACGACCTTCCGCTTTGTGTTGAGCGCGACGCCGAGCCCCATGCCGCTGGCGCACCCCATCGAGCCGACCTGGTAAAGATGCTGCGCGCGGTCGGCAAGGGTGAAGAGCTCGCGCCCGGTCTTGCCCGTGGTGGCGACGATCGCCGCCGCGTCGGGCACGAGCGCCAGCATGCGCTCGAGCACGGCGGCACGCGCTAAGCGGGCGCCGCCCGTGACCAAATCCTGCCGCTCGCCGGGCGGCGGCAGCGGCAGCGGTTCTTGACGAAGCCGCTCTTCGCGCACGCTGCCTTGCGCCATGACGAAGGCAAACGGCAATTGGCGCCGATCCATCGCCGCGGTCGCGCGGTCGAGCGCCGGCCCGACCATATCGGCGTCGGTCGGAAAATCGGCGTGGTCGATCCGCATCACCTCGAGAAGGCTCGCCGTGATCTCGCCCATGACAGTGTGCTGCGGTTCATCGCCGATGCCCGGCTGGCCGCGCCAAGTGACGATGAGGAGCGTCGGGATGCGGAACGGATGGCCGAGCGAGGTCAGTGGGTTGACCGCATTGCCGAGCCCGGAATTCTGGCACATGACCACCGTCCGCCGCCCGGCGAGCCAGGCACCGGCGGCGATCGCGACGGCTTCGCCCTCGCTGGCGGCGCCGACATAGGAAAGCCCGCGGGCGCCGATCACCCTGTTGATGAGCGGCGTCAGGAAGCTGCACGGGACGCCGGAATAGAAATCGAGCCCGTGGCCGCGCGCCGCGTCGATGAATTGAGCTGCCTCGATCATGCCTCATGCCTCCGATCGCGACAGCATGGCAAGCGCGGGAAAGGCTGGAAAGGCCCAATCGGCGGGGCTACCGTGCTTCCAACGCGCGGGAGAGCGCATGGGCAAAGGGAGGAGCGGATCATGGCATCACGAAGCTGGCTCACCGCATTCATCACCGTGGCGTTCTGGTCCTCGGCCGCCGCGGCGCAACAAGCCTTCGTGCCGGCGGTCATTTTCGATGTCGGCGGCAAGTTCGACAAGTCCTTCAACGAAGCGGCCTACAACGGCGCCGAGCGCTTCAAGGCGGAAACCGGCATCGCCTATCGCGAATTCGAGATCACCAACGAGGCGCAGCGCGAGCAGGCCTTCGCGAACATGGCAAAACGCGGCGTCGCGGTCATCGCCGGCATCGGCTTCACGCAGCGTTCGGCCGTCGAAACGGTGGCAAAGCAGTATCCTGCGACCAAGTTCACCATCATCGACGCGGTGGTCGATCTGCCGAACGTGCAGTCGGTGGTCTATCGCGAGCACGAGGGCGCCTTTCTCGTCGGCATGCTGGCCGCGATGGCCTCGAAGACCGGCAAGGTCGGCTTCGTCGGCGGCATGGACATCCCCCTCATCCGCCGCTTTGCGTTGGGGTATGAGGAAGGCGCGCACCATATCGGCCCGCAGATCGAGGTGCTGCAGAACATGACCGGCACGACGCCCGCCGCATGGGGCGATCCGGCACGCGGTGCCGAGCTCGCGAAGAGCCAGTTCGATCGCGGCGCCGATGTCGTCTTCGCCGCCGCCGGCACGACCGGACTCGGCGTCCTCCAGGCGGCTGCCGATGGCGGCAAGCTCTCGATCGGCGTCGATTCGAACCAGAACCACCTCCATCCCGGCTCGGTCTTGACCTCGATGGTGAAGCGCGTCGACCTCGCGGTCTTCGAGGCCTTCAAGACGGCGCGAGACGGCACCTGGAAGCCGGGCCTCCAGGTCCTCGGCCTCAAGGAGGACGGGATCGGCTATGCCGTCGATGAAAACAACGCGAAGCTCATCACGCCGGAGATGCGCCAACGGGTCGAGGCCGCGCGCGAAGACATCATCGCCGGCAAGATCAAGGTGACCGACTACATGTCGAAGCCCGCCCAATAACGTAATCGTCGCGTCGGATCGCGAGGCGCGGCTCAGGCCCGGCGAAGGAAGGTCCGGTCTTCGATGAGGATGCAGCCGGTTCTGGCGGCATGCGCCACATTTTCCTTCGCCGCGGCATCGCTTGCGAGGTTCGCGCGGTAGTGCTCATACGCAGCGAGGCTCTCGAACTCGATCAAGGCGAGGGCGAAATTGTTGGCGCCCTCTTTCGGCAGGAAATAGCCGATCAACGTACCGCCGCAGGCGGCGATGATCGGCGGCCAGGTCGTGGCGTAGCCCTCGAAATCGGCGATGCGATGCGGGTCGAGCGTATAGCGGATGCAGCAGACGATCATCGAACTCACCTCCGGTAAGGGACGCCAATCTAACGGCGGAGCGGCAGCGCTTGTTTCGGCTTCGGCCGAAGCGTCTTCAGCGAAGAGAACGAGGCGTGATCGCCGTCTCGCCGATCGAAGGAAACCGGTTTAGACTTCGACTCTCCGCAACCGGGTCTTTCCGGGTCTCAAAAGGATCGGCGGCGATGTCGGCAAATCCCGCCGCCGAGTTGCGCGGCATCACCAAGCGCTTCGGTGCGATCCTCGCCAACCGCGCGGTGTCGCTCACCCTGGCGCGCGGCACCATCCACGGCATCGTCGGCGAGAACGGCGCCGGCAAGTCGACCTTGATGAACATCCTCTACGGCTACCACCAAGCCGATGCCGGCGAGATCCGCATCGATGGGATGCCGGTGCGGCTGCGCCACCCGGCCGACGCCATCGCCCGCGGCATCGGCATGGTGCATCAGCATTTCATGCTGGTGGGACGCCTCACCGTCATCGAGAACCTGCTGCTCGGCGCGGAGGGCGGCGCGCTGTTGCGACAAGGTGCGGTACGGGCGCGCGCGACATTGGCGCGGCTTGCCGCCGAATACGGGCTGCCGCTCGATCCCGATGCCGTCGTCGAAGACCTCCCCGTCGGCCTGCAGCAGCGAGTCGAGATCGCCAAGGCGCTTCATCGTGGCGCCGAGATCCTCATCCTCGACGAGCCGACCGCGGTGCTGACGCCACAGGAAGCCGACCGCCTTTTCGCCATGCTGCGCAGCCTCGCCGCGGCGGGCAAGACGATCGTCCTCGTCACGCACAAGCTGCGCGAGATCATGGCGGCGACCGACCGCGTCACGGTGATGCGTCACGGCACTGTCGTCGCCGACCTCGCGACGAACGAGACCGACGAAGCGCGCCTTGCCGAGCTGATGGTCGGGCGCAAGCTCGATCTCGGCCTCGCAAAGCCGCCGCCCCGACGCGGCACGCCGGTCCTCGAGGTGACGAAACTCGGCTACCGCGACATCGGCGGACATCGGCGCCTCGACGATGTGTCGCTTACCCTTCACGCCGGCGAGATCGTCGGCATCGCCGGGGTTGCCGGCAACGGACAGTCGGAGCTTCTTGCCGCCATCGCCGGGCTCATCGCGCCGCAACACGGAACGATCCGGCTGGAGGGAACCGACGTGACGCTCCTCGATGCGCGGGAGCGCCGCCGGCGTGGCATCGCCCACATCCCCGAGGACCGGCTGCGCATGGGCCTCGTCGCCGATTTCACCGCCGCTCAATCCTTGCTTCTCGGCGAGCAGCGCGAGCCCTGGTGCCGCGATCGTGCGGGCCTTCTGCGCCATGCCGCGATCCGCGCCCGGACGATCGCGCGCATGAGCGATTACGATGTGCGGCCGCCCGATCCCGACCTGCGCTCGGCGCTTCTCTCGGGCGGCAATCAGCAAAAGCTCGTCTGCGCGCGCGAGATGGAACGGCGGCCGAAGCTTCTCCTCGTCGGCCAACCGACCCGCGGCGTCGACATTGGCGCCAGCCAGTTCATCCACCGCCGGCTTCTGGCGCTGCGCGAGGCGGACGCCGCCATCCTCCTCGTCTCCGTCGAGCTCGACGAGATCCGCGCGCTCTCCGACCGCATTCTCGTCATGGCGGGAGGCGCCATCGTCGGCGAGCTGACACCCGAAGCCGGCGAGCGCGAGCTCGGGCTTTTGATGGCCGGTATCGGCGGTGCGGCGGCATGAGGCGATCCGGCCTTCCCGCAATCGCGGAATATGCGCTCCTTCCGCTCCTCAATCTTGCGGCGGCGCTCGTCATCTCCAGCGTCGTCATCCTCGCGGTCGGCGAGGACCCGCTCGCGGCCTTGGTCATCCTGCTGAAGGGCGCTCTCGGCGATTCCGAGGGGATCGGTTTCACCCTCTACTATGCGACGACGTTCGTCTTTACCGGCCTTGCCGTCGCCATCCCGTTCCATGCCGGCCTCTTCAATATCGGCGGCGAGGGACAGGCGATGTTCGGCGGAATCGGCGTCACCTTGATCTGCCTCGGGCTCGCCAGCGCTCCGTTCTGGCTCGTCCTGCCGCTCGCGATCGCCGGCGCCATGCTGTGCGGCGCCGCCTGGGCGTTCATTCCGGCCTGGCTCTATGCGCGGCGCGGCAGCCACGTCGTCATCACGACGATCATGTTCAACTTCATCGCTTCGACAGTATCGATCTGGCTCCTCGCCGGGCCGCTGATCGCGCCGGGACAGAGCGCGCCCGAATCGAGCGCCTTCGCGCGCGCACTCTGGCTGCCCTCGATGCAAGAGATTGCAGCGCCGCTCGGCATCGCCCTCGCCGCGACACCGCTCAACCTCTCGCTCTTTCTGGCGATCATCGCGAGTGCCGCGGTGTGGATCTTCATCTGGCACACCCCGCGCGGCTACGAGATCCGCGTGGCGGGGCAAAGCGAGGGCGCCGCGCGCTATGCCGGGATCTCGCCCGCCGGCGTCGCGATCCTCACGCTCTGTCTTGCGGGCGCCTGCGCCGGGCTTGCCGCAATCAACGACGTGATGGGCGCCGAGCACCGCCTCATCCTCAACTTCACGCAAGGCTCGGGCTTCATCGGCATCGCCGTCGCTCTCATGGGGCGGAGCCATCCGATCGGCATCGCGCTTGCCGCCATTCTCTTCGGCGTCCTCTACCAGGGCGGCAGCGAGCTCGCCTTTGAAATGCCGGCATTGCAGCGTGAGCTGATCGTCGTCATCGAAGGCCTCGTCATTCTCTTTTGCGGCGCGCTCGAAAACATGTTCCGTCCGCGCCTGGCGCGTCTCTTGGGCGTCATGGCGGCTGCATGAGCCTCTCCTGGATCGAAATGGTCTCGCTGCTCGCCGCGACCTTGCGTCTTGCAACGCCCCTCGTTCTCGCCGCACTTGCCGGGCTCTTCAGCGAACGCGCGGGCGTCATCGACATCGCGCTCGAAGGGAAGATGCTGGGCGCCGCCTTCGCCGCGGGCGCTGCCGCCACGGTGAGCGGCTCGGCGACGCTTGGCCTCCTCGCCGGGATCGCCGCCGCCGTCGCGCTCGCCCTCGTCCACGGCTTCGCGTCGATCACGCATCGCGGCAATCAGGTCGTCTCGGGGATGGCGCTCAACATTCTTCTTGCCGGACTGACGCCGACCCTCGCCCTCGCCTGGTTCCATCAGGGCGGCAACACGCCGCAGCTCGCAGGCGACGCGCGATTTACGGCCCTTCACCTGACGCTCGTCGAAAAGCTGGCCGACGTGCCGGTCGTCGGGCTTCTCGCAACCCAGCTCGTCAGCGGACAAACTCTGCCCGCCTATCTCGCGGCCGCCGCGGTGCCGATCACCGCCTTCATCCTCTACCGCACGCGCTTCGGGCTGCGCCTGCGCGCCGTCGGCGAGAACCCCGAGGCGGTCGACACGGCGGGGATCGACGTCGCGCGCCTGCGCTATCTGGCGCTGCTCTGCGCCGGGCTGCTGTGCGGCATCGCCGGCGCCGATCTGTCCCTCGCGCAGAGCGTGGGTTTCTTCCGCGACATGACGGCGGGCCGCGGCTATCTCGCGCTCGCCGCGCTGATCTTCGGCAAATGGCGACCGGTGCCGACCCTTCTCGCCTGCCTCCTCTTCGCCTTCGCCGACGCGGTTCAGACGCGCCTTCAAGGCGTGCCGATTCCCGGAATCGGCGTCGTACCGGTTCAGCTCATCGAGGCGATACCCTATATTCTGACGGTGCTGCTGCTCGGCGGTTTCGTTGGCACGGCGCGAGCGCCGAAAGCGATCGGCATGCCATATTCGAGGTCGCGATGAGCGAATTGACGCAATTGATCGATGCCGCGGCAAAGGCGCGCGCCAACGCCTATGCGCCCTATTCGCGCTTCACCGTCGGCGCCGCGATCCGCGCCGAGGATGGCGGCATCCATGTCGGCGGCAATGTCGAGAACGCGGCCTATCCCGAGGGCCAATGCGCCGAAGCCTCGGCGATCGGCGCCATGGTGGCGGCAGGTGCGCGGCGCATCGCCGCGATGGTCGTCCTCGCCGAGGGCGATGCGCTCTGCACCCCATGCGGCGGCTGCCGGCAGCGCATCCGCGAGTTTGCCGCGCCCGAGACGCCGATCCATCTCTGCGGACCGGAAGGCCTGCGGCGAACCGTCACGCTCGGGGAGCTGCTCCCGCTCGCCTTCGGACCTGAGGTTCTGCCGCCATGATGCCTCGCCTTCGGGCTCTTCCCCTCGCGCTGCTGCTCCTGTCGCCGCTTGTCCGCACGGCGCAGGGCGACACGCCGACAGCGGTCGCGACGGGCGCAGCGATTTTCGAGGAGGTCTGGCAGAAGACGAACGAGAAATTCTACGACCCGCATTTCAACGGCCATGATTGGGCCGAGATCGGCGCCCGCTATCGTCCGCTCGCTCTCAACGCCCAGTCGTCCGGCGAGCGCGCGGCGATCCTCAACCGCATGCTGGGAGAGCTCGGCGCGTCGCATATCGGCTACTACACGCGCGCGGATCAAGCCTATTACGACCTCGCCGACATCTTCTCGGGCGCGCTGCGCCGCGAGCTGCCGCGCTTCTTTCCGAATGGCGAGGTGGCCTATATCGGGATCGGTGCCGTAACGGAGCGCATCGGCGAGAGGGACTTCGTCATCACTCTTCTCGCCGGCTTCTCCGGCGAGAAGGCCGGTCTTGAAACGGGTGATGAGATCATCGCCGCCGACAACGCACCCTTCGACCCGATCGGGTCCTTCGACGGCAAGGCCGGGCAGGCGGTGACGCTGACGATCCGCCGCACGGTGGACGGAGCGCCCCTCGGCATTGCCGTGACGCCGGAGCGGATTCGCCCGAACGAGACTTACGAGAAGGCAATCGAGGCGAGCGCCCGGATCATCGAGACGAATGGGCAAAAGATCGGCTACATCCGCATGTATTCCTATGCGCGATACGCCTACCAGCGCGCTCTCGAAAAGGCGATCTCGACCGGCGCGCTCAAGGATGCCGATGCCCTCGTCTGGGATTTGCGCGACGGCTGGGGTGGCGCGCAGCCCTCCTATCTCGACATTTTCGAGCAGCGAGGCCCGACCATGACCGTCGTCGGTCGCGACGGCGAGACGGAGATCAAGAATCCGCGCTGGCGCAAACCCGTCGTCCTGCTCGTCAATGGCGGGTCGCGCAGCGGCAAGGAAGTGCTGGCCTATGGCTTCAAGAAGTACGGCTTCGGCCCGGTCGTCGGCATGCGGACGAAAGGCGACGTCCTGGCGGCGACGGCCTTCATGCTGAGCGACGGCAGCCTCCTCGAGCTTCCGGTCGAGGATGTCCGGGTCGATGG
>JBGPOZ010000190.1:0-9695 GCA_041488295.1 Allostellaceae bacterium
CGCCGCGCGTAAGGCGGCGTGCCGGCCGTTCCGACAGCGGAACGATTCGGCGCACCTGCTGTTAACCCTCGCCCGCGATGACTACGGCATCGGCTTCTTGTGGGTGGCGTAATTTCGCACGAGCGCCTCGCTGTGGCGGGCGAGCAGGCCGACGTCGCTGCCGACCGCGACGAACTGGAACCCCGCCTCGAGGACGCCACGGCACTCATCCTCGCGCGCGCTGAGGAAGCCGGGCGCCTTCCCCGCCTTGCGGATGCGCTGGCCGGCCGAGATGATGGTCTGCCAGATCTCGGGCCGCTGCCAATTGCCGATATGCCCCATCGAGGCGGAGAGATCGGCGGGGCCGATGAAGAGGCCGTCGACGCCGTCGATTGCGGCGATCGCCTCGATTTCGGCGACGGCCTGCTGGGTCTCGACCTGAACGAGGACACAGATCTCGTCCTCGGCGCGCTTCGGATAATCCTTGACGCGGCCATAGCGGTTGGCGCGCGTCGTCCCGGCGACGCCACGGATGCCCTTTGGCGGGTAGCGCGTCGCCGCGACGGCGCGCTTAGCCTCCTCGGCCGATTGCACGAACGGAAAGAGCAGGCTCCGCGCGCCAAGATCGAGGAGGCGCTTCACCATGACCGGCTCATTCCATGGTACGCGCACGACCGGCTCGGCGCTGCCGCCGACCGCGGCACGCAGATGCGCGCCGACCTCGACGAGATCGTTCGCCGAATGCTCCATGTCGACCAGCATCCAATCGAACCCAGCGCCGGCAACGATCTCCGTCGCGACCGGGCTCGTCATGCTGAGCCAGAGGCCGATCTGCGCCTCGCCGGCTTTGAGGGCGCGCTTGAAATTGTTCCGCGGAAGATCGTCGATCATGGCCTGCCTCTTTGCAATCCTCGGTAGCCGCTGGGCTTGCCCCGGCCCCGTCCTTCTTCAGTGGATTTCCGGCTCCGGCACGGGCGCATTGCCGGCGAGGAAGTCGAAGTCGCAGCCGCTGTCCGCCTGGCCGATATGCGCCGAGAAAAGCGCGCCGTAGCTGCGCTCGAAGCGGCGCGGCGGTGCCTTCCAGGCGGATTTGCGGCGCGCCATCTCGGCATCGGAGATGGCGAGGTGGAGACGCCGTCCCGGCACGTCGAGCTCGATCACATCGCCGTCGCGGACGAGCGCAAGCGGCCCGCCGACAAACGATTCCGGGGCGACGTGAAGGACGCAGGCGCCATAGCTCGTGCCGCTCATCCGCGCGTCGGAAATCCGCACCATGTCGCGGACGCCTTCCTTCAGGAGCTTTTTCGGAATCGGCAACTGGCCCCATTCCGGCATGCCGGGCCCGCCTTGCGGTCCGGCATTCTGCAACACCAGGACCGAATCGGCAGCCACGTCGAGCGCCGGGTCGTCGATGCGCTTTGCCATGTCGTTGTAGTCGCTGAAGACGACCGCCTTGCCGCTGTGCTTCAAGAGGTGCGCTTCCATCGCCGAGGGCTTGATGACGGCGCCGTTCGGGGCGAGGTTGCCGCGCAACACGGCGAGGCCGCCCTCCGCCTGCAAGGCGTTATTGGGCGTGCGGATCACATCGTCATTGTGGATCTCGGCACGCGCGATGTTCTCGCCAAGACTGTTGCCATTGACGGATATGCAGGCCGCCTCGAGCTTGCCGCCGAGCTGGCGCAGAAGGGCACGCAAGCCGCCGGCGTAATAGAAATCCTCCATCAGATACTTGCCGGAGGGGCGCATATTGGCGAGGAGCGGCGTCGCCCGCGCGAGCTCGTCGAACCGATCGAGCGACAGATCGATGCCGATGCGCCCCGCCATCGCGACGAGATGGATGACGGCGTTGGTCGAGCCGCCGATCGCCATCAGGGTCGTGATGGCGTTGTCGAACGCCGCCCTGGTCAGGATGTCGCTCGGCTTCAAATCGTCCCAGACCATCTCGACGATGCGGCGGCCGCTCGCCGCGGCCATGCGCGAATGGCTGGAATCGACCGCCGGGATCGACGAGGCCCCGGGCAAGGTGAGGCCCAGCACCTCGGTCATCGCCGCCATCGTCGAGGCGGTGCCCATCGTCATGCAGGTCCCGGCCGACCGGGCAATGCCGTCCTCAATCTCCTGCCAGTCCTGCTCGTCGATGACGCCGGCACGCAGATCCGCCCAGTATTTCCACACATCGCTGCCGCTGCCCAATGGCTTGCCATGCCAATTGCCGCGCAGCATCGGACCCGCGGGAACGAAGATGGTCGGCAGATTCATGCTGGCTGCGCCCATGACGAGGGCCGGCACTGTCTTGTCGCAACCGCCGAGCAGGACCGCACCGTCGATCGGATTGGCGCGCAACAGCTCCTCTGTCTCCATGGCGAGAAGGTTGCGGTACATCATGGTCGAGGGCTTCATGAACGCTTCGCCGAGCGAGATCGCCGGCATCTCGACCGGGAAGCCGCCGGCCTGGAACACGCCGCGCTTCACCTCCTCTGCGCGATCGCGCAGATGGGCGTGGCACGAATTCATGTCGCTCCAGGTATTGACGATGCCGATCACCGGCTTGCCGGCGTAATCGGCGGCATCGAAGCCCATCTGCTTGGTGCGCGAGCGATGACCGAACGAGCGCAGATCGGTCGCGCCGTACCATTTGGCGCTGCGCAGATCGGCATATTGCTTGCGGCGCGATGAAGTCACCCAATCCTCCCTGACATGACCGCGCCAGTGAAGCGGCAAGCCGGGAGACTGTCAATCACACCGCTCGATGCGGGACCCTATTTCCCCGGTCGAGTGCTCTTGCGTGACAGGAAGTGGAGGAGACGCCTTTAGGCGTAGCCGCGCGGCTCGAGCAGTGCGAGATCGGATTCGCGACCGATCACGTGATTGACCTCGCGCAACGGCACCGTGATGACGGTCCCGGGCTCGAATTGCTGGGCGGCGAGAGCGCGGTCCACCGCGCTCAACGCCATGTGGACGGTTCGAGCATCGTTCTGGCCCAGGAGGCGAGCGACGATCGCGAGCTCGGTGATGAGGCGATCCTGCGTCTTCACGGCGCTCGCCGCCATCAGCTCGATCAATGAATCGATGCCGTTGACCAGGATCTCGGCACCGTCGGCGATACGTTCGACATCGGGCAGCACACGCAGCCGCAGCGGCGTCGGATCGAGTTCGGTCGAGATCTCGAGCGACCACGTGCGCACCGCATCGAGATATACCGTCGCGTGACGTTGATGATGGTTGCGCGCGGTCGCAGCGATCGCCGTCGCCACCGCCGCCAGGCGCTCCTCGCCCGAGAGGTTGAGGTTGTCGAAATCGGCGAGGATGTCCCGAATCCTATCCCCGGTGGCCGGTCCCACGGACCGCATGGCGCTGTTGATGGTCTCGGCCAACGAACTCATTTCCACTCTCCGCGACGGTGCTCACTCCTTATAGTGCCTGGACTATTAAAAATAGGTTTCGATCTCGGGAAAGACGATTCCATTTTCTTCAAGCCGACAATAACCAATTGGTTTCTCGATCGTGTCCAAAGACTAACCAAAAACGATTATTGTAAAAGCCAGCGAAGCGCGAGAGTTGATGGCCCGCGCACGGCCTCACTCGGAAGATGCGTGAAATGCTTCAAACGTTATCGAACTTTTAACGGGATTCGGTGCGGAGTCAGGAAGTACGGAGCCGCGTGGCAACAGGTCGAAACATGATCGGAAATTCACCCACTCTCAAAGATCGTAATCTCGAACAGACGACGATCATGTCGTTGAAGCGGGAACCGGCATGCTTCGCCTTCCTGTGCAGCCGGGCGATTCTGCCGCCAATGCCGGTCGATGCGATCAATCTCGACCTCGCCTCGGCTGATTATTTCAGCGGCCGGGCATCGATTTGGACGACCCTCGAGGTCCGCTCCTCGGCAATGGACGAGCGGCCGACCGCAGTGCTCGGCTTCGACGAGGCGTTCTTGCGGCCCTTCACCCGCGCCCTCATCGAGGCGGCGACGACGCGCGTCGCCTACCGCATGAGCATCGTCCAGGCACCGGGCAAGACCGAACGCTACCGCGTCGTCGAATACGTTACCGGCCCGGGCACGCCGCTCCATGAGCTGATCCTGACGCCGCACGACAACGTGGTCATGGTCGGCGCTGCCGTCGGCGATGATGACGCCGAGGAGACCCTGTTCCAGCTTCCCCGCTCGGATTCCTTCCAGCGCAGCTTCGCCAAGATGACGTTCCAGGCGGACCAGGCGCTGCGCGACACGCTCGCCGAGATGGAGCGTGCGGCGCGTCAGCGCAATGCCGCGACCGAGTAACCCTTCCCAGCACGATCGGTCCGGGCATCGTCACCACGCTGTTTCCATGCAGTTCATGTCGCAGCGCCACCCTTCGGCAAAGTGCCGAACGGTAGCGACGGCAACATAACGGTCATCGCCGCCACCGATCTTATTCAACCGGCACCTGTCGTATTCGCAGGCGAATATTTAGAAGAACGTTGCCATCTCGCATTTGTTATCTTTTTTCCTATCGAAATCTCTACAGAAATACTAACAAATTCAGTAAGTTGCTCAGAAGATTCAAAACCAGCAGTTTACCGGCGGTCAGGTAGTTTCAAGCGTCATTCGCGACGCTAACGAAGTTTAACGGATTGTTAACTTCCTCTTCTTAAGGTTGCATAAGCATTGAGGTGGGGGTGGACATAAGTATCGGCTGCCGCTGAGCCGGCATTTCAAGGAGACGACGATGGCAAGATCGGCAACGGTTCTTGTCGTTGAAGATGAAGCTGACGTCCGGGAAATCGCCGTCGGCTATATCTCCGCTCTGGGCTACTCGGTCCTTTCGGCCTGCGACGGCGGCGAGGCGTTGTCGATTCTCGAAGGCGACACGCCGATCGACCTCCTCTTGACGGACATCGTCATGCCGGGGCTTGACGGCATCACGCTCGGCCGCCGCGCGATGACGCTGCGTCCCAATCTCAAGGTGCTACACGTCACGGGCTATGCGCAGCATCTGCCCCAAGCGGGCGAGACCGGCAACGCCACGATCATCGGCAAACCCTACCGCATGGAGCAGCTCCAGGCGCGATTTGCACGGATGCTCGGCACTTGGGCGGTCGACAACAACCAGATTTTGAGTCGTCTTCATCGCTATTGGCTGGAAAAGCGAGGCACGCGCCGCTGGCCCGATCGCCGGACAATCGATCCAGCCGAGCTCAAGGAAATCCTCCCCAAGCTGGCGCTCATCGAAGTGCTCGGCGACGAGCAAGGTCCGCGCTTTCGCTATCGCTTGGTCGGAACCTCGATCGTCGACGCTTACCGGACGAATCCATCCGGCAAATTCATCGACGAAGTCACCACGGGCGAGTATCGGAACTTCATCCTCAGCCTGCTCGAGGAGGTCGCCACCGAGGGTCTGGCGATCTATTCGTCGAGCGCCTTTCGCTTCGAGGAAACAGGTCTCTCGGCGGAGCGGCTTTTCCTGCCGCTTTCGATCGGCAACAGCGATCGCGTCGGACAGATCATGATGGGCCAGACGCTCGATTGGAGCGCGCGCAAGACGATCGCTCTCACCGTCGCCGAGCAGCTGGGGGACCGCGTCGATACGGTCGAACGCCTGACCTGATGCGCCGACGGGCAGCGGTGACGGACCGGACCGTCACGCCGCCTTCGCCAGGATCCGCTCGACGAGACGCGCCCAATAGGTCGCGCCAAGAGGCAGTATCTCGTCGTTGAAATCGTAGTTGGGGTGGTGCAGGAATTCGCGGTCTTCGCCGTTTCCGATCCACACATAGCTGCCCGGCTTTTTCTGCAGCAGGAAGGCAAAATCTTCGGCGCCCATGCTGGGCAAAAGATCGCGCCGAACATTGACGCTCCCAACGACCCCTTCAAGAACTCCGGCCGCCAACTCGGTTTCAGCCTCCGTGTTCACGGTCGGCGGATACCGCCGCATATAGCGGAAATTCAGCTTCGCGCCGTAGGCGGCGCAAATGCTTTCGGCGATCTGCCGCATCCGGCTCTCGATGAGGTCTTGCACTTCGGCCTTGAAGGCCCGCGTCGTGCCGCGCAGAAGGACCTCTTGCGGGATGACGTTCCAGGCATCGCCAGCGTGAAATTGCGTCACCGTGATGACGGCGCTTTCGAGCGGGTGCGCATTGCGCGAGACGATCGTCTGGAAGGCGGTCACGATCTGCGAAGCGACGACGATCGGGTCGATGCCCAGATGCGGCATCGCGGCATGCGCGCCCTTGCCCGTGACGACGATCTCGAAGCTGTCGGAGCACGCCATCATCGGGCCCGAGCGCACGGCAAACTGGCCGACCGGCAACCCCGGCCAATTGTGCATCCCGAAGACGGCCTCGACCGGAAATTTCTCGAAGAGACCGTCCTCGATCATCTTGCGGCCGCCGCCCTCGTTCTCTTCCGCCGGCTGGAAGACGAAATGCACCGTACCGGCGAAGTTGCGCGTCTCGGCGAGGTAGCGCGCGGCGCCGAGCAGCATCGTCGTATGCCCGTCATGGCCGCAGGCATGCATCTTTCCGTGATTCTGCGACACGTGGTCGAAGCCGTTCTTCTCGTGCACATGTAATGCGTCCATATCGGCGCGCAGAGCAATCGCACGGTCGCCCTTCCCATTGCCCTTCAGGGTGCCGACAACCCCGGTCCCGGCGAGACCACGATGCACCTCGATGCCGAAATCGGCGAGGCGCTTTGCCACGAACTCGGCCGTTCGATGCTCTTCGAAGGCAGTCTCGGGATGGGCGTGGATGTCGTGCCGCCAGGCCGTCAGGTCGAGGTGGAAATCGGCAATACGGTTGATGATGGGCATAGAATCGTCCTCACGGCACAACGTATTTCTTGTGCAATCTCGATGGCGGGGCTCGGCAAAGTCAAGCGCCGGCGTTGCCGGCAGTCGCGGGGAACGTCGCTGCTCCGATCGCGTTGAACTCGGCCATCGGCAGCCGCCCCTCCTCGACCGCATGGCAGGCGACGAGACCGCGCTCGTCGGGGCGCAGTTCGGGCCGCTCGACCCGGCAGCGCGCATCGGCGAATGGGCAGCGCGGGTGGAAGGCACACCCCAATGGCGGATCGAGCGGGCTTGGCACCTCGCCCGCGACCGGCTCGCGTTGCCGGCCGGTCATCGCGATGTCCGGGATCGTCTCGAGGAGAAGCCGCGTATAGGGATGACGCGGGTTGTGAAAAAGTTCCGCGCCGGCCGCGACCTCGACGAGACGCCCCAGATACATGACGCCGACGCGGTCGGAGATGTGATAGACGACCGCCAGATTGTGCGAGATGAAAAGATAGGTAAGACCGAGCTCGCGCTGCAGATCCTTCATGAGATTGAGGATCTGCGCCTGCACCGAGACATCGAGCGCCGAGGTCGGCTCGTCGCAGATGAGGAAATGCGGCTCCGAGGCGAGCGCGCGCGCGATCGAGATGCGCTGGCGCTGGCCGCCGGAAAATTCGTGCGGATATTTCTCGCCGTCGCTCGGCAGGAGCTTGACCTGCACGAGAAGCTCGGCGACGCGTGCGTCGATGGCGACGCGACCCCGGGCGAGGCCGTGGGCGCGGATCGGTTCGGCGATGATGTCGCGCACGCGCCAACGCGGGTTGAGGCTGGCAAAAGGGTCCTGGAAAATCATCTGGACGCGGCGGCGGACCCCTTTGAGCGCGGCGCGCGAGGCACCGGCGATCTCGGTACCTTCAAATACCACCTTGCCGCGCGTCGGTTCGTAGAGCCCGACGATGAGCCGTGCGACGGTCGACTTGCCGCACCCGGATTCGCCGACGAGAGAAAAGGTCTCGCCGCGGCGGATCGTGAAATCGACGCCGTCGACAGCCTTCAGCCAGCGCCGCTCGCGCCGCTCGATGACGCGCTCCAGAAGCGGCGGCGAGACCTCGAACCAGCGCGCGAGACCGCTGATTTCGACGAGCGGCGCACCTTCGGGGGATGGGTGCGCATCAGCCATGCTGCACCGCTCCCGCCGAAGCCGGCTGCGGCGCATGGAGCCAGCAGGCGGCATCGCTCGATCCGGCGGGCAGGAGCTCCGGGCGCTCGACACGGCAGCGCGCGAAGGCCTCGCCACAACGCGGATGGAAGGCACAGCCGGCCGGAACGGCGCCGGGGCGCGGCATCGTGCCGTCGATCTGCGCCAGCCGGTCGCGCGCCGCGCCGATCGCCGGGATCGAACCCATGAGACCCACCGTGTAGGGATGTTTCGGATGTCGCACGATCTCGCGCACCCCGCCGATCTCGGCGAGGCGACCGGCATACATCACGGCGACGCGGTCGGCCGTCTCGGCGATGACGCCCATGTCGTGGGTGACCAGCATGACTGCAGTTCCGTGATCGCGGCAAAGGCGCTTCAGCAATGCGATGATCTGCGCCTGGATCGAGACGTCGAGGGCGGTGGTCGGCTCGTCGGCGATGATGAGCCGCGGATTGGCGCAAAGCGCCAGGGCGATGACGACGCGCTGGCGCATGCCGCCGGAGAATTGATGCGGATAGTGGTCGATACGCTGTTCCGCCCCCGGTATCCCGACCTCTTGCAAGAGATCGAGCGCACGCCGCCGCGCCGCAGCCGCATCGAGATCGAGATGGGTCTGGATGGTCTCGACGAGTTGCCGGCCCACCGTATAGAGCGGATCGAGGCTGGTCAGCGGATCCTGGAATATCGCGCCGATCTCCTTGCCGCGGATGCGCCGCATCTCGTGCGGCGGCAGATTGTCGATCCGCCGCCCGTCGAAGATGATCTGCCCGCCGGCAATATGGCCGGGCGGCTCCAGAAGGCCGATGATCGCGGCGCCGGTCAGCGACTTTCCGGCACCCGATTCGCCGACGACGCCCAGCACCTCGCCCTCGGCGATGACGAAGGAGACGCCGTCGACGGCGGTGACCGTGCCGCGCCGCGTCGCGAAGGCGATCCGCAGATCCTCGACCCGCAGAAGCGCCCGTCGCTCAGTGACCATGGCCGCTCGCCACCGCGCGGTCGACGCGCAGCCGCGGATCGACCGCGTAGTAAAGCAGATCGACCACGAGGTTGATGACGACGAAGAAGAAGGCAACCAGCACGAGATAGGCGGACATCACCGGGATGTCGGCGAAGCTGATCGATTGGATGATGAGGAGTCCCATTCCCGGCCATTGGAACACTGTCTCGGTGATGACCGCGAAGGCGATGATCGAACCCAATTGCAACCCGGTGATGGTGATCACCGGTACCAACGTGTTCTTCAGCGCATGGCCGAAATTGACGATGCGATTCGGCAGGCCGCGAGCGCGTGCGAATTTGATGTAGTCGGTGCGCAAGACCTCGAGCATCTCGGCGCGCACCAGGCGGATGATCAGGGTCATCTGGAAGAGGCCCAACGTGATGGCCGGGAGGATCAAGGCGCGGAGCCCGTCGCGCGTGAGGAACCCCGTCGTCCACCAGCCGAGCGTCACGGTGGTGCCGCGCCCGAAGGACGGCAGCCAGCCAAGCACGACGGAAAAAATCAGGATGAGAAAGATGCCGATCAGGAACGTCGGCAGCGAGATGCCGATGAGCGAGGTCGTCAACATGAGCTGCGAGAGCCAGGAATGCCGGTGCAAGCCGGTATAGATGCCCATCGGCAAGCCGAGCAAGAGGGCGAAGCTTGCCGCGACAAAGCTCAACTCGAGCGTCGCCGGCAAACGCTCGGCAATAAGCTGCGAGACGGGACGCGCATATTGATAGGAAAGGCCGAAATTTCCTTCGGCGGCGTGCCC
>JBGPOZ010000191.1:0-9686 GCA_041488295.1 Allostellaceae bacterium
GCATGGATTTTCGTCACTCACGCGCGCGCACATCCTCGATGACCTTGCCGTCATTGGGAAGAGTGCCGGTCGCCACGCGTTCGACCGCGCCGCGCAGCTTCGTCAGCGCCTGCAGGCTCTCGGCGATGCGCGCCGTGCTCTCCGCCGGCTCGCCCATCTCGATCTTGAGCGTCATCGTGTCGCCCGCTGCGTCGCGGTCGACGACGAGCCGCGCGCGGATGATCTCCTTGTGACGCTTGACGAGCTCGGCGATCTGCGCCGGATGGACGAACATGCCCTTGACCTTGGTCGCCTGATCGGCGCGGCCCATCCAGCCTTTGATGCGGTGATTGGTCCGCCCGCACGGGCTCGGCCCCGCCAGCAGCGCCGATAGGTCGCCGGTGGCGAAGCGGATCAGCGGATAGTCCGGCGTCAGGGTCGTCACCACCACCTCGCCGACCTCGCCCGGCGGCAGCGGATCGCCGGTGCCGGGCCGCACGATCTCGAGGATGATGCCTTCATCGACGATGAGCCCCTCGCGCGCCGCGCTCTCATAGGCGATGAGGCCGAGATCAGCGCTGGCGTAGCATTGCAGCGCGGCGATTCCCGCCGCCCAGAAGCGCTGCCGCAGCGCCGCCGGGAAGGCCTCGCCCGAGACCAGCGCCTTCTTCAGCGATGCGATGTCGGAGCCGGTCTCGGCCGCCTTGTCGAGCAGGATCGCCAGGAACGACGGCGTTCCGACGTAGCCCGCGGGCTTGAGATCGGCGATGGCGCGAAGCTGCTGCTCGCTCTGTCCGGTGCCGCCCGGCACGACCGGACAGCCGAGCGCATGCGCGCCGGTCTCGAGCATCGAGCCGGCTGGCGTCAGATGATAGGAGAAGCAATTGTGGATGAGATCGCCGCGACGGAAGCCCGCGGCGAAAAGCGCCCGCGCCATGCGCCAATAATCAGCGCGCTTGCCCTCGGCGTCGTAGATCGGGCCGGGCGAGCTGAAGATGCGGGCGAGCGAAGCCGGCGGCGTCGCTGTGAGGCCGCCGAAGGGCGGCGCCGCGCGCTGCAGCGCGATGAGCTCGCTCTTGCGCGTCACCGGCAATGATGCGAGCGCGCCGCGGTCGGTCACCTCCGCGGGATCGACACCGTCGAGGATGACCGCCCATCCCGTCGCATTCTGCTTTGCCTGCGCGATCTGGCCGGGCAGCGCCGCGAACACCGCGCGCTCGCGCAGCTTGAGGTCGCGGGTTTCGAGAGTATCGAAGAATTCCTTTGACGGAGGCATGGAGCCCCTCACGCCAGCCAACGCTTGCGGCGCTTATAGTGCTTCACGTCGCGGTAGCTCTTGCGGCCGCTGCCGGAGATGCCGAGGTAGAACTCCTTCACATCCTCATTGGCGCGCAATGCTGCGGCGTCGCCGTCGAGGACGATGCGGCCATTTTCCAGGATGTAGCCGTAATCGGCGTAGCGCAGCGCGATGTTGGTGTTCTGCTCGGCGAGAAGGAAGCTCACCTTTTCCTGCTGGTTGAGGCGGCGGACGATCTCGAAGATCTCCTCGACGATCTGCGGCGCCAAACCCATCGACGGTTCGTCGAGCAGGATCATGCGCGGCCGCGCCATCAGCGCCCGGCCGATCGCCACCATCTGCTGCTCGCCGCCGGAGACATAGCCGGCGAGACTCTGCCGCCGCTCTCTGAGGCGCGGGAAATATCCGTAGACGCGCTCGAGGTCGCCGCGGATCTCGGCACGGCCCGAACGCGTGAAGGCGCCGGTCAGCAGATTCTCCTCGACCGTCAGATGGCCGAAGCAATGGCGCCCCTCCATCACTTGGATGACGCCGCGGCGGACGAGCTCGTTGGGCGAGAGGCGCTCGACGCGCTCGCCACGGTAAAGGATCGCACCCTTCGTCACGTCGCCGCGCTCGGCGTGCAGGAGATTGGAGATCGCCTTCAACGTCGTCGTCTTGCCGGCGCCGTTGGCGCCGAGCAGCGCCGCGATCGAACCCTCGGGGACGTGCAGCGAGACGCCTTTCAGGACGAGAATGACGTGGTCGTAGATGACCTCGATGTTATTGACCGAAAGAAGCGCGCCGCCCGCATCGACGCGAGCGGCGCTGTCCGTGTCGGCGAGAACGGCCATCGCGTTCCCGACGAGGTCACGATTGCGGTTTGTTGCAATCGCGCGGCGTGATGTTCTTCTCCTTCGCGTAAGCCAGCGCCGATTCCTTGTACATCGGGTCGAGCAGATCGTGGTGCGGGGTGATCCAGTCGGACGCGTATTTCCAATGCTCGCCGTCCCATTGCTGCATGCGCACGAGGCCATGGCCGCCATGGTTCTCGCAGCTGATCTTCATCGGAGCGATGAGGCCCTCGGCGCCGAGCTCGGTGATGCGCGTCGACGTCAAATCGAGGTTTTCGAGGCCCCAGCGCATCTGCTCGCCGGTCAATGGCTTGTTGCCGAACTTCTTGTGCGCCGTGTGCAGCGCCTCCATGTCGTACATCCCGTTGATGACGCCGCGGACGTAGAGCACCTCGCCGGTCTTATCGACACTCGTCTTGCCCTGGCCCTTGTCGTAGAGGAAGTGCTTGATGTCGCGGATGACGTTGAAGTCGGTGCCGGTGCCGTGGAAGACGGCGGCCTTGTAGCCGATGCCAGCCTTGCCGGCGGGCACGACATCGGGCTCGGCGCCCGACCACCAGATGCCGATGAAGTGGTCCATCGGATAACCGACCGCGGCGGCTTCCTTGATCGCCGTCGAGTTCATGACGCCCCAGCCCCACATCAGGACCCAGTTGGGGCGCTTCTGGCGGATCTGCAGCCACGTCGCCTTCTGCTCGATGCCCGGCGGCGACACGGCGAATTTGTCGAAGGTGAAGCCGTCAAGCTGGGCCAGCTTCTCGAGCGTCGCGATCGGCTCCTTACCGTAGGCGCTGTCGTGATAGACGAGGGCGATCTTCTTGCCCTTGAGCTTGGCGACCCCGCCTTCTTGCTGGGCGATGTAGGTGATGATCGCGTCGGCGCCTTCCCAATAGGTCACCGGATAGGTAAAGACATAAGGGAAGACCGCGCCGTAGCTCGCATCCGCTCTGCCGTAACCCATCGAGACGACCGGAATCTTGTCGGCGGTGGCACGCTCGATCAAGGCATAGGTGATGCCGGTTGAGAGCGGGTCGACGAGTGTGGCGCCGGCCGGGCCCTTGCCCTTCAGGCGCTCGTAGCACTCGACGCCCTTCGAATTGTCGTAGCCGTCCTCGCATTCCTCGTAAGCGAGCTTGACGCCGTCGACGCCGCCGTCGCGGGCGTTGAGCATGTCGAGGTAATCGGCATATCCGTCCGCGAACGGGATGCCGTTCGGCGCGTAGGGGCCGGTGCGGTAGACGAGGCGCGGAATGAACTGTTCGTTCTGCGCCATCGCCTGGCTTGCCGCGAGCCAGCACAGCGTCGCCGCGCCGGCGACGAGGCCGATGACAATCTTGCTCAATCTCATCCAATCCTCCCAGTTCGTTCGGAAGGCCGTTTCTGACGTCGGCCCCGGTTCATTTTCGATCCGGCGAAACTACCATTTCAGAGGGGTCGGCGCAAATCGTCCCGCTTTTGCCCCGCAGCTCGCGCCTCAGTGCGGGAACGGCCACAGCCGCAGCTTCTCCTTGCCGATCTGCCACAGCCGCGCGAGACCGCGCGGTTCGGCGATGAGGAAGAAGATGATGAGGCCGCCGAAGATCATGTCCTCGAGGTTGGTCAGGATATTGACCGGCACCGGCAAGCCGAGCAGCGCGCCGCCGCGATCGAGGAAGATCGGCAGCAGCGTGATGAAGGCGGCGCCGAGGAACGATCCCAGAATGCTGCCGAGCCCGCCGATGATGATCATGAAGAGGATCTGGAAGGAGCGGTCGATGTCGAAGGCGAGCGCCTCGACGCCGCCCGTGTAGATGAAGGCCCAGAGCGCGCCGGCGATGCCGACGAAGAAGGAGCTGATGGCGAAGGCCGAGAGTTTCGCGTTCAAGGGACGGATGCCGATGATCTCGGCGGCGATGTCCATGTCGCGGATCGCCATCCAGGAGCGGCCGAAGCGGCCACGCACAAGGTTCTTCGCAGCGAGCGCCAGGATGGCGACGAAGGACAAGGTGAAGAGATATTTGGCCGTTGGCGACGCCTCGGCCCCGGTCACCGTGACGAGGCCGAGCGTGGTGCGCGGCGGCGCGCTGATGACGCCCGAGGCGCTGTAATTCGTGAACCACGGGAATTTGTTGAAGAGCCAGATCAGGAAGAACTGCGCCGCCAAGGTCGCGACGGCGAGATAGAAGCCCTTGATGCGCAGCGAGGGCAGGCCGAAGACGACGCCGACTGCGGCAGCGATGAGGCCGGAGAGCAGGAAGACGACAATGATGTCGAGGCCGGGGAACGCGGTCGTCAATTTGTAGGCGGCGAAGGCGCCGACCGCCATGAAGCCGCCGGTGCCGAGCGAGAGCTGCCCCGCATAGCCCGTCAGGATGTTGAGCCCGATCGCCGCCAGCGCGAAGGCAAGGAAGGGGATCATGATCGTCAGCAGGAAATACTCCGAGCCGACGAGCGGAACGAGGATGAAGGCAATGGCGAGGATCGCGCCGAAGGCGGCGCGGTCGAGCGGGATCGCGAAGATCGCCTGATCGGCGGCGTAGCTCGTCTTGAATTGACCGGCTTCGCGGTAAAGCATTCTTCTCGTCCCTAGACGCGTTCGATGATGCGCTCGCCGAAGAGGCCCTGCGGCCGGAACAGCAGGAAGACGAGCGCCAGCACATAGGCGAACCAATCCTCGATCGCGCCGCCGAAGGCCGGGCCCCAGAAGACTTCGGCGACCTTCTCGCCGGCGCCGACGATGAGCCCGCCGACGATGGCGCCGGGGATCGAGGTGAAGCCGCCGAGGATGAGGACGGGGAGCGCCTTCAGCGCGACGAGCGACAATGAGAACTGCACGCCGAGGCTCGTCCCCCACATGATGCCGGCGACGAGGCCGACGATCCCGGCGACCGACCAGACGATGACCCAGATCGTCTTCAAGGGGATGCCGACGCTGAGCGCCGCCTGATGGTCGTCGGCGACGGCGCGCAGCGCCCGCCCGACCGTCGTCTTCTGGAAGAAGATGGCGAGACCCGCGACGAGGAGGCCGGCGACTGCGGCGGCGGTCAGGTCGAACTCGTTGATGAGGATGCCGCCGACGATCAACGGATCCTTCGGAATGCCGATGTCGAGCACCTTGACGTCGGCGCCCCAGACGAGCTGACCGAAGCCGCTGAGGAAGAAGGTGATGCCGATCGTCGCCATGAAGAGGATGATCGGCTCCTGGTTGACCAGCGGCCGGAGCACGACGCGCTCGATGACGAAGGCGAGGGCGATCATGATCGCGACCGTGCTGACGAGCGCCGCCAAGAGCGGCATGCCGAGCTGGAGCTGCCCGACGAAGCAGAGCGCCGCGAACAGCACCATGACGCCCTGGGCGAAATTGAAGATGCCCGAGGCCTTGTAGATGAGGACGAATCCCAAGGCGACGAGCGAGTACATGACGCCGGTCAAGAGCCCGCCGATCACGACCTCGAGCAGGAATTGCGGGTTGTCGGCGATGGCCGAGAACGGCGCGATGAAGAGTGCGTCGAGGAGGGACATGGGGATCAGCCTCGGTCCGTCATCTTGCGTCCTTCGAGACGACCGCTGCGCGGTCTCCTCAGGATGAGGTGAATCGTGAATGCCATGGACGGATTACCTCATCCTGAGGAAGGCGCGCAGCGCCTGTCTCGAAGGACGCACGATGCCGATGCCACGCCGGTCACCCATGGCTGACCCCGAGATAAGCGTCGATCACCTTGGCGTCGGCGCGCACCTCGTCCGGCGTGCCGTCGGCGATCTTGCGGCCGTAATCGAAGACTGCGACGCGGTCGGAGATGTCCATGACGACGCCCATGTCATGCTCGATCAGGGCGATCGTCGTGCCGAACTCGTCATTGACGTCGAGAATGAAGCGGCACATGTCCTCCTTCTCCTCGACATTCATCCCGGCCATCGGCTCGTCGAGCAACAGCAGCTCCGGTTCCATCGCCAGCGCACGGCCCAATTCGACGCGCTTTTGCAGCCCGTAGGGCAGCTTGCCGACCGGTGTCTTGCGGATCGCCTGGATCTCGAGGAAGTCGATGATCTTCTCGACCGCGGCGCGGTGCTCCAGCTCTTCGGTCTCGGCCGGCCCCCAATAAAGCGCTTGCCAGAGGACGTTCTTGCGCATTTTCAGGAGCCGCCCGGTCATGATGTTGTCGAGCGTCGTCATCCCCCGGAACAGCGCGACGTTCTGGAAGGTGCGGGCGATCCCCTGCTCGGCGGCCTGATGCGGACGCATCTGCCGGCGCGTCTCGCCCTTGAAGGTGATCGTTCCGTCCTGCGGATGATAGAAACCGTTGATTACGTTCAGCATCGAGGTCTTGCCGGCGCCGTTCGGCCCGATGATCGCCAGGATCTCGTGCCGGCGGATCGCCAGGCTGACTTGGGTCAGCGCCCTGACGCCGCCGAAGCGCAAGCTGATGTCCCGCGCCTCGAGGATGGGCTCGCCAATGGTCTTCGCCGTCTGCATCAGAAAGCCGGCACCTTCAGAAAAAAAACGCTGGAACCACGAAGACACGAAGAACACGAAGTCATATCGCAAAGCGGCGAATTCCGTCCTTGATCCTCGGGACATTGAAGTTGATCAGGAATCCAAGGCTCTTTCGCGCCAGCTTGAGATAGGTCAGCAATTGAGCGTCGTGCAGAGGAAGCAAGCTTCTCGACGGCCTTCAGTTCTATGACGACGGCATCCTCGACAAGGAGATCGATCCGGTATCCGCAGTCCAATCGCGCTCCGCGGTAGTTGATTGGGATAGGGATTTCGCTCGCCACGGAAAGACGTCGCGTATCCAGCTCATGCCGCTGACACGCTTGATAGGCGGACTCCAAGAGTCCGGGACCAAGCGTCGCATGAACAGCGAAGCTGGAATCCACAATTTGCCGCGCGAGCTCTTCGGTGGCGGCGTCAAAATCCGACGCAATCCGCAACCTTCGTGCCTTCGTGTCTTCGTGGTTCAAGCGTCTCTGCCCCTCAGCTCGCTCTCCGCAGCGGCGCGGCGTCACTGGTATTCGCCACGCGCGCGGCCTCGTAAATCCTGAGCTCGGCCTTGAGGACGCCCTTGCGCCCGTCCTCGAAGGTCATCTCGGTCTCGACCTTGACGCTGGGTGCGGTCGAATAGAGCGCGTCGACCAGCGTGCGGTAGCGCTCGGCGATGAAGCCGCGCCGCACCTTGCGCGTCCGCGTCAGCTCGCCGTCATCGGCGTCGAGCTCCTTGTGCAGGAGGAGGAAGCGCTTCAGTTGCGAGCCGGCGAGGGTGGGCTCCGCCGCGAGGTCGCGGTTCACCTGCTCGACGCAGCCACGGACGAGCTCCGCCACGGCCTCGTTGGCGGCGAGCTCCTGATAGCTCGCATAGGCGATGCCGCGGCGCTCCGCCCAATTGCCGACCGCGGCGAGATCGATGTTGATGAGCGCCGCGGCGAAGGCGCGGCGGTCGCCGAACGCCACCGCCTCGCGGATGTAGGGGAAGAATTTCAGCTTGTTCTCGATGTATTTGGGCGCGAAGAGCGTGCCGTCCTCGAGGCGTCCCACATCCTTGGCGCGGTCGATGATCTTGAGGTGCCCGCCTTCGGCGAAGAAGCCGGCATCGCCCGAATGGACCCAGCCATCGGGCCGCTTCGCCGCCGCCGTCGCCTCGGGGTTCTTGAAATAGCCCTGGAAGACGCCGGGGCTGCGATAGAGCACCTCGCCGCTCTCGTCGATCTTCAGCTCGACGCCGGTCGCCGGCGTGCCGACGGTGTCGGGCCGCACCTCGCCATCGGGCTGGATGCACAGGAACACCGAGCACTCGGTCATGCCGTAGAGCTGCTTCACGTTGATGCCGAGCGAGCGGTAGAAGGTGAAGATGTCGGGCCCGATCGCCTCGCCGGCGGTGTAGGCGAGGCGCGTGCGGCTGAAGCCGAGCGTGTTCTTGAGCGGTCCATAGACGAGAAGGTGCCCCAGCGCGTAGCGCGCGCGGTCGATGAGGCCGACCGTCGTCCCATCGAGGATGCGCGCGCCGACGCGCTTGGCGAGCCGCATGAAGGCATGGAAGAGCCGGCGCTTCAGCCAGCCGGCATCCTCCATGCGGATCATGACTTGCGTCAGGATGTTCTCGTAGATGCGCGGCGGCGCGAAGAAGTAGGTGGGGCCCAGCTCGCGCAGATCGGCCATCACGGTCGCCCCGGATTCGGGGCAGGAGACGCAGAAGCCGGCGCAATAGGATTGCGCGAAGGAGAAGACGTGGTCGCCGACCCAGGCCATCGGCAGATAGGCCAAGACTTCATCCGTTTCGCGCAGCCCCTCGCGCGCGGCGGCGTTGCGCGCGGTCAGGATGACGTTGTCGAAGCTGAGGACGACGCCCTTGGGTTGCCCCGTCGTGCCGGAGGTATAGACGATGATCGCAGTGTCGGAGCCCTTGCCCCGGGCGATCTCGCCGGCGAGGAATTGCGGCTCGAGGCCGGCGAATTCGCGGCCCTTCTCCTGCACCGCGGCGTAGCTGAAGAGAAAGGGCTGCGCGTAATGGCGCAGGCCCCGGGGATCGCCGTAGACGACCGCCTCGAGCCCGGGAACGCGCTCCTTGACGGCGAGCAGCTTGTCGACCTGCTCCTGGTCCTCGGCGATGGCGAAGCGCGCCTCGGCGTGGTTCAGCACGAACGCCATCTCGTCGGCGACGGCGTCCTGGTAGAGCGGCACCGGGACGCCGCCCAGCGCCTGCGCCGCGGTCATCGCCCAGTAAAGCCGCGGCCGGTTGTCGCCGATGATCGCCAGCTTGTCGCCGCGGCGGAAGCCCATCGCCGCAAGGCCGCAGGCGAGATCGCCGACCTCTCGCGCCACATCGGCCCAGCTCCAGCTCTGCCAGATACCGTAATCCTTCTCGCGATTGGCCGGCCGGTCGCCGCGCCGCGCGGCGTGGTCGAGGAGGAGCTTCGGGAAGGTGTCAAGAATTGCGGCGCTCATCGCGAACGCACGCAACGAGGGTGGACCGGGCTCCATGGAGCCGATTGACATGCGCGCACGCGATACCTCCCAGACGCCGCGCTGTCTTCTGTTCGGACACGCATCGGCAAGGGACGTAATGTGCACGGGAATGTGCGCCGCGGCAAGCTCCCGCCACGTGGTCGCGGCGGCGAGTTCGACCGCCGCGCCGTGCCGAGGCGGCGCGCTCTAGAGTGCCGAAAACGGGGTCCTCATTCCATGGCGATCAACAGCTTATCATCCATCAGGTTGAGATGATCGCGAGATTCGAACGTCAATTTACCAACTTTCAACAAATTGTAGTGTTAGTGACCGCCAACGCAACCGCGATGTCGCAACCGTTGGAGAGGATGATGAAGATGTCTATGAAAGCTCTGAGTGTTCTGGGCGTTGGCGCAGCTCTTCTCCTCGCTGCCAATTTGAACTCGCTTGCCGCGGGCGAGCTGAAACTCAGCGGCGCTCCGGCGGTAGCCATCCCGGTCATCGCACCGAACAAAGCGGCGATCGAGAAGGAGACCGGTCTGACCTTGAACATGACCGCCAATAACGAGGTCAACGGCCTCAACGATCTCAATGCCGGCAAAGTCGACGTCGCCATGCTGGCGGCGCCGATCAAGCTGACCGTGGCGAGCATGAACAA
>JBGPOZ010000192.1:0-9657 GCA_041488295.1 Allostellaceae bacterium
ATCCGCGGGTTCGGCAGTTGCGGCGCGACGCGTGATCGCATGCTCAGCTTCACCGGCGAGGTCTATGCGCTCTACGTCGCGCCCGACCATCAGGGGTCCGGCATCGGGCGCGACCTGCTGCTCGCCCTGTTCGCCCGCCTGCGCCAACGCAAGCTCGATTCCGCGCTGGTCTGGGTGTTGCGCGACAACCCCGCCCGCTTCTTCTACGAGCGCTTGGGCGGCAAGCTGACCTGCCGTCGCCGGCTTCCCTTCGCCGGGACCGCGCTCGACGCGGTGGCATATGGCTGGCACGATTTGGCGGCGGCGCTCAAGACCCAGGCCCGGACGAGCGGCCGCCTTTCCGACGAGCCCTAGCTAAAGCCGCGCCGTCGGGGCGATGCTCCGCACGAGCGCCATCCAATTGCCCTCCGGCGCGGCGCAAGGCTCGCCCCTTGCCGTCGCCGTCGATCCCGTGGACGGCGCTTTCGGCCATGCCGGGTCGCTTTCGGGAACCAGCGCGAGACCACCGAAACGCCAGAGCCGGCGCCAAAGGTCGAGATCGCTGAGGGCACGCTCATGGATGCGGCGGACGAGGCGGCGGCGGACATAGGCCCGGCCGAGCGTCAAATAGAGGCCGAGACACGCGACAACCGCGGCGATGCCGGGCTGCAGGCCGAAAAACCAGAAGACAAGGCCGCACGCGATGATGGCCGGATAGATCCAGATATTGCTGTCGGCTTCGATGCCGACGGGGCTGTCCATGTGATCGAGGCGGCGAAGATCGAGCTCGAGCCTGACGGCGCCGCTGTCGACCATTCGGCGCAAGAGGCGCAACAGCTCGGCGGGCGTCGCCTCGACCGGCGCCGTGACCGCGCCTTCAACCTGATCCATCCGTCTTCACTCTCCGCAGATAGGCTTTCCGCACGAGATGCGGGACGAGCCGGTAGAGCGGCATCCGCAAATAGTGGGCACGCACATAGAGAACCCAGCGCGCCAATCCGGTCAATCGCCGGTCGCAGCTCGAGTGATCGGGACGGAGCGCGAGGCCGAGCAAGCCCTCCATCACGCGGCGCGCCGGCTCGGCGGGGCCGAAGCGCTCGACCGCGCCGACGAACTCCGCTGGCATCGGCGTCGCGAAAAGACGACGCAGATGCGTTACCGCATAATAGAGCAATCGTCCAAGCCCCAGCTCCGCGGCACGCGCCGCCAGGGCCGGCCAGAAGGCGGCGTCTTGACCGAAATGTCGCATAAGATCGTCGATGTCGACGAGATCGCGCAGGCCGTGCGTGAAGTCCCCTTCCTGAAACAGATGCGTCGCGCTGTGCAGCACCATGTCGGCGGGGGCGAGGGTGAAGAGGCCGGGATGACCGCCCAGCGGGCGCGCCGCCGCGAACAGCTTCTCCGAATCGGCGCGATAGCGCGAGATCGGCGGGGCAATGGCATGATGCACGTCGAGCACCGTGTCGCGCAGAATATGGTGGAGCGGCGGCAGCTCATGCGACCATTGACGATAGTAGCGTTGGTCGTAGTCATCGACCGCCTGGGCGAGCCACCCATGTCGGCGCAGCGCCGCTTCGGCCTCCGTCAAGCGATCGCGGCGGACCATGATGTCGATGTCGGAAAACAAGCGGCCGTCGGCCGGCGGCAGACCCGCCATGACATAAGCCGCGCCCTTGAGGATGACGATCGGCGTGTCGACCGCGGCGAGGGCGCGGCGGATGCGATCCATCTCCCAATGGACTTCGCTGAATTGACGCTCGCGCAGACGCTGTGCCGCATCGAGATGGCCGCGCACGCGCGCCGGAATTTCGTCGAGCCAAGGCTGGCGCGCGCAATACGCCGCGAGCCGCGCGAGAAGCAGCGTGTGGCGCGCCTGCCGTGTCACCGCCTCCCAATCCGCGGGCGACAAGCGCCGCAGACTCTCCGGCCGCGCCAACACTTGCGACAGCAAATCGGTCTTCATGCGTCGCGCGGCGGCGGCAGCCGCGCGAAGAGGGCAGCGGCTTCGTCGAGATCGGCATAGCGGAAATCGTAGCAAGCGCTCGCCTCGATCACGTCGCCGAGCACTTCGAAGCCGGTCGCGCCGAGCAAGGTATAGTTGAACGCGTTGCGGCCGAGCTCGATCATGCTGTCGGCCTTGGCGCGGGGCGTCAGCTCCATCGTCGCGCCCGGAACGTATCTCGGAAACACGACCCACCCCGGGCGCGCCGTTTCCGCGACGCGCCGGATCTGCTCGATCGGCACCTTCATATGCGTCACGGTCCCCTTGGCGGTGTCGCGCGTCACCTCGTTGAAGACGGCGCCGGGAACGAAATTTCTGATCACTGCGATCGATTGGTTTTTCAGGCTGACCGGGCGCGCCAGCGGAACGATGCGCCGATCCGCGGGGCGGATCAGCGTCAGCTCGTCCGAGAGCAGGCGCCAACCCCTGGTGATCAAGCCGGCGCACAACGTGCTCTTTCCCGATCCCGGCGGTCCCGGCATGATGAGCGCGCGACCGTCACGCTCGATCACCGCGGCATGAAGCATCAAGTACTGATTGGCCTGAGCGGAGATGCACCAATTGAGCGCCCATTCGAACAGCGGATAGGCCTGCGCCCGCGGCAAAGGCTCGAACGGCCGGAATCCGTCCTGGGTGAAGACGACTTGCGCCCTGAGCCAACGGCGCAGGCCGCGCGGCGATCCGATCTCGAGATGAAAATCGGCGAAGTCGCCCGTCTCGGCGAGCGGGTAATCGGCATAGAGTACACCGAGGCCCCGCGCGAGTGCCGGCATCGGCGAGACGACCCGCGCAACAAAGGGGCCGCAACAGATCGCAAGGCCGTCGGCGCGCAATCGCCGGCTCAGCTCGTCGGCAGCCAGTTGCGACAAGATCACGGCGCGAGCGGCTCGATCAGTCCCAGCTTCGCCAGTCGCTCGACCCGTTCCTCGAGCGATCTCGAGACATTCTCCGCGCTCGGCAGGTCAAGCTCCCCCGCCACGCGCTCGGACAGGCTGGCAAGATCGCTCGGGCCGGCTTCGAAGCACATCAAGGCAATTGCCGCGAGTGCATCCATCTGGTGAGTGTAGCCCGACGCGGCATCGAACACGACCCAATCGTCGGCCCACCGGCGCCAACTCAACTTGACGAGGGGATTGAGCTCCCAAGCCTGCTTCGGCGCGGATTCCGCCAATTCAGATGTTTTCGAGGTTCTGCTCGAAGAACTCGGCGATGTCGGCGACAGAGGCATTGAATGCCAACAAGCTCGGGGCGTGGTAGTAGCGGATGATGTCGGCGCTCTTATACGGATAATCGGGAACGACGTGGGAATTGAGGAGCGCGCAGACAAAATGCGCCTCGCTACTTCCGCCGCGTATGACGTTCATCAAGGTGTTGGGGGAGCCGGACCCGAACAACGGCGCGCCGCTGCCGGACTTAGAATGGGAATAGTTGAAGCAGTCGCCATGCCCGTGCGGCGGCGATTGTTCTTCGGGATCATAAAGCCATTTACCGCCGACCTTTGGCCAAGCCCCGCTGTTGGAAGCGTAATATCCGCGGTTGTGCCCGCCGCTGCATGCCGCCTCCCTGACATGCGAGGCCATCCCCGACTGATATCCGGAATAGCTGCAATACCGCTCGCCCATGCTGGTTCGGTGCGCGAGCGACGTGACGGGACGGCTCGCCAAGGTCAAGAGGACCGGGGCGCCGACCAATCCGCGCGTCAGCAATTTGCGCCGCGAGGACGCGGCATCGTTCCTCGGCTGTGCGGCAGAGCCTTCAGCAGCACGCCGTGCCTCGGTCTCAGCCGGCGGCACGTTCGGATCAAAGTTCTCTTTCATCTCAACATCCTACCGCGAATGCCGATACACGTCCATCAATAACCTTCACGCAATTTCTGTGCCAATTTTTGGAATATCCTTCCATTCAATGGGATAGATGAATTTCCCAATGGTTGAAATCGACAATCGCATACTTTGTGTTAAAGAATCCGACACTCGAAACGAGAATATCACGGCAATTCCGACAAGTATCGGCCGCGACAGTCACTTCGCCTGTTGCAGCGCGCCGAGCGCTGCCTGCACCGTCTTGTATTGATCGCCGTTCGGGTCGAGCAGGCCGAGAAGCCGCTGCCAGCGCGCGGCGGCTCCGTCGATGTCGTGCCGCTGCGCCGCCGCAAGGCCGAGATACCAGAGCGCATCGGGTTGATCGGGATCGCGCTTCTCGATTTCCCTCAGGAGATCGACGGCGGTGGCGGGGATCGGCACGCGGACGTCGCGATCGGCGCCGCCATCCTTCAGCATCGCCCGGGCACGGCCCAGCAATGCCGGGACGTCGGTGCCGGACGATGACGGCGTCCCGACCTGAGGCACCGCCGCCGCACGCTTTTCGGCTTCCGCCGCCTTTGCATCCTCGCCGAGCACGCGATAGGCATTGGCGAGGCGCGCCCATCCCGCGGCATCGGCGGGGTCGTTCTCGAGCCTAGCCGCCAATTTTTCGACCATGCCGCGGATCATCTGCTGCCGCTCTTCGGGGGTCATCTGCCGTGCCGCGGCGATCGCCGCTGCCGATGGACCCGGACTGCCCGACGCCGCGACATCGGGCGCTTCCCGCGACCCCGGCACGGACGGCATCGGCAGGCCGGCATCGCGCGCCGTCGCCGCCATGCTTTGCCGCACCATCGCCAGCCACGGCGCGTCGGGCGGCGACTGCGCGATGAGAGCGGCCCATTGCTCGAGCGCCGCCGCGGGCTTCCCCGCTTGCGCGTCGCCAAGCGCCAGGTAAAAGCGCGCAGGCGGGTTCGCGGGGTCGCGTTCCGCCGCCGCCACGAAG
The DNA here is from genome assembly GCA_041488295.1 of Allostellaceae bacterium. Lineage (GTDB taxonomy): Bacteria > Pseudomonadota > Alphaproteobacteria > ATCC43930 > CGMCC-115725 > URHD0088. The sequence continues at coordinate 4,790 of JBGPOZ010000192.1, forward strand.
GCATCGTGCGCTGCGGGCGTCACGATACCGCCTGCCGCCATGACAAGCATCTCGCCGTAGCCGGCGGCGACATCGGCGTTTGTCGGCGTCAACGCCATGGCATGGCGGTAGGCTTCGGCGCTCTGCTGCCAATGCTCTTGCGCCGCCTCGCTGCGCGCGAGAAGCAGCCAACCCGCCGCATCGTCGGGACGGTCCTTGAGCCGCGCCTCGAGCGCCGCGATGCTGGCGGCGAGATCGGCGGGCGTTGCCGCAGCGGACGCCGCGACCGGGGTCGCAGGACGCGCCGCGAAGGGCGCATCGCCGACGCCGGGCGAGCCGATCGCGAGATAGACGGCGATGGCGCCGGCCGAAACGGCGGCGGCAAGCGATGCTGCGGTAATGCCGTCGACCGGCGCCGGAGCCGCTTCCGTGGCCTTGCGAGGCGAGGACGGCTCGGTCGCGAGTAGCCGCCGCTCGATCTCGAGCCGCGCCGCCGCCGCTTGCTCCGCATCGAGGACGCCGCGCTCCTGATCGCGCTCGAGCTCGGCAAGCTGATCGCGGTAGATCGCCCGGTCGAACGCCGCGCGCGGCGCCGCGACGCCGCGTGGCCTGACAAGCGGCCGGACGATCGCCGCGATCGTCGCCAAGGTCAGAGCGCCGATCAGGATCCAGAGGATCACGGCGCGTCTCCGGCCAAGAGACGGTCGAGCCGGCGCCGCTCCTCGGGGCTGAGCGGTGCCGGTGCGGCGGCGCTTGCGCGTCGGCGTCGTCCGAGGGCGAGGCCGATGCCGCCGATGCCGAGCACGGCAGGCGGGCCGAACCAGAGAAGCCAGGTCTGCGGCTCGACCGGCGGTTTCAGCAGCACGTAGTCGCCGTAGCGCCTCGTCATATAGGCGAGGATTTGCGCGTCGCTGTCGCCGGCGGTGAGGCGCTCGCGCACCAGGACGCGCAGATCATGCGCGAGATCGGCGTTCGAATCGTCGATCGACTGGTTTTGGCAGACGAGGCAACGCAGCTCTTGGCTCAAGGCGCGCGCCCGCGCCTCGAGCGCCGGATCGGCAAGCCGCTCGGAAGGGAGGACGGCGAGCGCGGAAGATATGAACCACCAAGACACCAAGACACCAAGAAGGATATTGGCGCGAAGCGCTCTAAAGAGAGATCGCGAAAGACGCGGTCGGCCCGAGGGGAGAGCCTTGGTGTCTTGGTGTCTTGGTGGTTTGATCGAATCAGCCATCACGACGCGCCGAGCTCCCTCAAAAGCGGAAGGAGCTTCCTCTCCCAATCCTCGCCGGTGATCGGCCCGACCTGGCGATAGCGGATGCGGCCTGCGGCATCGACGACATACGTCTCCGGCACGCCATAGACGCCGAAATCGATCGCGATTCGGCCCTCGCGGTCGACGCCGATGCGGCTATAGGGATCGCCGAGCTGCGCCAGGAGACGCGCTGCGTCCTCGGGCTTGTCCTTGTAGTCGATGCCGTAGAGCGCGACCTTCCCTTCCGCGGCAAGGCGCATCAGCAAAGGGTGCTCGACCCGGCACGGCGCGCACCATGAGGCGAAGAAATTGACGAGGACGACTCGGCCGGCGAGATCGGATTTGGCAAGGCCCGGCTTGTCGCCGAGCCCGGGCAGAACAAAATCGGGTGCCGGCTTGTCGAGCAGCGCCGAGGGCAGCAGCGAAGGGTCGCGCCGCAGGCCGAGGAAGAAGTAAAGCGCGAGCAGCGCGAAGAGCGCGACCGGCAGGAGATAGACGAAGCGGCGCATCCTTCGAACCCTCTCGAGGTCAGGCGCGCGCCGCGTCCGGCGCCTTGGCCGTGCGGCGCGTCGGCGCGCCGACCCGCAGGCGCCGGTCGCTGAGGCTCACGAGCCCGCCCAGCGCCATGATGATGGCTCCGAACCAGATCCACGGGACCAGCGGATTGTGGTAGAGCCGCACGACCCAGGCGCCGCCGGTGCCGCTCGGCTCGGTGATGACGGCGTAGAGATCGGCAAGGCCGTTGGTGTGGATCGCGGCGTCGGTGATCGGCATGCGCTGCACCGGGTAGAAGCGCTTTTCCGGGTGCATGACCGTGACCGGCTGCCCGTCGCGGGTCACGGTGAAGGTGGCGCGGTCGGCCGAGTAGTTTGGGCCCTGCACGGGTGCCGTCCCCTCGAAGCGGAAGGCATAGCCCGCGACGTCGATCGTCTCGCCCGGCCGCATCGTCTCGATGCGCTCGGTCTGCCAGGCGGAGGCGGTGACGCCGGCAACGAACACCGCAAGGCCGAAATGCGCGATCGTCATGCCCCAGGAGGCTCGCGGCAGATTGCCGGCGCGGCGCCAGCTCTCGCCGAGCGGGGCGCGGAAGAGTCTCACGCGCTCGGCCCATTCGACGAGGGTGCCAGTGGCGAGCCAGGCGGCGAGTGCCATGCCGAAGACGGCGCCGACCGGGCCGTGCGTCACGAGGAAGAATGTGAGGAGCGCCGCGGCGGCGCTCGCCGCGAAGGCGAACTTCAAGCGCCCGAGGGCGCCGGCGAGATCGCCCCGCTTCCAGGCGAGAAGAGGGCCGAAGACGAGGATCGCCAGCATCGGCACCATGAGCGGAATGAAGGTCGCATTGAAGAAAGGCGGACCCACCGACACCTTGGCGCCGCCGATCGCATCGAGAAAAAGCGGGTAGAGCGTGCCGATGAAGACCGTCACCGCCGCCGTCGCGAGAAGGAGGTTGTTGAGGACGAGCGCGCCCTCGCGCGAGATCGGCGCGAAGAGCCCGCCGAGCTTCAAGCCCGGCGCACGCAGGGCGAAGAGCGTCAGCGAGCCGCCGATCGCCGCGGTCAGCAGCAGCAGGATGAAGGCGCCGCGCGCCGGGTCGACGGCGAAAGCGTGGACCGAGGTGAGGACGCCCGAGCGCACGAGGAAGGTGCCGATGAGCGACAAGGAGAAGGCGATGATGGCGAGAAGGATGGTCCAGCTTTTCAGCGCGTCGCGTTTCTCGACGACGATCGACGAGTGGAGGAGCGCCGTGCCGGCGAGCCAGGGCATGAAGGAGGCGTTCTCGACCGGGTCCCACGCCCACCAGCCGCCCCAGCCGAGAACGTAGTAGGCCCACCAGCTTCCCATCGCGATGCCGATGGTGAGCGCGCACCAGGCGGCGAGCGTCCATGGCCGAACCCACCGCGCCCAGGCGGCGTCGACCCGCCCCTCGAGGAGCGCCGCCACGGCGAAGGAGAAGGCCATCGAGAAGCCGACATATCCCAGATAGAGGAAGGGCGGGTGGAAGGCGAGTCCCGGATCCTGAAGGAGCGGGTTCAGCCCGTCGCCGTCGAGCGGCGGCGGAACGACGCGGATGAAGGGATTCGAGGTCGCGAGAATGAAGAGGAGAAAACCGGCGCCGATCATGCCCTGAACGGCGAGAACACGGGCGCGCAGCGTCGGCGGCAGGCCGCCGCCGAACAGCGCCACCGCGGCGCCGTAGAGCGTCAGGATGAAGACCCAGAGGATCATCGAACCCTCGTGATTGCCCCAGACGCCGGTCACCTTGTAGAGGAGCGGCTTCGTCGAGTGGCTGTTCTGGACGACGTTCAGTACCGAGAAATCCGAGGTGACGTAGGCGTGCATCAGCGTGGCGAAGGCGATCGCGACGAGCACGAATTGCGCCGGCGCCGTCGCATCGGCAAGCGCCATCAACGCCACATGTCCGCGCGCCGCACCGAGCAGCGGCAGGCTCGCCTGGAGAATCGCCATGAAGAGCGCGAGAACGAGCGCGTAATGGCCGAGCTCGACGATCACTGAGACATCGCCTTTCCTTCGACTTCCTGCCAGTGGCCCGAGCGCTTCAGCGCGTCGGCGACCTCGGGCGGCATGTATTTCTCGTCGTGCTTGGCAAGGACGCTCGAGGCTTTGAAGCTGCCGTCGCGCCGCAGCACGCCCTCGGCGACGACGCCCTGCCCTTCGCGGAAGAGATCGGGAAGGCTGCCGGTGTATGTCACCGGAACCGCGTTCTTGCCGTCGGTCACGGTGAAGAGGATCGTCTTTCCGTCATCGGTGCGCTTGACGCTGTGCTCCTCGACGAGGCCGCCGATGCGGAGCTGCCGATCGAACGGCGCCGATTTCGTCTTGAGATCGGTCGGGCTGTAGAAGAACACCAGATTGTCGTTGAAGGCGCTCAGCACCAGCGCGGCGGCGAGGCCGAGCGCGCCGAGTCCGGCGAGGACGGCGTAAAGGCGAAGGCGCTTGCGCGTCATGGCGCACCGCGCCGGCGCGGCCGGCGGCTTTGCAGATCATCGAGCGCGCGCTGCGCCTTGCGGTAGCGGCGCAAGCTCTGCGCGAGGAGCGCGCCCATGACGAGCGCGGCGACCGCGTAAGCCGGCCACACGAACCCGGCATAGCCGCCCATCCGCAGGAATTCGACGATGCGCTCTGCCACCATGCGCTCCGGGTCAGAGAAGCGAGCCCGCAGCGTCGCTCGGCGCCGCGTCGAACCGACCCATCTCTTCCGCCTCGGCACGGCGCAGCGCGCTCAGCTTCCGCGCGAGGATGGCGGCACGCATGCGGATCAGCAGCGCCGCCGCGAAGAAGGCGGTGAAGCCCAGCGCCATGAGGAGAAGCGGCACGAGCATCGCCGCATCGATGGTCGGTCCGCCGAGCCGGAAGACGCTGGCCGGCTGATGCAGCGTGTTCCACCAATCGACGGAGAATTTGATGATCGGCAGGTCGACGATTCCGACGAGGGCCAGGATGGCGCCCGCCTTGTGGCCGCGCTCTTTCTCGTCGAAGGCGTTCACCAGGGCGATGTAGCCGAGATAGAGGAAGAAGAGGACGAGCATCGAGGTGAGCCGCGCATCCCACACCCACCACGCGCCCCACATCGGCTTGCCCCAGAGCGAGCCGGAGACGAGGCAGATGAGGGTGA
>JBGPOZ010000193.1:0-9643 GCA_041488295.1 Allostellaceae bacterium
GACACAGGTCTCCCGCCACGGCATCGGCAAAGCCCCCCTTTGCCGACAGGAAAACCTGTCACCCATCCATCCGGTCTAAAATGTTACCTATCTATCCGGTCCGTACCACCCCGACCCTCTCCCGTAAACGGGAGAGGGAGCAATAGTGGCGAGAGGGGGAGAGGGAGTGACGGCGTGCGCCTTTCCGGTGATGGCGGTCACCTGCATTTCGCCTGCAAAGCGCCTTCGGTCAGTCTTGCGGCGTTGCGCACGGGGCTCGGGAGGCTTCCGCCCGGAGCGGCGGTTTCGGGATAGCGGCGCGGAAGGTGCGGCGACGAGAAGCGTGCGCTTCAGCGGCGCAGGACGAAGGCATCCGCCGGTTGGCGCCGCTCCCATCCGGCGCGCTCCAGTTCGGGGCTGATTTCGTCGGATTGCGGATATCCCAAGCAGAAATAGCCGATGAAGCGCCACTCCGTCGGAACCTCGAGGATCGCGGCGATCCGCGGCGGGTCGAGGATCGAGACCCAGCCCATGCCGATGCCCTCGGCGCGCGCCGCGAGCCACATCGTCGTCACCGCCGCGACCGCGGAATACTCGGCCATCTCGGGCATCGTGCGCCGCCCGAGCCCGTGCCCCGTCTCGGTGCCGCGATCGGCGAAGACGGCGAGATGGCCCGGCGCCTCGCCGAGCCCGGCCAGCTTCAGCCCTGCATAACGCGCGGCGAGCTCGCCCGAATAGGCCTCGAGCGCCTCGGCATTGGCGCTGCGGAAGGCGTCGAGCACGGCGGCGCGCCGCGCCGCATCGTCGACGGTAACGAAGCGCCAGGGCTGGCTGAGGCCGACCGACGGCGCGAGGCTGGCGAGCGCGATGAGGCGGTCCAGCGCACCCTCGGGCAGCTTGTCGGTGCGAAAGCGCCGGACATCGCGCCGCCAGATGAAGAGCTCATGCAGGCGCTCGCGAAACGCGGCATCGAAGACCGCCTCTTCAGCCATGGCCCTCCTCCCTCTCGCCTGTCACGCGCTGATGCGATAGGCACAGCGGCGCGCGCCGGCAAGGATGTGGTCGACGCGTTCGACGGCGTGACCGGGCAGCAAGGCGCGGAAGATGTCAAGCTCCGAGCGGCAGAAACCCTGGCAGGCCCGCGCCGCGGCGCAGATCGGGCAGTGATTCTCGATGAGGAGGAAGCCGCCGCCCGGCTCCGCCCGGCACTCCGCCATGTAGCCTTCGGCGCTGCGCAGCCGGACAAGCCGGCGCAGCCGCGCGGCGAGCGTCTTCGCCGTGCCGAGCTGGCGGCGGTAGCGCGCCAAGGTCTCCTCCTCGCGCGCCCCGATGAGACGGTCGAGACCCTCCTCGCCAAACACCGCGCGCACCCCGTCCAAAAGCTCGACCGTCACCTGGGCGTGGCTGTCGGGAAACCGCGCATGGCCCTGGTCGGTGAGGCGCCAATGGCGCTTCGGCCGTCCGACCGAGCGGCGCTCGTCGACATGGCTCACCAAGCCGTCTGCCGCAAGCTGCGCCAGATGCTGGCGGACGCCCATCGGCGTGATGCCGAGCGCTTCCGCCAGAGCGGCGGCCGTCAGCGGGGCGCGGGTCTTGAGGAGAAACAAGACCCGGTCTTGGGTCGGTTCGGTCATGGCGGTGTTCTAGCATCGACAGGACCCGGCGCCAAGCAATTTAGAAAGCGATTGCTTGACTAATGGACAGCGTCGCGACACTATGGTGTCGAGGAGGTCGGCCATGGCGACAACCCCATCCGATACGCTCTCGCATCCGACGAGTGTCGAGGAACCAAGCGTCGGCGGAACTTGGGCGCGCGCCGTTTCGCTCGACCGCCTCGACCGCGACGGCAAGGCGGTGGCGAAGATCGGCGGCAAGCAGATCGCGCTTTTCCGCACTCCGGACGGCATCCTCGCCTGCAACAACCACTGCCCGCATGAAGGCTATCCGTTGCGCGAAGGGACGCTGGACGGAGGCTGCGTCCTCACGTGCAACTGGCACAATTGGAAGTTCGATCTCAGGAGCGGCGCCAACCTCTATGGCGGCGACCGCCTGCGCATTTATCCGACGCGCCTCGAAGGCGGCGCCGTCTGGGTCGATATCACCGACCCGCCGGCAGAGGAGCGCCAGGCGCAGGCGCTCGCCAATCTGCGCGCGGCGTTCGGCGAGCACGAATACGACCGCATGGCGCGCGAGCTCGCGCGCTTCGTCAAGGCGGGCGGCGATGGTGCCGCGGCGGTCGCGGCGGCAATCATCTGGTCGCATGATCGCCTGGAGTTCGGCACGACGCACGCCTTCGCCGCGGCGTCGGGCTGGCTGCGCCTCCACGACGAGAGCCGCGATGCCGAGACGCGCGTTCTTTGCCTCGCCGAAGCCGTCGGGTACATGGCGTGGGACACGCTGCGCGAGGAGGCCCACCCCTATCCCGCGGCAATGACGGCGTGGGACGAGGCGGCGTTCCTTGCCGCCATCGAGGCGCAGGACGAGGCGGCGGCGATCGGGATGCTGCGCGGCGCCCTCGACGAGGGCCGCCATTTTGCCGATCTCGAACGCGCCCTGACGACCGCCGCGCTCGCGCATTACGCCGATTTCGGCCATTCCCTCATCTATCTCGTCCATAGCAAGGATCTGATCGCGCGGCTCGGCGACACCGTCGAGGCGCCGCTCCTCATGGCGCTCATCCGTTCCTTCGTCTATGCCTCGCGCGAGGATCTGATCCCGGAATTCCGTTCCTATGCTGCAGCGGTGCGGAGCTGGCCCGAAGTGCCGGGCAGTGATCGCGCCGCGCGGCTCTCGATCGACGACTTCCGCAACCGGTCCGTCGACAAGACGATGGCGGCGGTCGTTGAGGCGGCGTCCGGCGCCGCACCCGAAGCGGTGGCTCGCGCGCTCTTCGAGGCGGCGGCGCGCAATCTCCTGCAATTCGACACCGGCTGGGAAGCGCGCACCGACGGCTCGGTCGCGCAGAATGTGGGGTGGCTCGATTTCACCCACGGCCTCACCTTCGCCAACGCCGCCCGCCGCCAATGCACCGCCTTCGCCGAGCTGTGGCCGGCCGCCCTCCTGCAAATGGCCTGCTTCGTCGGCCGCAATACCGGCTTCACCACCGAGACTGTGACGATCGCCGATTGGCGCGTTCCTGACCGCGACGCCTTCCTCGCGCGCGGCTTGGCGCGGATCTTCGACCATGGCGAGGACCGCTACATCCTGGCGGCCCATCTCTTGAAGACCGTCCTCGCCGTGCGCGAGGAGGTGGCGGCGGGACTGCCGCCCGAGATCGAGGCGGTCGCGCTCGCCGCCCTCAACCGCTTCCTCAACGCGCCGCTGAAGCGCAAGCATGTGCGGCGGACGGCGCATCAGGCGATGGCCTTCGTCGCCTTGGAAGACTGACGCGGCCCAGGCGGTTCAGGCCGGCTTCCCTCCACCCGTGGCTTGTGCGGACAACCAAAAATTAACCACAACTGGGGTAAGCCGGGCGGCCTCACCACAATTGAGGCTGCAGCCGGCCATGCCGGGGGTCGAGGCGAGCGGGTAAGATCTTGCGGAATCTGGGGCTTGAGCGAGAGGCGACGCGCTGGCGCAGCGCCGTGAAGCGCGGCATCGCCCGGCGTCACGCCCTCGGCCTTCTGGGCGGCGCATTCGTCGGATTGGCGCTGCCCCACGGAGCGGCGTCGGGCGCCGAGGAGGAACCCGCGCCGCGCCGCGATTTCGCGGTGTACTACGGCGCCGAGGACGGGCCGACGCTCGCCGATTTCGATCTCCTTGTCCTCGACAGCGACACCCACCCGGCGCTCGGCACGATCATCGCCGCCGCGTCGCGGCGTCCGACCATTCTCGGCTATCTCAGCCTCGCCGAGGTGGGGTCTCAGCGGCCTTACGCCGAGTGGCTGCGCCGGCACAATCTTCTCCTCGGCGAGAACCCCGACTGGCCCGGCTCTCTCTACATCGATCTGCGTCGACGCATTTGGCACCGCCACGTCGTCGGCGTGCTCGTCCCGCGCATCCTTGCCGCCGGTTTCGACGGCGTCTTCCTCGATACGCTCGACGACGCCGAGGAGCACGAGCGCAAGGACCGCAAGCGCTTCAAGGGAATGAAGGCGTCGGCGACCGACCTTGTCCGCGAGATCCGCTCCGGCTTCCCGGGAACAGTCCTCATGATGAATCGCGGCTTCGCCCTCTTGCCGAAGCTCGGCGGCACGGTCGATGCGGTGCTGGGCGAAAGCCTGCTCGCGGCATACGATTTTGCCTCGGATCGGCATGGCTGGGCGCCCGACGACGCGTACGCCGGCGCGGTCGCGCTCCTGCAGGGCGAGCGTCGCAAGCACCCGGCGCTTCGCGTCTACACGCTCGATTACTGGGACCCCGCGGATACCGCGTCGATCGCCCGCATCTACGCAACGCAACGCGCCAACGGCTTTGTTCCCTATGTCGCGACCATCGGGCTCGACAAGATCGTCGCAGAGCCGCAAGCATGAGACGGCTCGTGTCCCCGGTCATGCTGCTCCTGTTGCTTTGCGGCGTCGCGGCGCATGCGCAAGAGCTCGTGCCGCGCACGGTCATCGCGTTTTATGACGGCAGCATCGACAAGCGCTGGCGCGATACGACGATCCATCAGATGGCCGAGCTTCCGCTCAACCATCTCGGCCTTGTCCTCGAGCCGCACGACATCGACGCGCCGCTCCCCGATCTCGCCGCGCGCCCTGACGTCCGAGGCATTCTCACATGGCTTCCCGCCGATGCGATGCCGAGGCCCGAGGCCTATCTCGATTGGGCGGGCAATGCGATCGACATGGGCAAGCGCTACGTCATGATGGGCGTCGGCGGCTTCGCTGCCGATCGCGCCGGACGCCCGGCCTCGCCCGCCAAGATCGACCGGTTCCTCGCCCGTCTGGGTCTCAAGGACGAGCGGTTCTGGTCCGCCTTTCCCTATAAGGCGCGCCCCGTCTTCGTCGATCGCGAGATGATCGGTTTCGAGCGGCCATTGACCGCGGTCTTCCCGCCATTCGCGGCGATGCGCGTCGTCGATTCCTCGGCGCGCAGCCATCTCACCTTGCGCAGCGAGGAGGAGGCGATCACCGCCGATCTCGTCGTTACCGGAGCGCATGGCGGCTTCGCCGCTGCGGATTTCGCGAATTTCTACGACGCCGAGACCGAGCGCAGACAGTGGATCATCGATCCCTTCCGCTTTTTCCGCCTCGCCTTCGCGACCGATGATCTTCCCAAGCCCGACGTGACGACGATCGTCGGGCGGCGGATCTACTACAGCCAGATCGATGGCGATGGCTGGCGCAACGTCTCGCAGATCGAGGAGCGCGACCGCGTCGGCACGCGGCGCCACCGCCGCTCGATCGATCTCCTCATCGACGCCGCGGTGAAGCCATATCCAGACCTCCCGGTCAGCATCGCGCCGATCGCCGCCGATCTCGATCCCGAATGGTGCGGCGATGCCAAGGCGCAAGAGGCGGCGCGGCGCGCCTTCGCGCAGCCCCAAGTCGAGGCGGGCAGCCACACCTACAGCCATCCGCTCGATTGGGCTTTCTTCGAGAACGCGACGCCCGAGAAGGAGCGGGCGTTCCTGCGCCTCTATCCGCGCTGCGGCCAGGATGCGACGCGGTACGGTTGGTCGCGGTTTCTCGATGTTTTTCGCCGGGCCGACGCGGAACCCGCCCTGCCCGATCTCGATCTTGCCGGCGAAGGCGCGAAGATCGGCGCCTATGCGACGCCGCGGAGCTACGCCACCCTGCCGTTCGACGTCGATCGCGAGATCACCGGCGCCGCCGCTTACATCGCCAAGTTCCTGCCGGCCGAAAAACATGTCGCCCTTCTGCAATGGTCGGGCAACACCCTCGCCTTTCCCGAGGCGATCCGCCGCGCCCGCCAGGCCGGACTTCCGGCGATCAACGGCGGCGACACGCGCTTCGACCCCGAGCGGCCGAGCGTCGGCTACGTCGCGCCGGTCGGCCGCTACGCCGACGGCGAATGGCAGGTCTATGCCTCGGCAAGCAACGAGAACACCTATTCGGAGGATTGGACGAGCCGGTTCTTCGGCCTCAAATACCTCGCGCGCACCTTGGAGCGAACCGAGAGCCCGCGCCGGCTGAAGCCGTTCGATCTCTACTATCATGTCTTCTCCGCCGACCGGCAGGCGAGTCTGAACGCCGTCCTCGCCATGCTCGATCTCGCGCGGCAGAGCGAGGTGGCGCCGCTCCACACCAGCCAATACGCGCGGATCGCCGATGGTTTCTTTCACGCACGGCTCGTCAAGCTCGGCGAGCGACGCTGGCGGGTCGAGGCGCGCGGCGCCCTTGCGACGATGCGCTTCGACGATGCGGACGCGCTCGCCGTCGATCCCGCGCGATCCTCCGGCATCCTCGGTGAGCGCTGGTATCAAGGCTCGCTCTATGTCGCGCTCGATCCTTCAGATCCGGCGCCGGTCATCGCCCTGGCGACGCGGAACAACGGCGGGACGTCAACGCCGATGCTGCTCCACAGCCGCTGGCCGATTTCCGATCTCGTCCGCCATGGCGACGCCGTCGCCTTCAACGCTGCCGGGTTCGGCACCGGCGAGATGCATTGGACGATGCCGCCCGGCGCCTATCGCTGGGAAGCGCGCAGCGGCGGCGTCAGCCGCACGGGCGAAGCCACCACCGATGGCGCGAGCAATCTCTCGCTCGATCTCGGTCCGGGCGAGGGCGAGACGGTCGCAGTCAGCATTGCGCGGCCCGGCTCCTCATGAAGGCGCCGCATATCATGGTAGCCCTTCTCGTGCTGAGCGGCCTCGGCATGAGCTTCGCGCTGTTGCCCCGCGAACAGGAGCTGGCGCTCATCCGCTTGCGCGACGCCGATCTCGCCGGTGCGGCGGCGATCTACGATGCGCGGTTCGAGGGGGGCGATCACTCGGCGACAACCGTGACCGCGCTGAGCCGGGTCGCGATCGAAGAGGGTCGCGTCGAGCACGCAGTCGAGCTGGTGAAGCTGTATGTGGGCGAGCATCCCGATGATGCCGAGGCGTGGTCGCTGCTCGCGACATATGCGTCTCAGGCGCAGGATACCAAGGACTACATCCGTGCGCAGGTGCGCCTTGTCGCACTCTTGCCGACGAGGGCACGCCTTCGCGAGCTGATGCACATCTATGAAGAGCTTGGCGACGTGAAGCATCAGGCCGCGGCACTTTCGACGTTGATCGAACGCTTCGGCGGGGAGCCGGAAGATTTCATCAAGCTTGCCCGGATCGAGGCGGCCGACGGCGCCGAAGAAGCGGCGGTCGCGACCTTGCAGACGCTGGAGGAGCGCGCGCCCCAAGCGGTCAGCGCGCCGATCGTCGGATTTCGCCTCCGGCTCCTCGCCGATCTCGGCCGGATCGAGGAGGCGATCGCCGAGGCGACGGCGCATGCCTCGCCGCAGACGGCGCTGTTCTTCGCAGAGACGATCGATCGACGATTCGGGTCGGCGCGTGCCGCGGCGTTTCTCGATCCCTACGCAGCGCGGCCGGACGCGGCTGATGATCTCGTCGCCGCCGTCGATTCATTCGAGGCCAGCGCCGGACGGCAAGCAGAGGTCATCGCACGGCTCGATAGCGCCCGCGCGCATGGTGCCCTGTCGCCAGCGCGGGCGGACCTCTTCGTTCGTCTGGCCGTCGCTGTCGAGCGGCTCGACGATGCTGCGACAGTGGCGATCGCGGATGCAACGGAATTGACGAGCGGCACGATCGTGGCGCTTGTCGATGCGCTCTGGTCCGCGCGACGCCTTCCGGAGATCGTCCGGCTCGCCGACGCCGTCGGATCGGACACGCTCGCCGACCAGCCGTTGCTCGGCGCCGAGTTCGCCGCCGCGCGCGGCGATGCAGAGGGCGCAGCGCATTGGCTTCGGCTTGCGCGCGAAGAGGTGGGTGGCGGCAGTGAAAGCATCCTGCGGATTGCCGAGCTGGAGCAGCATCTTGGCCTCGAGCGCGAGGCGTTGCGCGATCTCGAGGATCTGATGGCGCGCGGCCTTCTGCCGCATGACATGGCGCTCGATACCGCCGCGCTCTATGTGCATCTCGGGCGCGCCGCCGAAGGAGCCAAGGCTTTCGACGCGTTGCGCCGGCGCGATGATGCCGACGAGATCGTCGGTGCCTGGGCGATCACCGCGTCCGCCGCGGGGCAACCGGACGAGGTGGCGGCGTGGCTCGCTGGCTTGCCGGCGGCATCGCCCTCGACACCTGTCCTCGAAGCAATCCATGACAAAGCGGACGAGGCGGGCCGGCATAAGCTCGCGCTCCTTGCCATTCGCCGGCTCGTCGCGCGCGAACCGACGATGGAGCACCGTCTGGCACTTGCCCAGGAGCTTTTCGACGATCGGCAATTCGCGGCGGCGCTCGATGCCTTCCGCGAGCTCCGTGACACGCCGAACGGCGAGGCCCGCTATGGCGAGGCGCTCATCGCCGCCACCGCCGCCGGTGCCCCGGTGCTGGCGGAGATGCGCAACTATTGGAGGGCACGGCTCGAGCGGCGCGACGTCGTTCCGGCCGACCGGGATGCCGCCATCGAAGCGCTGCTGCGCGCGCATCAATATGACGACGTCATGGCGGCGCTCGCCGCCCTTGCCGAAAAGGATCCGCAGGCTTGGCTTGCGACCTATGTCGAGACCGCGCGCAGTGCCAACCGGCAACCGGAGATGCTCGACTTTCTCGTCCGCGTCGGCGCGCGCGCCGATCAGCCGGCGGCGGTGAAAGAACTCTTCGCCTATGCGATCATCGACGCCGGCGGCGCGCGCGCCGCACTTCCCGTGCTGCGCCAGCTCGCGCAGTCGCGCGGCGGTCAGTGGGCGGATGCGTTCGAGAACGCGCTCGGCGATCTCGGCCGCAACGATGAATTGCGCGCGAGCCTCCTCGCGCGCGCCGAGCGGCCTGCGACGCCGGCGCAAACGCGCCGTGAGATCGCTTATCGCCTGCTCGAAACCGGCAGCAAAACGGAGGCCGAACGGCTCTTCCTCGGACTTGCGGCGGGGGAGGGACCAGATGGCCCCGATCTGCGTCAGCTCCTCTATCTCTGGGGGCCGAGGCCGCGCGCCGGTGATCTTGCTTGGCTGGCCGAGCGCTGCCGCGCAGCCAGCGGGGGCGAACAAGGCGCCTGGATGCGAATCCTCACCGAGCGCGGTGCCGCGAAACTTGCCGTCGTTGTTTATGAGGCGGCGCGGCCATCCGCCGCGCCGGAGGCTCACGCCGCCTATGTCGATGCACTGAGCGCCCTCGGCGACAAGCCAAAGACGGTCGCCGCGTTGCGTGCCGAGCTCGCGGCCATGCCGGCCCCCGATCGACTGCAGCGGATCGGGGATGCTGCGCGCGACCTCGGCGATCTCAGTCTCGCGCGGGAGGCCTTCGAGGCGTTGGTAAAATCGGCGCCCGGGGATGGGCGCGCGCAACGCAGCCTCGGGTTCATCGCCTTCGATCAGCACGATTTTGCGGCTGCAGAAGCGCATTTGGAGCGTTATCTCGCGACGGCGCCATCAGATTGGGAAGGCAGCCTCACCTTGGGCGAGATCAAACTGCGCGCGAAGGACGAGGGGTGGCGCCGCGCCTTCGCGCAGGCGCTCCAGCGCCTCGATCAGATCGCTGAGCCCGATTTCCGCGAGGAGACGGCGCGGGCGCATCTCCTCTATCGCACGGGTCGCATCGCGGATGCCGATC
>JBGPOZ010000194.1:0-9621 GCA_041488295.1 Allostellaceae bacterium
CCTTCAGGATCTCAACAAGCGCTACGGCACGACGATCCTCGTTTCGGAGACGACGGCGGCGGCGGTCGGCGGGGCGCGCACGTTTCGCCGCGTCGACCGCGTCGCAGTCAAGGGGCGCCACGCCGAGGTCGAGGTATTCACGCCGTCGGACGATGCGGCGAGCGCAGCGATCCCACAGCCTGTGACGTGACGCACTGCCGCAACTGTCGCATCGCGGTATCAATACGACCGTCGGATGATCTAGAATTCCGACCCGGAGGGATCAAACGTCATGGCACGCCTTCCCGTTGCCCCTCAACCGCTTTCGGCCCGTTCGGGCCTCATCTGCGCGCTGGCGCTGCTTGGCCTCGTCGCAGCCGAGGAGTCCAAAGCCGCGGAGACCGCCCTTGTCGAGGAGGTGACGGCCAAGAGCGCCGGCGTGCAGATCATGGACTACCTCTCGGCCGGCCAGATCGTGAAGCTCGGCCCCGGCGAGTCGATCGTCATCGACTATCTTCGCTCCTGCGGGCGTGAGCAGATCACCGGCGGAATCGTCACGATCGGCGTCGAGCAGAGCGAGGTCGCCGGCGGCACCGTGCGGCGCGAGAAGGTCGAGTGCGACGGCGGCCACATGCAGATGACGGCCGAGCAGGCGGGCAAGAGCGGGGTCATGGTCTTTCGCTCGATCAAGGGAAAGCCGCCAGGAACCGCGCCGTCGCTGACGCTCTACGGCACCAGCCCGATACTCGATCTGCGCGAGGGCGGCACCGTCGTGATCGAGCGGATCGACCAGCCCGGCGAGAAGCGTACCGTGCAGATCAAGCCCGGCAAGGCGCGCGCCGCACCCTTCGATTGCGCGCAGCACGGTCTTGCCCTCGCCGCGGGCGCCATCTACCGCGCGACGGCGGGCGAGAAACAGATCGTCTTCAAGATCGCCGACAACGCGCGGGACGGCACATCGCCCCTGATCGGCCGCCTCATTCGCTTCTGACGCGCCCCGCCGACCGCTCGCAGGAAACCGCACGGCACCTTGCGCGGGCGCTGGACGCGGCGCCCGCGACTTGCCAGAGTGCCGCCTCCCTTTCCTCAAGAGCCTGGCAGGACATGAACGGCGCTGAAAGTCTCGTCAAAACCCTCGTCGGCGGCGGCGTCGAGGTGTGCTTCACCAATCCCGGCACCTCGGAGATGCATTTCGTCGCGGCGCTCGACAGCGTGCCCGGCATCCGCTGCGTCCTCTGCCTGTTCGAGGGCGGCGCCACCGGTGCCGCCGACGGCTATGCGCGGATGGCGGACAAGCCGGCGGGGACGTTGCTCCATTTGGGGCCCGGCCTCGGCAACGGCATCGCCAATCTGCACAACGCCAAGCGCGCACGCTCGCCGATGGTCAACATCGTCGGCGATCACGCCACATACCATCTGCAATACGACGCGCCGCTCACCTCCGACATCGAGAGTCTGGCGCGACCCGTCTCGGGTTGGGTCCGGACGAGCCGAAGCGCCGCGGTGGTCGGCGCCGACGCCGCCGAGGCGATCGCCGCGGCATCGGCGCCGCCCGGCTGCATCGCCACATTGATCCTGCCGGCCGACACGGCATGGACGGAGGGCGGGATCGTCGCGAAGACGCCGCCGATCGCCAAGCGCACGGCGGTGTCCGATGCCGCGATCAAGGAGGCAGCAAAGCTGCTGCGCGCAGGCGAGGCGATGCTCCTCCTCGCCGGTGTTGCGTTGCGCCAGGCCGGGCTCGACCTCGCCGGCGCCATCGCCGCCAAGACCGGGGCGCGGATCATGGCACAGGGCTCGAACGCGCGGATCGAGCGCGGCGCCGGGCGCGTCGCGATCGAGCGCGTACCCTATCCGGTCGATCAGGCCTTGGCCGAGCTGAAAGACGTGCGCCGCCTCATCCTGGTCGGCTCGACGCCACCCGTCGCCTTCTTCGCCTATCCCGGCAAGCCGAGCAAGCTGACGGCGGAAGGGTGCGAGATCTTCAAGCTTGCAGCGCCGGGCGACGATCTCGTCGGCACGCTCGAGGCCTTGGCCGAAGCCGTCGGGGCGCACGCCAGGGAAGCGCCGCGCCAGAAGGTCGCGCGGCCCGAGATTCCGAGCGGCGCCATCACCAGCGAGAAGCTCGCCGCCTGCCTCGGCGCGCTCATTCCGGAAGGCGCCATCATCTGCGATGAATCGGTGACGACCGGGCGCGGCTTCTTTCCGATGACGCGGGGCGCTGCGCCCCATGACTGGTTGCAGGTGACGGGCGGCGCGATCGGGCTCGGCATTCCGCTGGCGACCGGCGCCGCGGTCGCCTGCCCCGACCGCAAGGTCATCAATCTCGAAGCCGATGGCAGCGGCATGTACACGCTTCAGGCGCTGTGGACCCAGGCGCGCGAGCAGCTCGACGTGCTGACAATCATCTGGGCCAACCACAGCTACGCCATCCTCCGCCACGAGCTGACCAATGTCGGCGCGCGCAATCCCGGCCGCAAGGCGCTCGACATGCTGAGCCTCGGCAATCCCGATCTCGATTGGGTCAGCATGGCGAAGGGAATGGGGGTCGAGGGCGTCCGCGTCGCGACGATCGAGGATTTCGCCAAGGCCCTGCGCAGCGGCATCGCACGGCGCGGGCCGTTCCTCATCGAGGTGGCGATGTAGGACAGTCTCAGCGCCGGACCGTCGCGGTGCGGCGCTTTCCGGCGAGCTCGACGAACTTCGCCTTGATCTGCGCAAAGAGACTGGGCGGGATGAAGCCGTAGCTGAAGACGCCGGGGCGTCCGGGAACCGGCTGCAGGCCGCCATTCGGCCATTCATCGACATTGTGCTCGGAGACGATCACCCAGCACGGCGCGTCGTCGAGCCCGATCGCTTGCCGGACGCGCGGCGGAATTTCGATTCCGACGACATCGCCTGTCGGGATGGAATTCGTGATCGGCAGAATGACGACGAATCGCGGCTGGACGGTTTGGTCGGTGGCGGCCACAAGGCCGGCTGGGCGATCTTTGCCCTGATCGCGACCGAGAGCCGCCTCGTGGCTCCAGAGATAGTCGTAACGGATCACAAGGCCCGGCTTCGGCTCCGGCAACGCCATGGCGCCGGGTTCACTTCATCAGATCGTCGAGCTGCGCGTGCTCCGCATCCATTTCGGCCCGCTGCACGGCTTCAATCACGACCGAGGGTGAATCCGCGGCGCGATACGTCCGCCGCGCCGCCGCCGTCAGCCAATCATAATGATCGGCCGACATCAGCACCAACTCGCGGCGGCCATGTCTGGTGATCTCGACGGGCTCGCGCTGCGCTTTGTGCTGGAACTCGCCGAACTTGCGCTGGAACTCCAGCGCGGTCGTCTGCGCCATGATCGCCTCAGGGTAGAACACGAATTATCCGTAATATACGTATTTTCCAGCAAAATGCAAGAGGTCGCCGCTACTCCCGCCCGCGCAATGGCACCTCGCGCAGTGAAACGGCGCCGATGACGGTGACGGCGCCGATCGCGGCGGCGATGAGGAACATGTGGCGGAAGGCGTGCGCGATGGTCGATGCGAGGGCGCCGAGGAGCGCCGGCGGCAAGCCCCTGCTCGCTTCGTCGAGATGGAAGAGGGCGATGCCGGGGTCGGGGCCCAAGATTTCGTGCCCCGGAACCGCGAGCGCGCCGGCGTCGAGGCCGGCGATCAGGACCGTGCTCAAGAGCGCGACGCCGAAGGCGCCGCCCATCAGGCGAAAGAACATGAGGCACGACATGCCGATGCCGGTGTCGCGCCAATCGAGCGCGTTCTGCACCGTCACCGTCATCGGCGAGAGCTGGCAGCCGAAGGAAAGGCCGAGCGCGCCGGTGGCGGCGAGGTCGAACCCGAGATCGCGGCCGAGGCCGAGCGCGGCGATGGCAAGGCAGGCGAGCGTCATCATCGAGGTGCCGACGATCGGAAAAACGCGATAGCGCCCGGTGCGGCTGACCAGCTGACCGGCGATGAAGGAGCCGAGCACGGTGCCCGCGGTGAGCGCGATGAGGCGGAATCCGGCCGCCTTCGCTGACGCGCCGGCGACGAGCTGGTAGTTGATCGGGACGAGGATCGTCACCGCCACCATCACCATCGAATTGAGGAAGGAGATGAGGCTCGCGACCGAGAAGATCGGATTCTTGAAGAGTCGCAACGGCAGCATCGGCTCCGGCGCCGCCGCCTCGCGCAGGATGAGCGCGACGACGAAGACGAGCCCGAGCGCGAGGGCGGCGAGCGTGCCAGGGCTGGTCCAGCCGCCGGCCGCCTCCACCCGGCTGACGCCGATGAGAAGCGGCGTCGTCGCGGCGAGGATGAGGACCGCGCCGAGCCAATCGATCACCGGCCGCCGCGTCGGCTGCCGCAGCCGCTTCAGATTGCGGTTCGAGAGCGCGAAGGCGAGGAAGCCCAAGGGCAGGTTGATCCAGAAGATCCAGTGCCAGGAGAGGTAGTCGACGAAGAGCCCGCCGAGCACCGGACCCAAGGTGCTCGAGACGGCGAAGACGCTCGAGAAATAACCCTGGAAGCGGCCGCGCTCGCGCGGCGGCACGATGTCGGCGACGACCGCTTGCGAGATCGAGCGAAGCCCGCCGCCGCCGATCCCCTGGACGAAGCGCGCGGCGATGAGCTGCGGCATGGTTTGCGACAAGGCGCAGAGGATCGAGGCGCCGGCAAAGAGCGAGATCGCGACGAGCAGGACCGGCCGCCTTCCGAAGAGGTCGCTGAGGCGGCCGTAGATCGGCGTCGTGATGGTCGAAGCGACGAGGTAGGCCGAGACGACCCACGACATCAGCTCCCAGCCGCTGAGGTCGCGCGCCATGGTCGAGAGCGAGGTCGCGACGATCGTCTGGTCGAGGCTGGCGAGCAGCATCGCCAGCATGAGGCCCGACATGATCGCGACGATCTCGGATCTGGAGAAGACGAGAGCGTCCGGCCGGCTCAGGGGAGAATCGAGCGGAGACACCGCGGCGGCGTTCCTGTGCCCCGGCGTCTATTGGCCGGTTCGGGTGAGGACGTATCCGGCGGGGCATGATGCCGATCCGTCGGTCCGCCATTCGATCGGCGCCGGCGCCGGCGCCTTCGAGAAGGAGAGGGCCGTATGCTGGGCACGGCATTCGCATTTCGCGACCTCGCAAGCGAGGGCGAGCTGCGCGCCGTCGTCCTTCGGCGGCGACGAGAACCAGCTGCAGCCGACGAGAATGAGAGGCAGAAGAAGGAAGAAGCGCGGCATCATTGGCAGTGACCTTGAACCCCGCGGCATTGTCGGTATCACCGGCGCCGCGGCGCGGATCATAAGCCGAGCGTCCGTCTCATAGAAGCCATTCGCGCCGAGCAGGGCGCGGCGGGGTGGCAGAGCGGCGGCGAGCGTGTAATCTGACGGCCTCGCCCGCACGAGGACGAGCACTCGCCGAAGGGAGAACGCCGATGAACGTCGAACGCCGCCTCGCCGAACTCAAGATCACCCTTCCCGCCCTGAAGGCGCCGCTCGGGACTTATGTCCACGCCAAGCGCGCCGGCAATCTGCTCTACCTCTCCGGCAAGGGGCCGTTCAACCCGGACGGATCCGTGCCGAAAGGCAAGGTCGGCGCGCAATTCACCATCGAGCAAGGCTATCAGCATGCCCGCTCGGTCGGCCTCATGCTGATCGCGGCGATGAAGGAAGCCTTGGGCGATCTCGACAAGGTCGATGAGGTCGTCAAGGTGCTCGGCATGGTCAACGCGACACCCGATTTCGGCGATCAGCCGAAGGTCATCAACGGTTGCTCGGATCTCTTCGTCGAGGTGTTCGGCGAGCGCGGCCGGCACGCCCGCTCGGCGGTCGGCGTCGGCTCGCTGCCCGGCGGCATTTCGGTCGAGATCGAAGTGATCGTGACGGTGCGGTGATCGCCGGACGGCACGGGGGAGGAAACGCCATGGCCCATCAGAGGTTTCGCAAATTCAACACCGGCACGGTCTATCCCGGCGGCAAGGTCACGAACGACATGTGCATGGTCGTGCGCGCCGGGAACATCATCTTCCTGCGCGGCCAGACCGGCTTCGATCTCGACAACAAATTCGTCGGCAAGGGCGACGCCGCGGCGCAGGCCGATCAGGCGATGAAGAACGTCAAGGTGCTGCTCGAGGAAGCCGGCGCCAAGCTCGAGCACATCTGCAAGATCACGACCTACATCACCGACCGGGCCTATCGCGAACCGGTCTACAACGTCGTCGGGCGCCATCTGAAAGGCGTCTTCCCGTGCGGGACCGGGCTCATCGTCAACGGCCTCGCCTTGCCTGAGATGCTGGTCGAGATCGACATCGAGGCCGTGATCCCCGAGGACAAGGGTTAAGTCATGGCGCATGACCGGCTGCGCAAATTCAACATCCGCGACTGGTTCGGCCAGACCATGGATTGGGACGGCGCGATGGTCGTCCGGACGGCGCATGAGCTCTTCGTGCGCGGCCAGACCGGCGCCGCGCTCGACGGCAGCCGCATGCATGGGCTCGGCCACACGCCGGAAGATGCGGCGGCGCAGGCGGATGTCGCGCTCGGCAATCTGAAGATCTTGCTCGAAGAGGCGGGGAGCGGGCTCGACGACATCTGCAAGATCACCGTCTATCTCAGCGACCGCGCCTTTCGCATTCCCGTCTATCAAACGATCGGCCGGCATCTGCGCGGCGTCCACCCGGTCTCGACCGGCATCATCATGCAAGGCTTCGCGCGCCCAGAGATCCTCTTCGAGATCGACGTCGCGGTCGTGCCGCAACGTGGGACGCCGCATCGGCGACTGCGCAAATACCACACCGACAAGACGCGCTACGGCAATGAGTGGCAGCCGCTCGATTGCGACTTCGCCATGGCCATCGTCGCCGGCAAGCGCATCTTCCTGCGCGGCCAGACCGGCCAGGATTTGACCGACACGCTCCATGTCAAGGGCGATGCCGGGGCGCAGGCGGCCCAGGCGGTGGCGAATGTCGAGACCTTGCTCGGCGAGGCCGGTGCCTCGCTGACGGACATCGCGCGAATCGTTCTCTACGCCACCGACCGCGCCCACCTGCCGCCGGCGCGCGAGGCAGTGCTGCGTCATCTGGGCAAGGTGCCGTGCGCGATGAGCGAGATCATCGTCAAGGGTCTCGCCAATCCCGACCTTCTGATGGAGGTCGACGTCTTCGCGGTGCTGCCGTGAGGCATCTTGCAGAAAGGATCGGCCGATGACCTTCGCCCTCGCCGCGCGCTGCCCGCGCACCCGCATGCTCGGCCTCGCCGTCACCACCTCGAGCATCGCCGTCGGCAGCCGCTGCGCCTTCGCACGGGCGCGGGTCGGCGCCGTCCTGACGCAGCACCGCACCGATCCGCGGCTGGGGCCGCAAGGCCTCGATCTCCTCGCGCGGGGGAAGAACGCGCAAGAGGCGATCGACGCGCTCGTGGCATTGACGCCGCATCACGGCTGGCGCCAGCTCGCCATCGTCGACGCGGCGGGGCGGACGGCGCACTATTCCGGAGACAAGATCGCCTCGATCCATGCCGGAATCAGCGGCGACGGGGTCGTCGCGGTCGGCAACATTTTGAAGGACAAGGGTGTCCCCGCCGCCATGATCCGCGACTTCGCGCTGCGGCCCGAACGACATTTGGCCGAGCGCCTCATCGCCGCCCTCAAGGCCGGGCTCGCGGCGGGCGGCGAGATCCACGCCGTTCGCTCGGCAGCGCTCCTCGTCGTCCACGAGCAAAGTTTTCCCTATGTCGATCTGCGCGTCGACGACGATGCCGATCCGATCGCCAAGCTCGACGCTCTTTGGCGCGCCTATGCGCCCGAGGCCGAGGATTACGTGAAGCGCGCGCTCGACCCCGATGACGCGCCCGGATTCGGCGAAGTCATTGCCGAGAGGAAAGCTTAGCCCCGTCGAACCTGCGGCACCGCTTCGTTCAGGCGAGAATGAGAAGGAGACCGGCCGCCGCGAGCATAAGGGTCCACAGCAGATCGAAATTGATCCAGCTTCGGCGGAGGAAATCGAGGTCGATCCAATTGTAGACCGCGAGCGCGATCGCACCCGTGACGATCAGCATCGCGACCGTGTGGACGCCGACCGCCGCGAGCGAGATCATGAGCGAGCCTTCGCCGATGACCGGGGCGCCCGTGCATAACGGGATCAGCGCCGGCACCAGCATCAGCCCGGCGCCATGGGCGCTCGCCATCATGAACGACCAGAGGGCGAGACCGGCAAGACCGGTCGTCATGCCGACCCGCACGCGATGGCGGTGACCGTAGAGCCAATGATAGGCCGCCCAGAAGATCAGGATCGCGCCCGCGGCCACACGCAGGGCCGACGCATCGATCACCACCCCCATCGCCACGACGATTGCGGCCACGAGCCAGATCGACAGCGCGTGGCCGAGCGCCATGGGCGCCAACGCCAGCAGCACGACCCGACGACTGCGCCGGTGCAGTCCCAGCGCCACGGCAAAGAGCCAGCCCATCGCCGGATTGACGCCATGAAAGACGCCGAGGCCCGCAAGCGTCAGCCACGGCCAGGCAGCGGTCACGATCGGCCCTTGCCCGCGGCTCTTCTTGGCGACGTTGCGCCAGTACTCACGGATAGCAATATGAATCCGAGGAGCAGTCGCCGCCTTCGAGCCGCACTTGGTGCGGCCGGTGAGTCTTCGGCCACGGAATGAAGAAGCCGGGATCGAAGGCGATGCCCCCCTCGGGCTTCGCGTCGAGCTTCACCATCCAGCCTTCGACGCCCTCGGGATAGAATTGCTCGTCGATCGCCCCGTAGAGCGAGTTGGTGAAATAGACGCGCCTGCCGTCGCGGCTGATCTCGACCATCTGCGGCCCGCCATTGAGCTTGCCCTTCGCTCCCGGATGCGGCGCCCGCGCGACGATGCCGCCGATCCGAACGGAGCCGGCGAGCTTCGGCGCGAAGGGGTCCGACACATCGTATTGCCGCAGATCGCCGGTGCCCCAGCAGGCGACGTAGAGGAAACGGTCGTCCATCGAGAGGTCGATATCCGTGACGAGCGGCGGCACCGCCTTGAAGCCTTTGAGCATCGGCGGCAGCAGATCGGGGTCGGCGGGCTCGGCCGGGATTTCGACGATCTTCTTGATCGCCCAACGATCGCTCTCGCGGTACCAGAGCCAGATCGCCGAGGAGAGGTCCTTCAGGCTGACGACGCAATTGACGAAGCCATAGGCCTTGGTCGGATCGTGGGCCGGCCGGAGCTCGAAGACGAGCTGATTCTCGGCGCCGAAATCGATCTCCTGCCGGTGCTTGCGCGCGTGCAGATCCCAGAAATGCAGCCGGTGTCCGTATTGGCCGCCCAAAAGGATTTCCGGAACGAGGCCGTTCTCGAAGCTCGCCGGCAGCCCCCACTCGCTCGTGACGAGCGTGTCATGGCCGAGGTGCCACCAAGCGTCATAGGCGAGCTGCTGCGGCCCCCGGTCGATCTCCCAGCGACCGCGGATATCGAAGGTCTCGTGATCCATGAGGAAGACGCCGCCGGGGGCCTCGCCCTTGTCGTTGCCGAGGGCGGCGACATAGATGCCTTCCGGTCCGCAATGCACCGAGGCCGTGTGAAAACGCGCAATTGATGCGGTCGGTTGTCGTGCTGGTGCGTGCCGTTGGATCGGTAGGTTCGATTGGGCCTCGCACCTGAAGAGGAGGCCGAACTGCGGATCAG
>JBGPOZ010000195.1:0-9459 GCA_041488295.1 Allostellaceae bacterium
CGCATCGTGCGCGACGACGTCTTCACCTCGATCCACATCGAGGAATTCGAGGTGATGGCGCGCGACACCAAGCTCGGCCAGGAGGAAATCACCCGCGACATCCCCAATGTCGGCGAAGAGGCGCTGAAGAACCTCGACGAGGCCGGCATCGTCTATATCGGCGCCGAGGTGAAGCCGGGGGACATCCTCGTCGGCAAGGTGACGCCGAAGGGCGAATCGCCGATGACGCCCGAGGAAAAGCTCCTCCGCGCGATCTTCGGCGAGAAGGCGTCGGACGTGCGCGACACCTCGTTGCGCCTGCCGCCGGGCGTCGCCGGCACGATCGTCGAGGTGCGCGTCTTCTCGCGGCGCGGCGTCGACAAGGACGAGCGCGCGCTCGCGATCGAGCGCGCCGAGATCGAGCGTCTCGCCAAGGACCGCGACGACGAGCGGACCATCCTGGAGCGCAGCTTCAGCGCCCGCCTCAAGGAACTCTTGATCGGCGAGGAGGCGGCGAGCGGGCCCAAGGGCATGAAATCCGGCAGCAAGGTCACCGAGGCGCTGCTCGCCGAGTACACGCCCGGCCAGTGGCGCTCGATCGCGCTGCGCAACGACAAGCGCATGGCCGATATCGAGGCGTTGAAGAAGCAGATGGACGATTCGATCGGCGCCCTCCAGGCGCGGTTCGAAAGCAAGGTCGAGAAGCTGCAACGCGGCGACGAGCTGCCGCCCGGCGTCATGAAGATGGTCAAGGTCTTCGTCGCCGTGAAGCGCAAGCTCCAGCCGGGCGACAAGATGGCCGGCCGTCACGGCAACAAGGGCGTCATCTCGCGCATTATGCCGGTCGAGGACATGCCGTACCTTGCGGACGGCACCTCGGTCGACATCGTGCTCAATCCCCTCGGCGTGCCGAGCCGGATGAATGTCGGGCAGATTCTGGAGACGCATCTCGGCTGGGCGTCGGCCGGACTCGGCCGGCAGGTCGGCGAGCTGCTCGGCAAGATCGGGCGTTCGGCGAAGCCGGTCGAGCTGCGCAAGATGTTGAACGACATCTACGTCGACGCGCAGGACCGTGCCGACATCAAGCAGATGGACGACACGGCGCTGCTCGAGCTCGGACACAATCTCAGCCACGGCGTGCCGATGGCGAGCCCGGTCTTCGACGGCGCACGCGAGGAGGACATCGTCGAGATGCTGAGCAAGGCCGGGCTCGATGCGTCGGGCCAGGTGACGTTGATCGACGGCCGCACCGGCGAATTCTTCCATCGCAAAGTGACGGTCGGCTACATCTACATGCTGAAGCTGCATCATCTCGTCGACGACAAGATCCATGCGCGGTCGATCGGCCCTTACAGCCTCGTCACCCAGCAGCCGCTGGGCGGCAAGGCACAGTTCGGCGGGCAGCGTTTCGGCGAGATGGAGGTGTGGGCGCTCGAAGCCTACGGCGCCGCCTACACCTTGCAGGAAATGCTGACGGTGAAGTCGGACGACGTCTCGGGCCGCACCAAGGTCTACGAGGCGATCGTGCGCGGCGACGACAATTTCGAGGCGGGCATCCCGGAATCCTTCAACGTGCTCGTCAAGGAATTGCGCTCGCTCGGCCTCAACGTCGAGCTGGAACAGCGCAGCTATTGATCACGGTGCGGCGGCGGGTCGTCACTCGCCGCCGCTCCTCCCGACCGGCCGTCGGCGGGCGGTTCCGGTCACGGGTTACCGAGAGAGGTCGTTCATGAACGAACTGATGAATATCTTCGGGCAGGTCAGCGGGCCGCAGAGCTTCGACCAGATCCGCATCTCGATCGCCAGCCCCGAGCGCATCCGCTCGTGGTCGTACGGTGAGATCAAGAAGCCCGAGACCATCAATTACCGCACCTTCAAGCCGGAGCGCGACGGGCTTTTCTGCGCCCGCATCTTCGGGCCGATCAAGGATTACGAGTGCTTGTGCGGCAAGTACAAGCGCATGAAGTACCGCGGCATCATCTGCGAGAAATGCGGCGTCGAGGTCACCCTCTCGAAGGTGCGGCGCGACCGCATGGGCCATATCGAGCTGGCCTCGCCCGTGGCGCATATCTGGTTCCTGAAGTCGCTGCCGAGCCGGATCGGCCTCCTCCTCGATATGACCTTGAAGGATTTGGAGCGCGTCCTCTATTTCGAGAATTACGTCGTCATCGAGCCTGGCTTGACGACGCTCAAGCTGCATCAGCTCCTCAATGAGGAGGAGTATCTCAACGCGCAGGACGAGTTCGGCGAGGATCAGTTCACCGCGGCGATCGGCGCCGAGGCGCTGCGCACCATGCTCTCCGCGATCATTCTCGAGGAGGAGCGCGAGAAGGTGCGCGTCGATCTGCGCGAGACGAGCTCGGAAGCCAAGCGCAAAAAGCTGGTGAAGCGCCTCAAGCTGATCGAGGCGTTCATCGATTCGAAGAGTCGGCCGGAATGGATGATCCTCGAGGTCGTCCCGGTCATCCCGCCCGAACTGCGCCCGCTCGTCCCGTTGGATGGCGGCCGTTTTGCCACCTCCGACTTGAACGATCTCTACCGCCGCGTCATCAACCGAAACAACCGCCTGAAGCGCCTCATCGAGCTGCGCGCGCCCGACATCATCGTGCGCAATGAAAAGCGCATGCTGCAGGAAGCGGTCGACGCGCTCTTCGACAATGGCCGGCGCGGCCGCATCATCACCGGCGCCAACAAGCGGCCGCTGAAGTCGCTCTCCGACATGCTGAAGGGCAAGCAGGGCCGCTTCCGCCAGAACCTCTTGGGCAAGCGCGTCGATTATTCCGGCCGCTCGGTCATCGTCGTCGGGCCGGAGCTGAAGCTGCACCAGTGCGGCTTACCGAAGAAGATGGCCTTGGAGCTCTTCAAGCCCTTCATCTACTCGAAGCTCGAGCTCTACGGCCTTGCCTCGACGATCAAGGCGGCCAAACGCATGGTCGAGAAGGAGCGGCCCGAGGTGTGGGACATCCTCGAGGAAGTGATCCGCGAGCATCCGGTCCTCCTGAACCGCGCGCCGACCCTGCATCGCCTCGGCATCCAGGCCTTCGAGCCGACCCTCATCGAGGGCAAGGCGATCCAGTTGCATCCGCTGGTCTGTACCGCCTTCAACGCCGATTTCGACGGCGACCAGATGGCCGTGCACGTGCCCTTGAGCCTCGAGGCGCAGCTCGAGGCGCGCGTCCTCATGATGTCGACCAACAACATCCTGTCGCCGGCGAACGGCAAGCCGATCATCGTGCCGTCGCAGGACATCGTGCTCGGCCTCTACTACATCACGATGGAGCGCGAGGGCGAAGTTGGCGAGGGCATGTCCTTCGGCACCTTGGGCGAGATCGAGCAGGCACTCGATGCCGAAGCCGTCTCGCTGCATGCCAAAGTCAAGGCGCGCCTCACCCTCATGGACAAGGACGGCAACATGGTGGTGCAGCGCGTCGTGACGACGCCTGGCCGCATGCTGCTCTCCGAGATCCTGCCCCGTCACCGCAACATCGGCTTCGACCTCTTGAACCGGCTCCTCACCAAGAAGGAGATCAGCAACGTCATCGACCAGGTCTACCGCCATTGCGGGCAGAAGGAGACGGTCATCTTCTGCGACCGGCTGATGGCGCTCGGGTTCCAGCACGCTTGCCGTGCGGGCATCTCGTTTGGCAAGGATGATCTCATCATCCCGCCGGCCAAGGAGAAGCTGGTCACGACCGCGCAGGGGAAGGTGAAGGAGTACGAGCAGCAATATCTCGACGGCCTCATCACCCAGGGCGAAAAATACAACAAGGTGGTCGACGTCTGGTCGAGCTGTACCGAGAAGGTCGCCGAGGAGATGATGAAGGTCATCCGCACGCCGAAGCGCGGCGAGCCGATCAACTCGGTGTGGATGATGTCCGATTCGGGCGCTCGAGGCTCGGCGGCGCAGATCAAGCAGTTGGCCGGCATGCGCGGCCTCATGGCCAAGCCTTCGGGCGAGATCATCGAGACGCCGATCATCTCCAACTTCAAGGAGGGGCTGACCGTCCTCGAGTATTTCAACTCGACGCACGGCGCTCGCAAGGGCCTCGCCGATACGGCATTGAAGACGGCGAATTCCGGCTATCTGACCCGCCGCCTCGTCGACGTGGCGCAGGACGCCATCATCACCGAGGATGATTGCGGCACGACGCGCGGTCTCACCATCAGTGCGGTCGTCGACGGCGGCGAAGTCATCGCGCCGCTGTCGGACCGCATCCTCGGCCGGACCGCCTCGATCGATATCCTCGATCCGCTGTCGGGCAAGGTCGTGGTCGCTGCCGGCGCCCTCATCGACGAGGAGGCGGTCGAGCGCGTCGAGCGGGCCGGCCTCGACCAGGTGGGCATCCGCTCGGTCCTCACCTGCGAGGCGCCGGTCGGGGTGTGCGGCAAGTGCTACGGACGCGATCTGGCGCGCGGCACCGTCGTCAATATCGGCGAGGCGGTGGGCGTCATCGCCGCCCAATCGATCGGCGAGCCGGGCACGCAGCTCACCATGCGCACCTTCCACATCGGCGGCGCCGTGCAACGTGGCGCCGAGATCTCCTCGGTCGAGGCGGCGTTCGACGCCACGGTCCGCATCAAGAACCGCAACATCGTCATGAATTCGTCCGGCGTGCCGGTCGTGATGGGACGGAATTGCGAGATGGTGCTCCTCGACGAGGTTGGCCGCGAGAAGGCACGCCACCGCGTGCCCTACGGCGCGAAGCTGCTCGCCGATGAAAGCGTCGTGGTGGTGAAGGGCCAGAAGCTAGCCGAATGGGATCCTTACACGATCCCGATCATCACCGAACGCGAGGGCATCGCCCACTACGTCGACCTGACAGAGGGCGTCTCGATGCGCGAGGTGGTAGACGAGGCGACCGGCATCTCCTCGAAAGTGGTCGTCGACTGGAAGCAGCAGCCGCGCGGCAACGATCTGAAGCCGCGCATCACCTTGCGCGATGCGAAGGGCGAGGTCTTGACGCTCGGCAACGGGCTCGAGGCGCGCTATTTCATGTCGGTCGACGCCATCCTCTCGGTCGAGAACGGTGCCGAGGTGAGGGCGGGCGACGTCCTGGCGCGCATCCCGCGCGAGAGTTCGAAGACGCGCGACATCACTGGCGGTCTGCCGCGCGTTGCCGAGCTGTTCGAGGCGAGAAAGCCCAAGGATTTCGCGATCATCAGCGAGATCGACGGGCGCGTCGAGTTCGGCAAGGACTACAAGACCAAGCGCCGCATCCTCGTCGTCCCCGCCGAGGACGGCAAGGAGCCGGTCGAGTACCTCATCCCCAAGGGTAAGCACATCAGCGTCCAGGAAGGGGATTTCGTGCAGAAGGGCGATCTCTTGATGGATGGCAACCCGGTGCCGCACGATATCCTGCGCGTGCTCGGCGTCGAGGCGCTGGCGAGCTATCTCATCAACGAGATCCAGGAGGTCTATCGCCTGCAGGGCGTCAAGATCAACGACAAGCACATCGAGGTGATCGTCCGTCAGATGCTGCAGAAGGTCGAGATCGAGGATGCCGGCGAGACGACCTTCCTGGCCGGTGAGCAGGTCGATCGGGCCGAGTTCGACGACGCCAATCGCAAGGCCGAGAAGGAAAGCCTGCGCCTCGCGACTGCGCATCCCGTCCTCCAGGGCATCACCAAGGCGAGCTTGCAGACCGGGTCGTTCATCTCGGCCGCCTCCTTCCAGGAGACGACGCGCGTCCTCACCGAAGCCGCCGTCTCGGGCAGGATCGACACGCTGATGGGCCTCAAGGAGAACGTCATCGTCGGGCGTCTCATCCCGGCCGGCACCGGCAGCGTCATGGCGCGTTGGCGCGAGGTCGCCGCCGACCGCGACCGCGAAATGGAGGCGGTCACCGCCGAGCAGCAGGCGGCAGCGGTCGAGGCCGAGAAAGAGAAGAAGACGGCTTGATCCCTTGCACCTTGGAACCCTCTCTCGCTCTTGCGGGAGAGGGCAGGGTGAGGGCAATCCCAGCCTTCTCGACATTCCCGGCGCCGGAGAGGCGGCGACCCTCCCGGAACCTGCGGGGCAGAGCCGCAAAGTCTACGCTGCAAACCGCTTGACGCGCTGGAGTCGCATCACTATTCTCCGCGCACTTTTCGACGGGCTGGCCGTAGGAAGCCACCTAGACGCAGCCTTGGGTATCAGCAGTGGCTCGGCGCCGTGCGAGACGGCGGATCGAAGCGGGCAGGTTTGCCAAAACTCTATCGCGCCGGCGATACGATATCGTGTCGCCCGGCGTTGCCGTTTGACGAGGTACGTGACGTATGCCGACGATCAACCAGCTGATCCGCAACCCGCGGTCGCCGCAGAGGGCGCGGAACAAGGTTCCGGCAATGCAGGCCTGCCCGCAGAAGCGCGGCGTCTGCACGCGCGTCTATACGACGACGCCGAAGAAGCCGAACTCGGCGTTGCGCAAGGTCGCGCGCGTTCGGCTCACCAACGGCTTCGAGGTGACGAGCTACATCCCTGGCGAAGGGCACAATCTGCAGGAGCATTCGGTCGTCCTCATCCGCGGCGGCCGCGTCAAGGATTTGCCCGGCGTGCGCTACCACATCATTCGCGGCACGCTCGACACGCAAGGCGTCAAGGACCGCCGCCAGCGCCGTTCCAAATACGGCGCAAAGCGGCCGAAGTAAGAGGGAACCGGCATGTCACGTCGCAGGGCCGCCGAAAAACGCGAGGTCCATCCGGACGCCAAGTTTGGCGACCAGGTGCTCACGAAGTTCATCAATTGCCTCATGTACGAAGGCAAGAGGGCGGCCGCCGAGTCGATCGTCTATGGCGCCTTTGACCGCATCTCCAAGCGGTCGGGGCAGGATCCGTTGCGCGTTTTCCATGACGCGCTCGGGAATGTCCGCCCGTCCGTCGAGGTGCGCTCGCGCCGCGTCGGCGGTGCCACCTACCAGGTGCCGGTCGAAGTGCGCACCGATCGCAGCCAGGCGCTCGCCATTCGCTGGCTGATCAGCTCGGCACGCGGCCGTTCGGAAAACACGATGGAGGAACGCCTGTCGGGCGAATTAGCGGACGCCGCGCAAAATCGCGGCGCGGCGGTGAAAAAGCGGGAAGACACGCATCGCATGGCGGATGCGAACAAAGCCTTCTCGCATTATCGCTGGTGACAGGCTTCTCGTTGGGTCCGGAGTTCTTTTATGGCACGCACCACGCCCCTCGAACGTTATCGCAACATCGGCATCATGGCCCATATCGATGCCGGGAAGACGACGACGACCGAGCGCATCCTCTACTACACCGGCCGGTCTTATAAGATCGGCGAGGTCCATGAGGGCACGGCCACCATGGACTGGATGGAGCAGGAGCAGGAGCGCGGCATCACCATCACCTCGGCCGCGACGACGTGCTTTTGGCGCGACCATCGCATCAACATCATCGACACCCCCGGCCACGTCGACTTCACCATCGAAGTCGAGCGCTCGCTGCGCGTCCTCGACGGCGCGGTGACGGTGTTCGACAGCGTCGCCGGCGTCGAGCCGCAATCGGAGACGGTGTGGCGCCAGGCCGACAAGTACGGCGTGCCACGCATCTGCTTCGTCAACAAGATGGACCGCATCGGGGCCGATTTCTTCCGCTGCGTCGACATGATCGTCGACCGGCTCGGCGCGATACCGCTCGTATGCCAATTGCCGATCGGCGTCGAAAGCGAGTTCAGCGGCATCGTCGACCTCGTCGCGATGAAGGGCATCAAATGGCACGACGAGAACCTCGGCGCGCAGTTCGACATCGGCGAGATTCCCGCCGACATGGCAGAGAAGGCGGCCGAGTACCGCAAGAAGCTGGTCGAGCTCGCGGTCGAGCAGGACGACGTAGCACTCGAGGCGTATCTCGGCGGCGCCGAGCCTGATGAAGAGACGCTGAAGCGGTGCATCCGCAAGGGCACCGTCGCCTTCAAATTCGTGCCGGTGACTTGCGGCTCGGCCTTCAAGAACAAGGGCGTTCAACCGCTCCTCGATGCCGTCGTCGACTTCTTGCCGGCGCCGACCGATGTCGCGGCGATCCGCGGCATCAAGATGGGGTCCGACGAGGAGGTCATCCGCAAGAGCTCGGATGACGAACCCTTCGCCGGTCTTGCCTTCAAGATCATGACCGACCCCTTCGTCGGGTCACTGACCTTCGTTCGCGTCTATTCGGGCGTGCTGCAGAGCGGCTCGCAGGTGCTGAACAGCGTCAAGGACAATCGCGAGCGCATCGGCCGCATGCTGCAGATGCATGCCAATCATCGCGAGGATATCAAGGAGGCACGCGCCGGCGACATCGTGGCGCTGGCCGGCCTCAAGAACTCGACGACCGGCGACACGCTATGCGATCCGAACGCGCCGGTCATCCTCGAGCGCATGGAGTTCCCCGATCCCGTCATCGAGATCGCGGTCGAGCCGAAGACCAAGAGCGATCAGGAAAAGATGGGTCAGGCTTTGGCGCGGCTTGCGACTGAAGATCCCTCCTTCCGCGTCACGGTGGATCACGAGAGCGGCCAGACCGTGATCAAGGGGATGGGCGAGCTCCATCTCGAGATCATCGTCGACCGCATGAAGCGCGAGTTCAAGGTCGATGCCAATGTCGGCGCACCGCAGGTGGCATATCGCGAGACGATCACGCGGAAATCCGACGTCGTCTACACGCACAAGAAGCAGACCGGCGGCTCGGGTCAATACGCCGAGGTGCGGATGCGTTTCGAGCCGCTGCCGGCGGGCTCCGGCTTCGAGTTCGAGAACGAGGTGGTCGGCGGGTCGGTGCCGAAGGAGTACATTCCCGGCGTCGAGAAAGGCATCAAGGGCTCGGTCGACAACGGCGTCCTTGCAGGCTTCCCGGTGATCGACTTCAGGGCGGTGCTCTACGACGGCAAGTACCACGACGTCGATTCGAGCGCCCTTGCCTTCGAGATCGCAGCGCGAGCCGCCTTCAAGGAAGGCATCATGAAGGCCGGGCCGAAGCTCCTCGAGCCGGTGATGCGTGTCGAGGTCGTGACGCCCGAAGAGTACATGGGCGACGTCATCGGCGACCTGAACAGCCGCCGCGGTCAGGTGACCGGCATGGATTCGCGCGGCAACGCGCGCGTCGTCAACGCGATGGTGCCGCTCGCCAACATGTTCGGCTATGTCAACACCTTGCGCTCGATGAGCCAGGGGCGGGCGCAGTACACGATGCATTTCGATCATTACGAGCAGGTGCCTCAGGCGGTCGCGGATGAAGTCCGCGCCAAAATGGCCTGAGCTCGAAGCGGAGAAAAAGCCATGGCGAAGGCGAAGTTTGAACGGACGAAGCCGCATTGCAACATCGGGACGATCGGGCATGTCGATCACGGGAAGACGTCGCTGACGGCGGCGATCACGAAGGTTCTGGCGGAAACGGGCGGCGCGACGTACACGGCGTACGACCAGATCGACAAGGCGCCGGAGGAGAAGGCGCGCGGGATCACGATCGCGACGGCGCATGTCGAGTACCAGACGGCGAACCGGCATTACGCGCATGTCGAC
>JBGPOZ010000196.1:0-9444 GCA_041488295.1 Allostellaceae bacterium
CACCGACAAGACCCGCGTCTTCGGCTTCGTCGCCGCCGACGGACCAGTTCGTGGCAGGTTCGGTTCGCACCGATACGAGGGTCAATTTACGGGTTGGCCCGAGAACGGTGACCAAGAGGTTGCTGATCTTCGAGAACAGGGCGGATTTCTGCTCTTGAGTCGGCGCATTCCCGATCACGGTGACATTAACGTGCGGCATCTCACGCACTCCGTTTCGTTCCTTAGGCCAAAGGCGGCTGATCAACAATCTACGCCGATGTCGTGGAACGTAAATTCACTGGTGAGTGTAGTTTCATATTGCGCTTCAGGCGCAGTTGGATACGATCACGAACGATGGCTCGCGCCCCGCGAATTCAACCCGCTCTTGAGGTGCCGAATATGCCGAGGGATGGCCTACTCACGAGAAATCAAATCGTTGCTGCCGCTGACGAGTTTTCTATAGCCAGGGCCTGCATGCCGTGAGTGTGGATGCGATCGCCGAGAAGGCCGGTGTCACGAAGAAGACCTTCTAT
This sequence comes from Allostellaceae bacterium, assembly GCA_041488295.1. Classification (GTDB taxonomy): domain Bacteria; phylum Pseudomonadota; class Alphaproteobacteria; order ATCC43930; family CGMCC-115725; genus URHD0088. The sequence continues at coordinate 513 of JBGPOZ010000196.1, forward strand.
TACCACTTCAAATCGAAGGACGATCTGATCGGTTGTTATCTCGATGCCCGCGATAGGCCGACCGTCGATCGTTTCAAGGAGTGGGCAGGCAGCGAGGGAAGTGTCGCCGACCGGATGACACGGTTTTTTTCAAAGTTGGGCAAATCAAGCCAAAGGCCGCGATGGAATGGCTGTGGCTTCCTGCGCGCGGCCGCCGAGTTGGCTAACATGCATGGCCATCCGGCGCTCACAGCCGCGCGAACCCACAAGGCGCGCTGCGAACAATGGCTATTGGAAATGGTGAATGAAGAGGGCCATTCCGATGCCGAGACAATCGCTCGCGCTCTCATGGTCTTGATCGACGGCGCGGTCAGTCAGATCTTGATCCATCGTGACGCCAAGTATGCGACCTCGGCTGGGTTTGCGGCTCGATCCCTGTTGAGCAGAGGTCGGCTATAACCGGCGCCATATCGTCGGGGCTGCAAGTCCAACTCGACTTTCTGCTCGGTCACCCATTGTCGCCTTCCCTTATAGATGGGACTGGAAGATCAGGAACAGTTCCCCTTCAACCTTGATGAGCCCGAAATTGCCTGATGATCCCAACGAGGGTCAGCGTTTGATCCCGAGTTGGGAAAGGTGTGCCCTCGTCCTTGTATTGTGCCTTCGGCGCCGGACACCAGGGGCAAGTCGATCAAGGAGATCGTGCGCGACCTGAAGGTCTCGCGGAACACGGTGCGCAAGGTGCTGCGCTCGGGCGCGACGGCGTTCTCGTACGAGCGCGAGGTGCAGCCGCTGCCGAAGCTCGGGCGCTGGCGAGACGAGCTCGACCGGCTGCTCGCGGCGAACGAGGCGAAGTCGGCCCGAGAGCGGCTGACGTTGATCCGGCTGTTCGAGGAGCTGCGCGGCCTCGGCTACGAGGGCGGCTACGACGCGGTGCGCCGTTACGCGCGCGGCTGGCGCAAGGAACGCGCTGCGGTATCGGCGGCCACCTATGTGCCGCTCACCTTTGCGCCGGGCGAAGCGTTCCAGTTCGACTGGAGCCACGAGATCGTGCTGCTGAACGGCACGACGGTGACGGTGAAGGTGGCGCATGTCCGGCTCTGCCACAGCCGGATGTTCTTCGTGCGCGCCTACGCGTCTCCGACGCGCTCGTAGTAGCACTTCGAAGCGGCTCCTTACCCATGGCCGACACGTCGCCCATTCGCTCACCGCTCAAGCCGAGCGGCCAGCATGCCTATCAGCACCGTTCCGAGAAGGCGTGGATCGGCTTACGCTTACGTCCGTTCTGCCGCGTTAGGTGCTAGAAAGCAGCCCTTCCGCCTCCGGCCCAATTCGGTCAGCCCCACCCGCATGCACGACGAGTGGCCGGTTCTGGCACACAGCGGTCAATGGCTTCGCTCGCGTAGACGTCCGCGAACCGCAGCTTAGCGGACGTAGCCGTTGGCCTACCATTTTGCTGCCGCGAGCGGCACGCGCGGCTTTCACGCATGCTGTTCGGAGCCAATGATGGGTGTTCCGCGTTCTCTGCCGGAGATTCAGACCACTTTGTTACCTGAGCTGTAACCTGGCAGCCAGTCCTCGACGGCGTCTTATCTACAACCCACTGAAAAGAATGGTGCCCAGGGGCGGAATTGAACCACCGACACGCGGATTTTCAGTCCGCTGCTCTACCAACTGAGCTACCTGGGCACACCGCACCGGGCGGGCGGTGGCTTATAGACAAAAAGCCGGGGGCCTGTCCAGCCCGGGACCCGAGCCGACGAGAAGGCCCCGCCCGGCCATGCGGTCACTCCTCGGAACCCTCTGGTTCGTCGCCGCCCTCGGCCGGTTCGTTGGTCGGCACGTGATAGATGCCCTTCAGCCAGCGGCCGAGATCGATCTCGGCGCAGCGTTTCGAGCAAAACGGACGATGGCGGGTTTCCGTCACCGGATTGCCGCAGATCGAGCACGGGCGGACGGGCGGATCGATTCTCACCATGCGCGTTTAGATAGGGTCAATCGGGGCGAATGTCGAAGGCGTCGCGCGCCAGAAGCGGCTCGGCGACGATTGCGACACCCTGCGCCAGCCGCGCCTCGAGCGCGCGCCGCGCCGGCGCCGCGACATGGTCGAACGCCGCCGCGACCTCGGGATGGAGAACGAGGGTCAGCCGGCGGCCGGGCGTCTCATCGCCCTGCCGCGCCGCCGCGCGCAAGGCTTCCAGCGCGACCGTCAGCGCGCTCTTGCGGCGGCCGCCGCCGGGCGCGGGCTCGAAGAGGATCTCGGACAAGGGCGGATGGCGGCGGCGGCGCGTCAGCTCGAGATGGCCGAGCCGCGTCCAGCCGAGGATGTGCGGCTGGGCGGGATCCTCCGCCAGCGCATCTTGAAGCACGCCCGCGACCGCCTCGCGGTCGGCCTGGCGCGGCATCGAGATGAAGTCGATGACGATGGCGCCGGCGAGATTGCGCAGGCGCATCTGCCGCGCCGCAGCATCCGCCGCCGCGCGGTTGACGGCGAGGATCGCCTGGCGGCTCTGGCCGCGCCCGGCAACGCCCGCCCCGCCATCGACGTCGATGACGGTCATCGCCGCGATCTCGTCGATGACGAGAGCGCCCGCGCCCGGCAGCGCGACGCGGGACGCCGTGGCCTCGCTCGCTGCCTCGCCGACGCCGTGCCGCTCGAAGAGCTCGCCCTTGCCGCCGTCGAAGACGAGGCGGTCGGCGAGATCGGGGTGAAGGCGCGCGAGCCACGTGCGCGCCTCGGCGAAGGCGGCACGGTCGTCGATGAGAATGCGCCCCGGCGGATCTTCGATGAAGCCGGCGAGGAGCCGCGCCAAGGGCCCGTTCTCCTCCTCGATGAGCGCCGGCGGCGAGGCTTCGCGCGCCCGTTCGCCGAGCCGCACCCAGCGTGCCCGCAGCGGCGCCAGCTCGGCGAGGAGCGGCTCCGCGGCAATGCCGATCGCGGCGGCGTTGAAGGCGACGCCCTCATCGGCAAGGAGGTGCCCCACGAGCAGCGTTTCGAGCCGCGCCTGCTCCTCGGCGCCGCAGCCGCGCGGGCACGAGATGCGCCGCCGCGTCGGCGTCAGCGCGAGGAAGCGTCCTTTGAGACGCAGGCGCAAACTGACGCCGACCGCCTTCTCGCCCTGCGCCTCGCGCATCACCTGCACGAGCACCGCCTGCCCCGCATGGAGCCAGGCGCCGATCCCGGCGGCGCGCGTCTCTTGCGTGGCGGCGTCGATCGCGTCCTCTTGGCTGAGGAACGCAGGGCGGTCGAGGCCGATCTCGACGAGCGCCGCAGGAAGCTCCGGCAGGATGCGCGTGACGCGGCCGAGATGAATCTCGCCGACATGACCGCCCTGCCCCAGCCGCTCGACCCTCAGCTCGACGAGCCGGCCGCCCTCGGCGAGGAGGGCGCCGCGCAATTCGCCGGGTGCGGCGGAGATGAGGAGAGTGTCGCTCACAGCGCCTGGCTCACACGGGGGCGCGGAAGCCTTGGCCGGCGAGCAGCGCCGCCGTCTCGAACAGCGGCAGGCCGACGACGTTCGAGTAGGAGCCGCCGATCTGCCGCACGAACAACGCGGCGCGTCCCTGGATGGCATAGCCGCCGGCCTTGCCGTGCCACTCGCCGCTGGCGATGTAGCGCCGGATCTCGTCTTCGGTGAGGCGCTTGAAAGCGACGATCGTCTGGACCTCGCGCTGCGCCAACGTTCCCGAGGGCGTCATGAGCGCGATGCCGCCATGGACGCGATGCCGCCGGCCCGAAAGAAGCTCGAGACAACGCCGCGCCGTCGCCTCGTCCTCGGCCTTCGGCAGGATGCGCCGGCCGCAGCCGACGACGGTGTCGGCGGCAAGGATGAAGGCGCCGGGATGGCGCGGCGCCACCGCCCGCGCCTTCGCTTCGGCAAGACGCCTTGCATGCTGTGCCGGCAACTCGCGCGGGAGCGGCGTCTCGTCGAGCGCGGCGGGATCGATCGCATCGGGGACGAGGCCGACCTGGCGCAACAGCTCGAGCCGGCGGGGCGACGCGGAGGCGAGGACGAGCCTCGAAGCCTTCGCGGCACGCGGCGGCGGCGCTGACATGCCGCGCCCGGCGCTACTTGAAGCGGAAGGTGATACGGCCTTTGGTGAGGTCGTAGGGCGTCATCTCGACATTGACCTTGTCGCCGGCGAGCACGCGGATGCGGTTCTTGCGCATCTTCCCCGAGGTGTGCGCCAGCACCTCGTGATTGTTGTCGAGCTTGACGCGAAACATCGCGTTGGGCAGCAGCTCGGTGACGGTGCCCGAGAATTCGATGAGATCCTCTTTCGCCATAGTCCCCCGTTGATCGTTCGCAGCTTGGCGTAGTCCCGGCAAAAACCGCCCAATACATCGTTGGCGCATTGCTGGCGGTCAAGCGATTTCCGCAACGAGGCGGCTCGAGCACTTCAGAAATGACCGCCCGGGCGCAATGGAAAGCGCGCGAGGATGCGCCGCTGGAGAGTGTCGCGCACGGCGCGGTAGGCGTCGAGTTGGGCCTCCCTGCTGCCTTCGATGTGGCTCGGGTCGAGCATCGGCCAGAACTCGACGACGCAGTCCATGGCGCGCGTCATCTCGACGGCGCTGTGCTGCGCCTCGGGCGAAAGCGAGACGACGAGATCGAAGGACGTGTCCTCCAGCTCCTCGAAGGTCTTGGCCTTATGGCGCGTCAGATCGATGCCGATCTCCTCCATGACGATGACCGCGAAGGGATCGATCTCCTGCGCCCGGACGCCGACCGAATCGACATAGATGCGCTTGCCGTGATGGTGCTTCAGCAGCGCCTCCGCCATCGGCGAGCGGATGGCGTTGAACGTGCAGGCGAAGAGCACGCTCGACGGGGTTTGGCTCCGATCGCCCGTGCTGTCGCTCACGGCCGCCCTTATCCTCGGATGTGGAGGACGCAGATGAGGGTGAAGAGCCGGCGTGCCGTGTTGAGATCGAGCGCGGCCTTTTCGGCGAGGCTTTGCCGCAGCAGTTCCGATCCCTCGTTGTGCAGGCCCCGCCGCCCCATGTCGATCGCCTCGATCTGCATCGGCGAGGACCGCCGGATCGCGGCGAAATAGCTCTCGCAGATGAGGAAATAGTCCTTGATGATGCCGCGGAACGGCGCGAGCGGCAGCAGGATCCGCTCCAATGGCGCATCCGCAATGTCGCGCAGATCGAGAACGAGGCGGTTGTCCTCGAGCGCGAGGCGGAGATGGAAGGGACCGTCATGGCCGGCGGCCGGCGCGAAGCTGTTCTCCTCGAGGAGATCGAAGATCGCGACCTGGCGTTCATGCTCGATATCGGCGTTGCGCCGCACGACGGATTTCTCGTCGAGCGTCAGCTTGGCGATGCGCTGCGCGTCGGCCACCGCTCAACCGGCGCTGCGCCGCAGGCGCAGCGCGACCGACAGCGCGTGCGCCCCGAAGCCCTCGGCCTCGGCGAGGCGCACCGCCGCGGGACCGATTGCAGCGAGCCCGGCTTCATCGCAGCGCACGAGCGACATCCGCTTCATGAAGTCGAGCACGCCAAGTCCCGAGGAAAAGCGTGCGCTCCGCGCCGTCGGCAGGACGTGGTTCGTGCCGGCGACGTAATCGCCGATCGCCTCGGGCGTGAGGCGGCCGAGGAAGATGGCGCCGGCGTTGCGCACGCGCGCGGCGAGCGCCTCGGCGCCGTCGAGCGCCAGCTCGAGATGCTCGGGCGCGATGCGATCGATGAGCGGTACCGCCTCGCCCCAGTCATTGACGGTGATGATGGCGCCGTGGCTCGCCCAGCTCTCGCCGGCGATGGCGGCGCGCGAGAGGTGCTCCAGATGCGCGGTCACCGCGGCCGCGACGGCATCGGCAAAAACGGGATCGTCGGCGATGAGGATCGCCTGCGCCGCCGCATCGTGCTCGGCTTGGCTCAGAAGATCGGCGGCGATCCAGGCGGGATCGTTCTTGCCATCGGCGAGGACGAGGATCTCCGAGGGACCGGCGATCATGTCGATGCCGACGATGCCGAAGACGCGGCGCTTCGCAGCCGCGACATAGGCGTTGCCGGGTCCGACGATCTTGTCGACCGCGGCCACCGTCGAGGTGCCGTATGCCATCGCGGCGATCGCCTGCGCGCCGCCGATGCGATAGATCTCGTCGACCCCGGCCAGCTCGGCTGCGGCGAGCACCAACGGGTTCAGCTTGCCGTCCGGCGTCGGCACGGTCATGACGAGGCGCTCGACGCCGGCGACCCTGGCCGGAACTGCGTTCATCAGAACCGAGGAAGGGTATGAAGCGAGCCCGCCCGGCACGTAGATTCCGACCGCCTCGATCGCGCGCCAGCTCGCGCCGAGCCGCACACCCGCCGCATCGGTGAAATCGAGGTCTCTAGGCATTTGCCGGCGGTGATACGCGGCGATCCGCTCAGCGGCGAGGCGCAGCGCCGCCAAGGTCTCGTCGTCGCAGGCGCGCGCAGCGGCTTCGATCTCGGCCCGCGTCACGCGCATGGTCTCGGCCGTCAACGTCAGCCGGTCGAAGCGCCGCGTATAGTCGATCAGCGCCGCATCGCCGCGCGAGGCGACATCGGCGATGATCGCCGCCACCACCGCGTCGACATCGGCGGCGGCTTCGCGCTTTTGCCCGAGCAGCGCCGCGAAATCCGCGGCGAAGCCGGGATCGGACGTCGCGAGCCTACGCGGCACGCGCCGCCTTGCCGAAGCGCGTGATCCAGCCGCCGACCTCTTCGGGCCGTGTCTTGAGGGCCGCCCGATTGACGATGAGGCGCGCGCTCACCGCGGCGATCGTCTCGATCTCGACCAGCCCGTTGGCGCGCAGGGTCGATCCCGTCTGCACCAGATCGACGATGTAGCGGCAGAGCCCCAAAAGCGGCGCCAGCTCCATCGCGCCGTTCAGCTTGATGCACTCCGCCTGGACGCCGCGCGCCGCGAAATGCCGGCGCGTCACCTCGGGATATTTGGTGGCGACGCGAACATGGCTCCAGCGCGAGGGGTCCTCGCGCGCCGCCCCCTCGGCGGGCGCCGCGACGGCGAGGCGGCACCGGCCGATCCGGAGATCGAGCGGTGCGTAGATCTCGGGATAGTCGAATTCCATCAGGACATCGTTGCCGGCGACCCCCAGATGCGCCGCGCCGAAGGCGACGAAGGTCGCGGCATCGAAGCTGCGGACGCGGATGATGTCGAGGCCGGGATGGCTCGTCGCAAAGCGCAGCTGCCGCGAACCCTCGTCGGTCAGATCCGCCTCGGCCTCGATTCCGGCGCGCCGCAAGAGCGGTGTCACCTCGCCGAGAATCCGCCCCTTCGGCAGCGCCAGAACCAGCTTCTCGTTGCTCTGCAACGCTTGTCTCCACAGATCGAGGCGGCGGCACCCCCCCCACCCTGCCCTCCCCCGCAAGGGGGGAGGGTGAAGAGTTCGAGACGAAGCCGCAGCAGACTCAAACCGTCCCTCCCCCCTTGCGGGGAAGGGTAGGGTGGGGGGTATACACCGCGGCCGCTAAGGACGGAAGACGGCCCGCGTCCTCACTCCGCGTCGAGCGGATGCTTCGGCCGCCAATGGGTCGGCCAGGGCTCGCCCAGATCCTCGATGTGACAGAGGATGCGCGCGCTCTCGAGACGCAGGCTGCCGGCGCTGGAAAACTCGATGACGATGGCTTCGTCGTCGCGGCGGATCGCCAGGATTTCGAGGATGCGGTCGTGCTGGCGTCGATCGAAGCCGCGCATCTTGACGGCGGCGACATTCTCGAAGGCGAGCCCGGCGAGCGTCCGCTCGAAGCGCTTGCCGCCATCTTCCGGCTTCGCCTCCCAGCGGAAGCGGTTCGCCACCAGGACGAAACGGCCCTCCTCGGCGAGGAACGACATGTCGCCGACCGCGACGAGCGCGTCCTGGAGGATCGCGGAGATGACCGCGAGATCTTCCTCGTCCTCGGCCCGCAGCTTCAGCCGATCGGCCATCCCGCCTCCGTCAGGACCCGTCGCCCAGCCGCTCGATCTCGGCGCCGCACGCCGCGAGCTTCTCCTCGACCCGCTCGTAGCCGCGGTCGAGATGGTAGACGCGGTTGATGATCGTCTCGCCCTCGGCGGCGAGCGCCGCCAGGACCAGCGACACCGAGGCCCTGAGATCCGTCGCCATAACCGGCGCGCCGGTCAGCTGCTTGACGCCGCGCACCATCGCCGAAGCGCCGTGCACGTTGATGTTGGCGCCCATGCGGCACAGCTCGGGAACATGCATGAAGCGGTTCTCGAAGATCGTCTCGGTGATCATCGCCGCGCCCTCGGCCGTCGTCATCAACGCCATCATCTGCGCCTGAAGGTCGGTCGGAAAGCCCGGAAACGGCTCGGTCATGACGTCGACGCCGCAAAGGCGGCCGTTCTGCCGGCGCACGCGCAAGCCCGCCTCGGTCTGTATCACCTCGACGCCGGCGCTCTCCAAGGTTTTCGCCACCGCGGCGATCGGCTCGTATTCGGCGCCGATCAGCTCGACGTCGCCGGCAGTGATCGCCGTCGCCATGAGGTAGGTTCCGGTCTCGATCCGGTCGGGGATGATGCGGTGCTTGGCGGCGTGGAGGCGGGGCTTGCCGCGGATCGTCAGGCGATCGGTGCCGATGCCCTCGATCTCGGCGCCCATCGCGACGAGGCAGCGCGCGAGATCGGCGACCTCGGGCTCGCGCGCGGCATTGACGAGCACCGTCTCGCCCTTGGCTAGGCTTGCCGCCATCAAGAGGTTTTCGGTAGCGCCGACCGAGACCATGGGAAAGACGATCTCGGCCCCGGTGAGGCCGCGCGGCGCGCGCGCCTCGATATAACCCTGCGTCAACTCGATTTCGGCGCCGAGACGCTCCAATCCCTTGAGGTGCAGATCGACCGGGCGCGTGCCGATGGCGCAGCCGCCCGGCAGCGAGACCCGCGCCTGACCGCAGCGCGCGACGAGCGGCCCCAGCACCAGCACCGAGGCGCGCATCTTGCGCACGAGATCGTAAGGCGCCGTC
>JBGPOZ010000197.1:0-9427 GCA_041488295.1 Allostellaceae bacterium
CTCGACACGATGGAGGCGGTGATGCGGCAGGTGCATGCGATCTGCACGGCGGAGGAGATACCGGGAAGCACGGGGCGGATCGTCCAGGAGGGGCGGTTCCTGCCGCTGGTGCCGACGCCGGCGAGCAAGGAGCTCCTCGATCTCTATGCCGCGAGCGCCGGGGATGTCGGGCTCGACGTGAAGGGCGAAGCGACCGGCGGCTCAGCCGATAGCGGCTTCACCGCCGCCTGCGGCGCGCTCACGCTCTGCGGCACCGGCCCGGTCGGCGGCAATCCGCACCGCGACGACGAATGGTGTGAGATCGACACGATCGTCCCGCGCGCGCAGGCGCTGGCGCTGACGATCCTCAAGATGAACGGGTGAGGCGCTTCAGGCGCCCGCATCCATTTGCGACTCTGATATCTGGCGCCGTTTCACCATTTCCCTCTCCCCTTGTGGGAGAGGGAGGGGACCCATGCGGAGCATGGGGAGGGTGAGGGGTCTATCGTGAGACTCAAATCGTTGCTTCCAACGATTTACCCCTCACCTTCCCATCGCTTCGCGCTGGGCCCCTTCCTCTCCCACAAGGGGAGAGGGAAAGATTACGCTCGTCCCCAGACGCCGAATCGCCCTTGTCTAGAGTCTCAGGAGCCGCGGCAGCCAGAGCGAGATTTCCGGGATGTAGGTCACCAGCATCAGCACGATGAACATGACGCCGTAAAACGGCATCATCTTGCGCACGACCTCCTCCATCGTCACCTTGCCGACGGCGCAGCCGACGAAGATGATCGAGCCGACCGGCGGATGGCAGAGGCCGATGCCGAGATTGAGCATCATGATCATGCCGAAATGTACGGGGTCGACGCCGAAATTCGTCATGACCGGCAAGAGGATCGGCGTGCAGATCAGGATGTTCGGCGCCATGTCGATGAGGCAGCCGAGCACGAGCAGCAGCATGTTGATGAGGAAGAGGATGACGTGCTTGTCGTGCGACAGGGTCAGGAAGAACGCCGTGATCTTCGCCGGCACCTGCATCAGCGCCATCATGTAGCCGACGGCGGCGGCGAAGGCGATCAAGGTCATGACCATCGCCACCGTCTTCATGGTGCGGTGCACGAGCATCGGCAGATCGCGCCATTTGTAGTCGCGGTAGACGAACATCGTGACGAAGAAGGCATAGACGCAGGCAACGGCCCCGGCCTCGATCGCCGTGAAGACGCCGCCCAAGATGCCTCCGAGGATGATGACGAGGGTGACGAGACCCCACATCGCCTCGATCGTGATCCGCGTCGCATCGCGCCACGGAACGGCCTGGCCGCGCGGATGGTCGTTGCGGTAACCCAGGATGAGAACGAGGATGATGAGCGCCAAGCCGAGCAGCAGTCCCGGCACGATTCCGGCCATGAAAAGGCTGATGACCGAGATCGCGCCGCCGGTCGCCAGCGAGTAGATGACCGCGTTGTGGCTCGGCGGCACGAGCAGCGCCTGCACCGAGGCGCTGATCGTGACGTTGGTGGCGAAGACGCGCGAATATCCCACCTTCTCCATCTGCGGGATCATCACCGAGCCGATCGCCGAGGTGTCGGCGACCGAGGAGCCGGAGATGCCGGAGAGGAAGGTGGTGGCGACGATGTTGACGACGGAAAGCCCGCCGCGCACGCGGATGACGCCGACCAGCACGTCGGCGAAGGCGACGAGCCGCCGCGCCATGCCGCCTTCCGCCATGATGGCGCCGGCGAGGACGAAGAACGGGATGGTCAGCATCGCGACCTTGCCGACGCCGTGCGAGATTTGCAGCATCACCGCCTCGTAGGGGATGCCGGCGCGATAGGCTGCGAAGAGCGCGGCGAGGCCGAGCCCGTAGGCGATCGGGACGCCGATGACGAAGCTGCCGAGCAGGACCGCGACGACGATCAGGATGTCCATGCGCTTCGATCTCCCGACGTCAGTCGACCGCGGCGACGCCGCCATGCGCGCCCGGGATCGTCGCCGGCGCGCCGATCGTCAGGCGCTCGATGACGAAGAAGAAGGTGATGACGCCGCCGAGCGGGATCGGCAGATAGGTGACGCCGACCGAGAGCCACGGAAATGCGTCGATCGACGAGTACCAGGTCGCGGCGCAGAGGCCGTAGCCCCAATTCGCCATGAAGAGCGCGACGAGCGCGACCAGCCCCTCGCTCAGAAGATCGCAGATGCGTCGCGCCAGAAGCGGCATCAGCCCGGTGAAGAACATGACGCGCATATGGATGCTGTCGCGATAGCACACCGGCGCGCCGAAGAATGTCAGCACGATGGTCAAGAGCACGGCCGCCGGCTCCGGCCACGACGCCGCCTGGTTGAGGACGTAGCGCGTATAGACGCTGTAGGGAACGATCGCCGAGATGACGACCAGCGAGACGCCGGCGAGGATCGCAGCGAGCCAATAGAGCGCGTCCATCGCCTTGCGGAAGAGATGCGGCATGCTCGTTCCTCGATCCTCGCGGCCTAACCCCTCTCCCCTTGCGGGACAGGGGGATTTCGCCGCGACAGAGGTGTTCTCCTACTGCACCGCGCCGATGCGCGCGATGAGATCGGTGTATTTGGCGCCGTATTTGTCCCAGACCGGCTTCACCGCGTCCTGGAAGGGTTTCTTGTCGGCGACCGGGATGATCTCGATGCCGGCCGCCTTCATCTTGGCCATGGCATCCTGCTCTTTCTTGTTCCACAGCTCGCGCTCGTCGAGCTGCGCTTCGCGCGAGACTTTCGTGAGCAGCGCCTGATCGTCCTTGGACAGCCCGTCCCACGTCTTTCTCGAGAAGACGAGCATCTCGGGAACGATGAGATGCTCGGTCAGAGTGTAAAATTTTGCGACCTGGTAGTGGTTGTCGAAATAGAAGCTCGGCGGGTTGTTCTCGGCGCCGTCGACGACGCCGGTCTGCAGCGCGCTGAACACCTGGTCGTAGCCCATGGCGACGCCGTTGCCGCCGAGATCGTTCATCATGTCGACGAACATCGGGTTGCCCATGACGCGGACCTTGAGCCCCTTCAGATCGGCGATGCTGCGGATCGGCTTCTTGGTGTCGTACATGTTGCGCGCGCCGGCATCCATCCAGCAGAGACCGACGAGGCCTGCCTTCGGATTGTTGGTGACCTTGTCGAGCAGCTCCTGCCCGATCGGGCCGTCGATCACCTTTTCCATATGCGCGGTGTTGCGGAAGAGGAAGGGCAGGTTGAAGACGTTGAGATCGTCGATCACGGGACCGAGCGCACCGACGCTGACGCGCGCAAATTGGATGGCGCCGACCTGCGCCTGCTCGATCGCCTCCTTCTCGCCGCCCAATTGCATCGAGGCGAACATCTGGACGCTGAGGCGGCCGTTCGTCGCCTCTTCCAGCTTCTTGCCCATGTGCTCGACGGCGTCGACCGTCGGATAGCCCTCGGGATGCACGTCAGAAGCCTTGAAGACCGTCTTTGTCTGCGCGAACGCCGGGGCGCCGAAGCCGATGCCGGCAGCGCCGAGCGCCGCCATCGCCGCGCCGCTGCGCAATAGGTCGCGTCGTTTCATCTTTGCTCTCCTCCCTGGCCGTTTCCTTGCGACAGCGAGCGGCTACGGTTGACTCGCGGCGCGGCATCGCTTACACGAACTTGTACGATGACCATACAACAGGTGCCCGTGGCCTTGTCAAGAAAAGTGGCCTTGTCAAGAAAAGCCGGGCCCGCCCGCATCCTCCGTCCGCTCACGCCGCAACGGAACCGGACGACCGAGGTGATCGAGCGGCTCGCCGGCGAGATCACCGAGGGCCGTCTCGCGAAAGGCGCGCGGCTGCCGACCGAGCAGGAAATGATGGCGGGCTTCGGTGTCAGCCGCACGGTGGTGCGCGAGGCGGTGTCGGCGCTGCGCGCCGAGGGCCTTGTCGAGACGCGCCAAGGCCTCGGCGCCTTCGTCGCCAGCGATGCGCGGCGGCGGCCGTTCCGCATCGATCTCGACGACCGGCAATCGATCGCCGACGTCGTCGACGTGATGGAGCTGCGCATGGCCGTCGAGGTCGAGACCGCCGGGCTCGCTGCGGAACGCGGGAGCGCCAGGGAGGTGCGCGCCATCGCCGGCGCGCTTGCGGCGATCGATGCGGCGATCGCCCGCGACGAGGCGGCGGTCGAGGAGGATTTCGCCTTTCACCGCGCGATCGCCGCGGCGACGCAGAACCCGCAATTTCCGCGCTTTCTCGAATATATCGGCCGCTTCATCATTCCGCGACAAAGCGTCCGCGTCGAACCGAGCCGGCTCTCCGATCCCCGCGCCTATCTCGAAGCGATCCAGAGCGAGCACCGGATCATCTGCGCCGCCATCAAGGCGCATGATGCGAACGCCGCGCGCAAGGCCATGCGCAATCACCTGCTGCGCGGCAGGGAACGCTATCGACGGCTGATGAAGAGAGCGCGCTGAGGCTTCGCCTCACCCGCCGCCGATCCGCCGCGTCACCCTGCGGGCAGCGCCATCCGCACGCCCCAGCGGAGCGGCTCGAATTCGCCCATATCCTCGAGAAAGCGCGCACCGCCGGCATCGGTGAAGACCGAGCAGCGGAATCGATACGTGACGCCCTCGACGGTGAGAAGCCCCTGATACTGCTCGCTCGTCCCGCCATCCTCGTAGCTGAAGGCGCCGACCGGGTCGCACACGATCTCGATCGAGCGGCTCAACGGCGGGCCGAGAGATTTCACCGTGGCATCGGCGAGAACCCTCTCCAAGCTGGTCCCGAAGCGGCTGCCGAGATAGGCGTTGAGCGAGTCCGACGCGTCGGTCATGCGATTGACTTCCACAGGAGGGCAGGTTTTATATCAGAAAGAATGGAACATTTGAAGAACAAAAAGCGGATCGGCCCAACGAGCGATCTCGACTCAGGGATCGGTTGGGGCTTCGCCAATCGATATCGCCAGATCCCAATCCATGCCGGCCTCCTTGATGATCGTGCCACCTGATGTCGAGCGGACGGTGTGAAGCAGCTCACCGCCAAGCAATTGCCCAGCCTCGGCAATCTCTGTAGGCTTTATTGGGGGTCCCGCCGCGCGCGGACGCGCCGGGGCGGGAACCAACCCGCAACCGCATCAGGAGGAGGCGCGAGATGGACAATCGGAAGCTCGAGAATTCGCGGATCGATCGGCGCACGGTCTTCAAGCTCGCGGCGGGCGCGGGTTTGGCCGGCACCGGGGCGCTGAACTTCGCCTTGCCCGCGCGCGCCGCCGACACGACGCTCACCATCTGGACCGGATTCCCGGAGTGCCAGCCCTTTTATCAGGCGGCCGCCGACGCCTACACGAAGCTGCACCCCGAGGTCAAATTCACGGTCTTCAGCACCTCGCTGCGCGAGATGGAGCAGAAGCTCTCCGCCGCGGTTCCGACCGGCACCGGCCCCGACATCTACGATATCGGCACCAACATCACGGTCAACTTCATCGAGGCCGGGCTGATCGATCCCAATCCCGCCGATATCGACACGTATCTGAAGAGCGGACCGTGGAACAAGTTCCTCGTCGACTTCGTCACCCTCAAGGGCAAGACCTACGGCATTCCGCTCTGGGAAGGCAGCAAAGCGTCGATGTACTACAACAAGGCGATGTTCGCCGAGGCGGGATTGAAGGGCCCGCCCGAGACGATGGCCGATCTCGTCGAGGCGGCGAAGAAGCTGGTCAAGTTCGACGCCTCGGGCAAGATGGTAAGGAGCGGCATCAGCCTGCGTCTCTCGGGACAGGGCAGTGGCATCGCCGAGAAGTTCCGCTACCTGCTCGAAGCCGCAGGCGCCCCGCTCATCGTCCAGGCGCCGAGCGGGAAATACCATAACGGCTTCGACAATGACGGCGGCAGGGCCGCCCTGCAATTCGTCGTCGACGCCGTGCAGAAGCACAAGATCGACGACCCCAAGGTGCAGCACGACGCCGACGCGTTCGCCGGCGGCAACACGGCAATGCTGTGGCGCGAGGCGTGGGTCATCGGCGAGATCCAGGAGAAGAATCCGAAACTCGAGTACGGCGTGGCGCCTATTCCGAAATGGAATGCGTCGAGCAAGTACAAGATGCTGCTGCAGCCCTGGGCGGTCTACGTCAACGGCAAGAGCGGCAACAAGCCGGCCGCGTACGAGTTCCTCAAATTCGTCACCAACCCCGAGAACTCGCTGCGTCTCACCACCATGACCGGTTGGGTTTCCGAGCGCAGCGACGTCGATTGGAAGCCGCTGCTCGACAAGATCCCGCAATTCGCCGTGTTCGTCGCGCCGCCCAAGGACATGGAATACTACGTCGAGCCGATCCTGCCGCCCTGGGACGAGATCGAATCGAAGATGGCGGACAAGCTGACCGCCGCCTATATCGACCCTGCTCTCAACGGCAACGCGGCGAAGCTCGCCGAGGCGGTGCATGCGATGGCGGCGCAAACGGATCAGCTCTTGAAGGAGGCCGGACTCTACGGCGCAAGCTAGGCCGCAGTCGTTCGGCGGGAGGGAGCTTCGGCGCTGCCGGCCTCTCTCCCGCCCTCTTCTCGGCGGGGGCACAAGATGCTTGCTCAGGAAATCTCGACGCAGGGCGCCAAGGCGTCGCCCTGGACGCGGTGGCTGCGCGCAATCCGATGGGATTGGCGAATTGTCTTATTTTGCTACGTGGCGCTGGCCCCGATCCTCGCGCTCTTCGCCTATGTCCGGGTCTTTCCGATTGCCTGGAGCTTCGTCCTCAGCTTCTACAAATGGAACCTCATCAGCCCGATCAAGCCCTTCATCGGCTTCACCAACTACGAGCTGCTGCTGAGCGACGAGAATTTCATCATCGCACTCAAGAACACCGCCACCTACTCGATCGCGACGGTCGTCATCAGCACCGCCCTGGCGCTGCCGCTCGCCGTCTTTCTTGCCCGCAAGGGACGCCTCTCGGCGTTCTACCAGACCGTCTACTTCCTTCCGGTGATCACGCCGCTGGTGCCGATGGCGATCGCCTGGAAGTGGATCTACGACTACAATTACGGCCTGCTCAACTACGCGCTGTCCTTCGTCGGGGTGAAGCCGGTGCCGTGGCTGACCGACCCAGCGATTGCGCTGTGGGCGCTCATCATCATGGCCGTGTGGAAGAACCTCGGCTATAGCCTCATCCTCTTCCTCGTCGGCATCCGCAATATCCCCGAGATGTACACGGAAGCAGCGAGCCTCGACGGCGCCACGCCATGGCAGCGCTTCCGCTACATCACCTTGCCGCTGCTGAAGCCGATCCTGCTCTATGTCCTCGTCACCGCGACGATCAACGCCTTCAGCGTCTTCACCCAGGTCTACGTCATGACCTTGGGTTCGCAAGCGGCGCCGGGACAGGCCGTGCGCGTGCTCGTCTTCGACATCTGGCAGAACGGATTCCAGTATTTGAAGATGGGCTATGCCTCGGCCGAGGCCGTGATCCTCACCTTCATCGTGCTGGGCTTGACCCTGATCCAGTTCCAGTTCGCCCGAAGCAAGGAGGTTTGAGATGCGGCACAAGAACGACGGCGCTCCGCAGTTCCGCACGAGCCCCGGCGCCCGCCTCCTCAATTTCTGCATCCATGCCGTCCTCATGGCTGGCGCCATCTTCATGGTGCTGCCCATGTTGTGGATGCTGGCGACCTCGCTGAAGCCGCCGACCGAGATCGTCGTCTGGCCGCCCCGTCTCCTCCCCGAGGCGCCGAGCTTCGCCAACTACCTCGGGATGTTCGAGGTGGCGCCGTTCGGCCGGTTCTTCCTCAACAGCATGGGCATGTCGCTGATCGCGACACTGAGCGTCGCCGTCACCTCGCTGGTCGCGGGCGCGGTCTTCGCGAAATACCGCTTTCCCGGCCGCACCCTCCTCTTCGGGCTCATCATCGCGACGGCGATCGTGCCGGCCGAGAGCTACATGATCCCGCTCTATCTCCAGCTCAACGCGATCAAGTGGATCAACACCTATCAGGGCATCATCCTGCCGACGCTGTTCCTCAGCTTCGGCATCTTCCTGCTGCGCCAGCACATCGCCTCGGCGATCCCGACCGACTACATCGAGGCGGCGCGGATCGATGGCGCTTCGGAGTGGTGGATCCTCGCCCGGGTGATCGCCCCCTTGTCGACGACGGCGCTGAGCGCGGTCTGCATCTTCGCCTTCATCCAGGCCTGGGGCAATTTCCTCTGGCTGCTGCTCGTCGCGAACGATCAGCTCCTCTTCAACATGGAGGTCGGCCTCACCGCCTTCCAGTTCAAGTTCAGCGCCGACTACGGCAAGCTGATGGCGGGGTCGGTCGTCAGCGTCCTGCCGATGCTGATCGTCTTCGCGGTGATGCGCCGCCGCATCATCGAGAGCGTGGCGCTGACCGGGTTGAAGGGATAGGCGCCATGGCAGGCTCGCTCGGGCTCATCCACACTGTCGTCAATCTGGTTCCGGTTTTTGCGGATCTCACGCGCCGCCACTTGCCGGGTTGGGACGTCTTCAACATCGTCGACGAGAGTCTGCTCAAGAACACGATTCGAGCAGGAGAGTTGGAACGCATCACGATGCGGCGCCTCGCCGGTCACGTCTGGTCGGCTGTCGATGCCGGGGCGGATGCGATCATGGTTACATGCTCATCGGTCGGGCCGGCTGTCGATGCAGCGGCGCCGCTCTGCCCCGTGAAGCTCTTTCGCGTCGATGAGGCGATGGCCGACGCTGCGCTCGACATCGGCGCGCGCATCGGCGTCTTGGCGACATTGAGCACGACGCTTGGGCCGACCCGCGCGCTCATCGAGAGGCGCGCGGCCGATCGTTCCCGTCCAGTCGACCTCCGCCATTCCGTCTGCACGGGCGCGTTCGAGGCGCTGCAACGCGGCGACCGCGACCGCCACGACGCTCTCGTCAAGGCTGAGCTGCTCGAGATTGCCAAATCGGTCGACGTCGTCGTCCTGGCCCAAGCATCGATGGCGCGCGTTTGCGACGGCTTGTCGCGCGACGAGCTGTCAACTCCGGTGCTCTCCAGCCCGGAGTTGGCGGTGAAGAGATTGCGGCAGGTTCTCGAGCCTGCGCTGGAGGCGAGTGGGTAAGCGACCGCGCGCCACAACCTGATGATCATCAGCGGGGTGGGCGATGAGATTTCGAGATATCGAGGCGCCTTATCTGCGTCTTCCGAAGATCTCCGCCGTTCAGCGTTGCGGCCGCCGCAGGCGCATGATGTGGCGCTCGACGACATGCGCGAGCTCGGCATCATCGCCCGAGAGCAGGCTGGCGATGAGGTCGCGATGCTGCTGCACGATCCGCGATTGCCCGGTCTCGGTCAGGATCTCGCGGCCGAAGATCATGAGGACGTGCCGCGCGAGCCCCTGCCACAGCGTGATGAGGATGTCGTTCTTCGAGGCAAGACAGATCTCGCGATGGAAGGCGAGGTCCGCCTTGTTGACCCCGGCCCAGTCGCCGCGCCGGACCGCATCGTCCATCTCCTCGATGACGGCATCGAGCCGCCGGAGCC
>JBGPOZ010000198.1:0-9388 GCA_041488295.1 Allostellaceae bacterium
ATAGCGTCGGCTCCGTTGTTGTCGTCTTGGGGCCGCAGAATAGCGGCTGGTGCGGGCGAGAATCCACCCTCCTCGCCAGGGCGGCACGATTGCCGCGAAACCGCCAGATTTGACGTTTAAGCCTCGCTGCGTCCCGACAATGAGGTCCCGAATGCGTTTTTTCCCGCTGCTCGCATTTTTCCTCGCCCTGTTCGCATCGTCCGCCGCCGATGCCCGGATGCTCGGCGACCCCGGCGTCGCCTTCAGCGCCGATCGCTCCGTCACCGTCGGCGATCGCACCTTTGCCGGCAAGCTCTATGCGGTTCCCGGCCGGCAGAGGCACGAGCTGGCAGTCGACGGCATTCCGCAGGTGATCATTCTTCACGCCGGGGAGGCGAGGGGATGGCTGCTCGTGCCCGGCATCAACTCCTACGTGGAATTCGGCTTCGCGCCGGTCGAGGCGGAGCTGAGCGACGAAAGCCTCCTCTCGGCACGGCTCGGCGAGGAGACGATCGACGGCCGGCGGACGACCAAGTATCGCGTCGAGCATGTGACGCGGAACGGCGCATTGGTCGATGGCTATGTCTGGCTCACCCGCGAAGGCATCCCGATGCGGCTCGACGGCATGTACACCCCCGCCCATGGCGGCAAGGCGACGCCCGTCCGCATGGAGCTCTCGAACCTTCGCCTCGGCCCGCAGGAGACGACGCTCTTTTCCTTGCCGCCGAACATGATGAAACTGCCGATGAGCGGCCTCGGCCCGCTGCTCGGATTGCGCACGGAGGGGTGAGAGCACGCCATGCGCTTGCGCGGCCTTTGCAAAACCGGCCGGCACAAGCCAAACTCGGTCGAGATTCTTCGAGCGATGGGGCCGAGGCCATGCGGATCAGCAGCAATTTCGACGCCGGCAACATCACCTGCCTTGCTTGCGCCGAGTCAGGCGACATTCGGCTCGCCATCAACAAGGACAACGATTCCGATTTTTATCAGTGGTTCTATTTTCGTCTCGCCGGCGCGCGCGAGCTCGATTGTACTTTGAAGCTGATGAATGCCGGAGGCGCTGCCTATACCGGCGGCTGGCCCGGCTACCGCGCCGTCGCCTCGTACGATCGCGTCGACTGGTTCCGCGTTCCGACCGCCTATGACGGGACGATGCTGACGATCCGCCATCGCCCTGAGCGGGACTCGGTCTTCTATGCCTATTTCGCACCCTATTCGATGGAGCGCCACGCCGATCTCGTGGCGCGCTGCCTCGAAAATCCGGGTGTCCACCTCGAAATTCTCGGCTCCAGCCTCGACGGGCAAGACATCGATCTGCTGCGGATCGGCGATCCCGGCGGCGGCAAGAAAATCTGCTGGGTCGTCGCCCGTCAGCATCCGGGCGAGACGATGGCCGAATGGTGGATGGAGGGATTCCTTCACCGCCTCCTTGATGACGCCGACCCGATTTCGCGCGAGATTCTAAAGCGGGCGCGCTTCTACATCGTGCCGAACATGAATCCGGACGGCAGCCGGCGCGGCCATCTGCGCACCAACGCCGTCGGGGCCAATCTCAACCGCGAATGGCACAGCCCGAGCATGGAGCGAAGCCCCGAAGTTTTCCTCGTCCGGCGGGCGATGGAGGAGAGCGGCGTCGATTTCTGCCTCGACGTCCATGGCGACGAGACGATCCCGCACAATTTCCTCATCAGTACCGCCGGGATCCCGTCCGCAAGCGACAAACAGCGCGCGCTCCACAAAGCCTATGCCGAGGCGTTGCGCCGCGCCAATCCGGACTTCCAGGTAGCGCATGGCCATGCCGAGCCGGCGCCGGGCGCCGCCAATATGACGCTCTGCGGCAACTGGGTGGCCGAACGTTTCGGTTGTCTGTCGATGACGCTCGAGATGCCGTTCAAGGACACCGCCGATACCCCCGACGAGCGGGTCGGCTGGTCGCCCGAGCGCAGCCGAAAGCTTGGCGCTTCCGGCCTCGATGCGCTGCTCGCGGTGGTGGGCGATTTGCGTTGAGCGGGTCTACTCTAGATACACGCTGCCGAAGAGTGGAATTTACCTGAGCTTAACCGGCGCTTGATATTCCTGCCCCGAGCAATTCTAGGGGGGAGTGTCATGAATTCGCGTCATTTCTTGGTTGCTGCCGCGGCGGCAGCCGTGCTTGCGGCGGCACTTCCGGCTGTCGCGGATGAGGGTTTCGGCAAGCCCGGGGAACCCATCAAGCTGACCGTCGGCTATCAGCCATTCTATACTGAAGCGTGGTCGGCGGTGGTGATGAAGAGCAAGCAGTTCTGGAAGCAGCATCTGCCGCAGGGTTCGGAAATCACGTTCGAGCCGGGCCTTCAAGGCAGCGTGCTGGTCGGTCAGATGATCGCCGGCAAGGAGCAGATCGGTTACATGGGCGACATGCCGGCGATCGTCGCCAGCTCCAAGCCCGAGGTCGCCGATATCCGCATCGTCGCCGTCGCCGGCACCTCGCAGCAGCAATGCAACGTCTTCCTCGTGAAGAAGGACGCGCCGGATTTCAAATCGTCCGAAGAGGCGGTGAAGTGGTTCGACGGCAAGATCGTCGCCTCGCCGCAGGGCAGCTGCACCGACCGCTTCGCCCGAACCGTCTTCCAAAAGCTCGATGTGAAGCCCGCGAAATACTTCAACCAGGGCGCTGACGCGATCGCCACGAACTTCAAGGACGGCAAGCTCGACGCCGCCGTTCTGTGGGAGCCGATCCCGGCGAAGCTCGTGGCCGACGGGTTGGTGCGGCGCGTCGCGAGCGGCGTCGACTTCAAGGAGTTCGATTCGGGCTTCATCGTGATGCGCCAGGATCTGATGGCGGCGCGTCCCGACATCGTCAAGGCCTGGCTGGAGGCCGAGCTCGACGCCCAACTGTTCCTCGCCGACCCCAAGAACGCCATGGAAATCGCTGCAATGGCTGAGAAAGAGGGCGGCGAAGGCTACACCAAGAAGACGATGTGGACGGCGCTCTACGGGGACTATCCGGCGAATGTCGGTGGCAGCCCGGAGCGGCTGGCGCTCGATTTCATCGTCACGCCGAAACTCGAGAAGATCGTGAAGGACGATACCGCCTTCCTCTTCGGCTTGAAGCGCGTGCCCGGCGAGACCCTGCGCGACGGTGCCGTCGCCGATCAGGCGGCACGTGAAGTACTGGCAGCGCGCAAACTGACAAGTCCGGTCGGCACGGTGAAGGCGCTCCCCATCGCCGATTTCAAAGAGTAGTTCAGATGAAGGCTGCCGGCAGCCCGAGCGCTGTCGGCAGCCTTCGTCCCTGTTTTCGGCCGCACCCGCCCGACGGGGTCGCGGGAGCTCTGGGGGGATCGAAATCCATGACCTCGTTGAAGCGCTTCTTCGCCGCGATCTCGCTCTCCATCTTCCAGCGCGTGGCTCTCGGCTTCGGCTGCGTCCTTCTGCTTCTGCTTTTGCTTGCCGGCGGCGGTGCCGTCGGCTTTGCCAGCCTCGTCGACAAGCTCTCGGCCTCGCAGGCGATCTCGGGCGACGTTCGCCTCGTTGGCGACATCGGCGAGCAGATGGCCGGCCTGCAGCGCAAGGTGCGCGAATATCTCGACAGCGGGCGACCCGAGCTTCTTGGTGAAATAGAGGCCGCGCATGGCGCGGTGAAGAAGAATGTCGCGCTGGCGAAGGACGCCGCCGCCGGCACCGAGCGCGGCGCCACGTTCGCGGCGATGGAGAAGGCGGCCGACGACTACAGCAGCGGCTTCGGCAAGATCGTCGAGCTGATGAAGAAGCGCGCCGATGTGACGAAACGCCTCGGCGACCTCGCTGAAGCGATGCGCGGCAAGCTCAACGAAATCAACCAGGCGAGCTTCGCCGAAGGAAATTTCGAGAATGCGTACTATGCCGGCGTGACGCAGGAGAAGCTGTTCAACACGCGCGCGCAAATCACCCGCTTTCTCGATGTCGGCGATCCTGCGGTGGCGACTGCCGCCAAGGTCGCGCTCAAGGACATCTACCGCGTCGCGTCCGATCTCGTCTCCAAGCTTGACGATCCCGCGCAACAGGCCGCGGCGGCCCTGCTCCTCAAGACCCTGCCGGATTATGAGAAGTCGCTCGATGAGGTGATCGGCCTCGTCAAAGAGCGCGATGCGCTGAATGCCGAGGTTCTGCAAAAGGGCGGCGCCGAGATCACGCGCTTGTCCGAGATGGTGCGCGCTTCCTCGACCGAGCAGCAAAAGACGCTTGCCGCCGAGGTCAAGGCCTTCCTCGCGAATGCAGAGCAGACAGCCATCGCGATCGTCGCCGTGGCTCTTTTCTCGGGTGCCGTGCTCGCCTGGGTGATCGGTCGCAGCATCGCGAGGCCCGTCAAGAACATCACGCTGGTGATGCGGCGCCTCTCGGAGGGCGATCTCGAAGTCGCCATCGCGGGCGCGGGGCGGCACGACGAGATCGGTACGATGGCAAAGGCGGTCGCGGTGTTCCGCGAGGGCATGATCGAAGCAAAACGTTTGCGCGGCGAGCAAGAGGATCTGAAGCGGCAAGCCGAGGAGGAGCGCCGCGCCGCCATGCTGCGCCTCGCCGACGGTTTCGAGGGGAGCGTCAAGCAAGTGGTCGAGACCTTGTCGCGGGCTGCGGGGCAAATGGAGGCGTCGGCGCGCTCGATGTCCTCGACCGCCGAGGCGACGAGCCATCAATCGAACGAGGTCGTGACGGCGTACGAT
Source organism: Allostellaceae bacterium (assembly GCA_041488295.1). Taxonomy (GTDB): domain Bacteria; phylum Pseudomonadota; class Alphaproteobacteria; order ATCC43930; family CGMCC-115725; genus URHD0088. Next base: position 4,662 of record JBGPOZ010000198.1, read on the forward strand.
GAATCCTCGGCGCGCGTCCAAGCGGTCGCCGCCGGCGCCGAGGAGCTCGCGGGATCGATCACCGAGATCGCGCGGCAAGTCGATCAGTCGACCCGCGTCGTCGGCGAGGCGGTGGACAAGGTCGGGCAGATCGACAAGACGGCGCAGAGCTTGGCCGAAGCAGCCGGCAAGATCGGCGTCGTCGTTTCGCTCATCAGCGACATCGCCAGCCAAACCAACCTGCTCGCGCTCAACGCGACGATCGAGGCGGCGCGGGCGGGCGAGGCCGGAAAGGGCTTCGCGGTCGTCGCATCCGAGGTGAAGAGCCTGGCGACCCAGACCGGCAAGGCGACCGACGAGATCGCGAGCCAGATCGGCGCCATCCAATCGGCGACCAACGAGGTCGTTTCGGCGGTCAAGGGGATTGCCACCATCATCGACCAGGTGAACGCCATCGCGACGACGATCGCCTCGGCGGTCGAGGAGCAGGGCGCGGCGACCCAGGAGATCTCGCGCAACGTCCAGCAGGCGGCGGTCGGCGCGGCGACGATCGGCACCAATATCTCGGAGGTCACCAAGGCCGCCGCCGAAACCGGCGAGAGCGCGGGACAAGTCCTCACCGCGGCCGGCGATCTCGCGCGGCAATCGGATACGCTGGGCAGCGAGGTCGAGCGGTTCCTCGCCGAAATCCGCGCGGCGTAACGAGCGGTGCCGTCGAGTTAGGACCCGGACGTAGCGACGTCGCCGGTCGTCAGAGGTATCGGTTGAACTCGGATCGAGCGAAAAAAAAAGGGGTGCGGTTGACGCCGCACCCCAAATTTCTGCCTCAATAAACGGGACCGATCGGGAGGATTGGATCGGGGCCGCTGCTTTCAGCTGCAGCCGCTAGTGCCGCCGCAGGTGTCGCATTTGAGGCAGGTTCCGTTCCGCAGGAGAGTGAAGTTGCCGCACTCGCCGCAACTGTCGCCCTCGTAACCTTTCATCCGCGCGGCGCGGATCTGCGCGATCCGACTATCCGCGCTCGACAGTGCCGTCGTCGCGTGCAGGGCGGTGGTCAAGGTCATCGCTTCGATTTGGGCCGCGATCTCGCCGGCCGCCATCATCGCGCCCGGGGCCGTCCCTGCCATGGCGAGGTTTCCCGCCGTCGCACCGCGCCCACCGCCCTGAAACACCGTCAGCTTGTTGCGTACATAGCCGTTCGAGGCGACGCGCTGGACGACCGCGGCCATCTGCTTGCGTCGGCCGTCATCGGCCTCGGCGTCGGGAAAGCTCTCCTTGTTGACACCCTTGCCGACGGTGTCGGGCATCAGGTCGGCCGGCTGCACATGGGCAAGATCGTTGCGGCCGATATAGGAGATGGCCAGCTCGCGGAAGATGTAGTCGAGGATCGAGGTCGCCATCTTGATCGCGTCATTGCCCTCGACCATGCCCGACGGCTCGAAGCGGGTGAAGGTGAAGGCTTCGACGAATTCCTCGAGCGGCACGCCATATTGCAGCCCGATGGAGATGGCGATGGCGAAGTTGTTCATCAACGAGCGGAAGGCGGCGCCTTCCTTGTGCATGTCGATGAAGATCTCGCCGAGGCTGCCATCCTCGTACTCGCCGGTGTGGAGATAGACCTTGTGGCCGCCGACGATCGCCTTCTGGGTGTAGCTCTTGCGGCGGTGCGGCAGCTTGCGCCGCTCGGCGCGCTGATACTCGACGACGCGCTCGACCACCCGCTCGACGATGCGCTCGGCGATCGCCGGGGCGCGTTGCGCCGGGCTTTGCGCCATGATCTCGTCGACCGCGTCCTCGTCCTCCTCGTCGGCGATGAGCGACGAGGAGAGCGGTTGCGAGAGCTTCGATCCGTCGCGGTAGAGCGCATTCGCCTTGATGCCGAGGCGCCAGGACAGCATGTAGGCGTCTTTGCAAGCCTCGACGGTCGCCGCGTTCGGCATGTTGATGGTCTTCGAGATGGCGCCGGTGATGAACGGTTGCGCCGCCGCCATCATCAGGATGTGGCTCTCGACCGATAGCGCGCGCTTGCCGATACGTCCGCACGGGTTCGCGCAGTCGAACACCGACAGATGCGCAGATTTGAGGTGCGGCGCCCCCTCGAGCGTCATGGCGCCGCAGCAATAGGTATTGGCAGCGTCGATTTCCTGCCGCGAGAAGCCGAGCGCCGCCAGCATCTCGAAGGAGGGATCGCCAAGCTGCTCTGCCGTGAAGCCCAGCGTCTCGGTGCAGAACGCTTCGCCGAGCGCCCATTTGTTGCAGGCGAATTTGATGTCGAAGGCCGAGGCGAGCCCGCATTCGAGCGCGATGATCTGCTCGTCGCCGAAACCCTTGGCGCGGAGCGCGGCGTGGTTGACGCCGGGCGCGTCGGCAAGCGTGCCGTGTCCCACGGCGTGGCGCTCGATGGCAATCACCTGCTGTTCATTGTAGCCCAAAGTCTGCAGGGCTTCCGGGACCATGCGGTTGATGATCTTGAAATACCCGCCGCCGGCGAGCTTCTTGAATTTGACGAGTGCGAAATCGGGCTCGATCCCGGTCGTGTCGCAATCCATGACGAGACCGATCGTGCCGGTCGGGGCGATGACCGAGACCTGCGCATTGCGATAACCATGCGCGGTGCCGCGCTCGAGCGCCTCGTCCCAGGCGGTACGCGCCGCCGCGACCAACCTCTGGTCAGGGCATTTTGCGTGATCGAGCGGCACCGGCAGGATCGAAAGCCCTTCATATCCGCTCGTTGCGCCTTGCGCTGCCCGCCGATGATTGCGGATGACGCGGAGCATGTGCTCGCGGTTGGCGGCAAAGCCCGGGAAGGCGCCGAGCTCCTCGGACATCTCCGCCGAGGTGGCGTAGCTCGTCCCGGTCATGAGCGCCGTGATTGCGGCACAGAGCGCGCGTCCCTCGGTACTGTCGTAGCCGAGACCCATCGCCATCAAGAGGCCGCCGATATTGGCGTAGCCGAGGCCGAGCGTTCGGAAATCGTAAGAAAGTCGCGCGATCTCCTTCGACGGGAACTGCGCCATCAAGACGGAGACCTCGAGCGTCACCGTCCACAGCCGCGCCGCGTGCGCGAAGGCGTCGCCATCGAAACTGCCGTCTTCGCGGCGGAACGCGATGAGGTTGAGCGAGGCGAGGTTGCATGCCGTATCGTCGAGGAACATGTATTCCGAGCACGGGTTGGAGGCATTGATCCGTCCGCTCTCGGCGCAGGTGTGCCACTCATTGATCGTCGTGTCGTATTGGACGCCCGGATCGGCCGACGCCCAGGCGGCGTAGGCGATCTTCTCCCACAGCTCCACCGCTTTGACGGTCTTGGCGATCTTGCCGTCGGTGCGGCGCGTCAGATGCCACTCGCCGTCGGCGAGGACGCGCTCGATGAAATCGTTGGTGAGGCGCACCGAGTTGTTGGAGTTCTGCCCGGAAACGGTGAGGTAGGCCTCCGAATCCCAATCCGTGTCGTATGTCCGGAAGGTGATCGAGGTGTAGCCCTGCTGCGCGAATTGAATGACGCGCTGGACGAAATTCTCCGGCAGCATCGCCTTGCGCGCCGCCCGGATCTCGCGCTTCAACGCCGGGTTCTTCGCTGGATCGAACCGGGCGTCGCCCAGCGCCGCGTTCTCGACGCATGCCGCCATGACGGCGTTGAGATGCTTGTTCGCGAGCTTCGAGCCGGCAACGAGCGCCGCCACCTTCTGCTCTTCGCGCACCTTCCAGTCGATGTAATCCTCGATATCGGGATGGTCGATGTCGACCGTCACCATCTTGGCGGCGCGGCGCGTCGTGCCGCCCGATTTGATGGCTCCCGCCGCGCGGTCGCCGATCTTGAGAAAGCTCATCAGCCCCGAGGAGCGGCCGCCGCCCGACAGCTTTTCGTTCTCGCCGCGCAACTTCGAGAAATTGGAGCCGGTGCCCGAGCCGTATTTGAAGAGCCGCGCCTCGCGCACCCATAGGTCCATGATGCCGCCCTCGTTGACGAGGTCGTCGGCGACCGACTGGATGAAGCAGGCATGCGGTTGCGGGTGCTCATAGGCGCTTTGCGAGGCGACGAGCTCGCCGCTGCGGTAGTCGACGTAATAGTGACCCTGCGCCGGCCCGTCGATGCCATAAGCCCAATGGAGACCCGTGTTGAACCATTGCGGCGAGTTCGGTGCCGCCATCTGGCGGCACAGCATGAAGCGCGTCTCGTCGTAATAAGCTCTTGCGTCTTCCTCGGCGTCGAAATAGCCGCCCTTCCAGCCCCAATAGGCCCAGGTCCCGGCGAGGCGGTCGAACACTTGCTTTGCGCTCCGCTCGCCGATGCTCCGGCGATTGGCGGGCAAGGTCGCGATCGCCCCTTCGTCGGGGACGCTGCGCCACAGCCAGACCGGGACATCGCGCTCGGTGACCGGCATCAGCCGGACCGGGATGCCGGCCTTGCGGAAATACTTCTGAGCGAGGATGTCGCAGGCGACCTGGCTCCAATTGGCCGGCACCTCGATGTCGGAGAGCTGGAAGACAACCGACCCATCAGGGTTGCGAATTTCGCTCGTCGTCGTACGAAATTCGATCTCGGCGTAGGGATCCTGACCCGAGACGGTGAACCGACGCCCGATCCGCATGCAACTGCCCCCTACGTGTTCGATCTTCCGCGGGACGATTCAAGCTATAGGGTGTCGCGCGGTTCGACTAACAAGATGTAGGAAATAATGGTTAATGGCAACGACATTTTTCAGTCTAGATAAAAATTCTTTGCAGAGACCTTAGAGGACTTCCAG
>JBGPOZ010000199.1:0-9369 GCA_041488295.1 Allostellaceae bacterium
CATGCTCGCACCGACGGCGACTGATGAAGCTCGTGCAATTCGTCTCGTTGCGAATTTGGGCTGTCCTCGCCTCGCCGTTCGGCACCGCCCCCTACTCCGCCCGAAGCGCGGCGGCGAAGCCTATCTGTGCACCGGCCCGTCCGGGCTGAGCCGAATGCCGTGGCGGAGATGGCGATACGGAAACTCCGCCGGATCGGTGATGTGCGCGCCCGGTGCCTGGACGGTCAGGATCGCCTCGGCGATCGGTTGGAAATCGGCGCGGAAATGCACCGTCGATTTGAGCGCCAGGATCGGCGTCCGGCTCGGCTCGACGCCGACGTGGCGGAACATCTCCTGATCCGCTGCCTGGACGCGTTTTGCGGCGAGGACGACTGAAACACCGCTCTCGTCATCGGTCAGCAATGCCATGGGGCCGATCTGGAATCTGGCGCCGCCATAGAAGGGGCCGGTGCCGGTGAAGACCCCGTCGCCGAGCTTTGCGACGCGCCAGTCGGCTTCGACCGGGGTCTCGCCGGCGAAGCCGACGACGGCGCCGATGCCGCGCTTCAAGGAATTGCCCTCGCCCGCCGCCATCGCCGCTTCGGCGGCCGCCTCGTCGACGATCATACCGATGACCGCGCCCTTCGCCTTGTGGCGGATGAGCGCGCGCAAGAGCCCCACCGTGTCGGAGGTGCCGCCCGTGCCGGGATTGTCCTGTACGTCGGCGAGGATGACGGGCTTCGTCGCATGGCTTGCAAGCCGCATCGCCTCGATCACCGCCTCATCGGGCTGCCAGAGCTTGCCGGCGAACGCCTTCTCCTTCGCCTTGATCGCGGCAGCGAGGCGGTCGGCCGCGGCCTCTGCGGCGGCCTTGTCATGGCCATAGACGACGAGCGCCGGACCGCAATCGGCGATGTCGGCCGGCGGGAAGCCCGGCGTGTGCGTCACGCTGACGATCCCCTGATTGTGCGAGCCGCCCGGCGCGCCCTCCTTGTCGACGCCGCTCTCGATCGCCTCCACCAGCTCGAAGATGCCCTTCGCTGGATCGAGCAAGGTGCACTGCCAGACCAAAGGAATGAGAAAGTCGATCTGGCGATAGGCCTTGTAGAGCGGGCGCTTCTCCTTCAGCAGGCGGTCGAGCAGCTGCGCCGCTCGGCTGCCCGTCTCCGCCATGTCGATATGCGGATATGTGCGGTAGCCGACCATCGCCGTCGAATAGCGCACCATCTCCGCCGTCAGATTGGTGTGGTAGTCGAGGCTGGCGACGAGCGGGATGCGATCGCCGATGACGGCGCGAATGCGGCGCATCAGCTCGCCTTCGCCATCCGCCAAATGCTCGGCGACCATGGCGCCGTGCAGATCGAGATAGACGGCATCGAACGGGCCCTTCGCCTTCAGATCCTCGATGATCCAGCCGGCGACCTTTTCATAGGCCTCTTCTTCGACATAGGAGCTCGGCGGCGCCGAGCACCACGAGAGCGGCACGACCTCGTGGCCCAAGCTCTTCAATGTCTCGATCGCGCCGGCGATCGGGATGTTGAAGCCGGCGACGCCGGCGATCATCTCCGGTCCGCGCAGGAAGGGCGGCCAAGCATCGGCGCGCTCGAAATCGGTCCATGTCGCCTTCTGCGGCGCGAAGGTGTTGGTCTCGTGCTGAAAACCGCCGACAGCGATGCGGGCCATGTCGAAATCTCCGGTCGAAGAGAGCGCGGACGAGCCTATCAGAGGATTGTCGCCGCTTCAGCCACCTTCACTCGGGCGGCGGGTCCCAGTCGGGCGCGACGAGGCGGCGCCTGCCGTCGGCGGTCCGCTTGACGCCCGACGCCTCGAGCCCTTCGCGGTCCCACAATTGGCACGTCACCGGCTTGTGTTTCTGATCGAGCCCTTCGCAATAATTGGTGTATTGGCAAACTCGCATCGTGTGGCCGAGGCCAAGCGCCAATTTACGGAACCAATCGGGATCGGCGAGCGATTGGCGCGCGGCACCGATCACGTCGCACACGCCCTCTTCGAGCAGCCGTTCCGCCATCGCGAAATTGTGGATGCCGCCGGTGCAGACGACCGGCGTCTCCGCCCCGGCTGTGCGGATCGCCCGGCGGATCGCCCCGGTCGGCTCGGCGTTGCGCCCGAACGGACCCCGCTCGTCCGAGAGATATTGCGGCATGCATTCATAGCCGCTGGGGCCGGTATACGGATACGCGGCAGCGCCGATGGCCGGCTGCTTCGCATCGTCGAACTTGCCGCCGCGCGAGGTCGAGAGGAAATCCATGCCAGCGCGCGCGAATTCGACGCCGAAATAGACGGCATCATCGAGCGTGCTGCCGGCGGGAACGCATTCTTCGGCAAGGAACCGGCAACCGACGACGAGATCGGCGCCGACCCGCTCGCGGACGGTGCGATAGACTTCGAGCGGCAGGCGGACGCGGCTCTCCCGCGCCCCGCCATAGCCATCGGCGCGCGTGTTGGTCGCCGAAAGAAACGACGCCATCGTATAGGCGTGGGCGTAATGCAGCTCGACACCGTCGAAGCCGGCATCGCGCGCCCGCGCCTCGGCGTCGGCGAAAAGTGCGGGGAGCACCGCGGGGAGCGCGCGGATGTGCTCGAGCTCGGTGTCGGTGACGCGCTCGCGGTAGCCGAAGCGCAAGGCTTCGAGCTCGCGCGGCGTCAAGACGCGCTCGAGCTCCGCCGGCGGCAGGCTTGCGAGGCGATCCCTTACCTCGCTCTCGGGAACCTCCTCAGCGTGAAGCGCGGCACGATGACGATCCGTCACCGCCAGGAACTGCCGAAAGAATTTGTCAGGATCGGGACGGCGGCGGATCGCCAGGAAATCGATGAGCTGGATGAAGAGCTTGGTGTGGCCCTGGCTGGCATTGGCGACGGCGGCGACGAGCCGGCGGAGCCCGGGAAGAAAGCGGTCATGCCCGATGCGCAGCAACGGGCCGCTCGGCACGTCACGGATGCCGGTCGCCTCGACGACGAGGGCACCTGGGCGGCCGCGCGCAAAGCGGACGTACCAATCGATGACGTCGTCGGTGACGAAACCCTCCTCGGTCGCGCGCCACGGGACCATCGCCGGGACCCAGCTGCGCTGCTCGAGCGTCACCGCCCCGACGCGAACCGGCGAGAAGAGCCGCGAGGCGGCGGCCTCCGCGCGGCTCGGCACGTGCCCGAGGCTCGGCTCGAATTTGATGCGTTGCGCCGGTTTCCACATCTGCGGAACGCGCGCCCTTCAACGCTCGTCGGGAATGAGAGCCGTCGTCTCGATCTCGAGCTTGGCGCGCTCCTCGACGAGGCCCGCGACCTGCACCAGCGCCATCGCGGGATAGTGCCGGCCGATCATCTCGCGCCAGCAGGCGCCGATCTCCGCGCGCCGCGAGAGATACTCCTGCCGGTCGATGACGTACCACGCCATCCTGACGATGTGCTCCGGCCGGGCGCCGGCGGCGGCCAGCAGATCGACGGTGTTGCGCAGCGCCTGGTGGAGCTGCCCGATGAAATCATCGGTTTCCCAGCGCTCGTCCGGCGTCCACCCGACTTGCCCGGCGGTGAAGACGAGGCGGCCGCGACCGGCCATGGCATGGGCGTATCCCTTGGGCTTCGGCCACCCGGGCGGGACAATGGTTTCGAGTGCAGTCATAGGACCCTCTGCCGCAACATGACGCGAGACCACTTTACACTTAAAACGTTTATATATAAAGTATTTTGGGCATGCGCGAATTGCCCATGGATTTCCGGTCATGAGGCGACGGTGAATATCGTCGGCATCGGCGGCGGCCCGGCGGGGCTGTTCTTCGCAATCCTGATGAAGCTTCGGGACCCGTCGCACCGCATCCGCATCCTCGAGCGCAATCGACCTGATGACACCTTCGGCTGGGGCGTCGTCTTCTCCGACGAGACCCTCGGCAACATCGCCGCGGCCGATTCCAAGAGCTATGCCGAGATCTCTGAGGCCTTCGCGCATTGGACCGATATCGACATCCATTACCGCGGCACGGTGGTGACCTCGACCGGCCACGGCTTCTCCGGCCTCGCGCGGCAGCGCCTTCTCGACATCCTTCAGCGCCGAGCGGCAGGGCTTGGCGTCGAGCTCGTCTTCGAGACCGAGATCGGCGATCTCGCCGCCTATCGCGACGCCGATCTCATCCTCGCATCCGACGGCGTCAACAGCCGTATCCGCGATCTCTACGCCGCGCATTTCGTGCCGCAGATCGACTGGCGGCCCAACCGCTTCACCTGGCTCGGCACGACGCGCCAATTCCCAGCCTTCACCTTCCTCTTCAAGGAGAACGAGCACGGGCTATGGCGCGTCCACGCCTATCGCTTCGATGCGACGCATTCAACCTTCATCGTCGAGACGACGGAGGCGGCGTGGCGCGCCGCCGGCCTCGACAAGGCGAGCGAGGGCGAGTCGGTCGCGTATTGCGAGCGGCTCTTCGCCGAGGAGCTGCAAGGCCATGCTCTTCTGAAGAATCGATCGCTTTGGCGCAGCTTTCCGACAGTCCGGAACGCGCATTGGTCGCACGAGAACATCGTCCTTGTCGGCGATGCGGCGCACACCGCGCATTTCTCGATCGGCTCGGGCACGAAGCTGGCGATGGAGGATGCGGTCGCGCTCGCGCAGGCGATGACACGGCATCGCCGAGTGCCGGACGCGCTCGCCGCTTACGAGGCCGAGCGGCGGCCGCAGGTCGAAGCGACGCAGCGCGCGGCGCAGGCGAGTCTCCAATGGTTCGAGGAGACCGAGCGCTATTTCGGCAAGATCGAGAAGCTGCAATTCGCGGCCAGCCTCCTCACCCGCTCGCTCCGCATCACCCATGAGAATCTGAAGGTCCGCGATCCGGAGTTCGTCGGCTGCCTCGATCGCTGGTTTGCCGCAAAAGCCGCCGCGCAAAGCGGAGTGACGACGTCGGCGGATCCCGCGCCACCGCCGATGTTCACGCCCTTCCGTCTGCGCGAGCTCACGCTCGACAATCGCATCGTCGTCTCGCCGATGTGCATGTATTCGGCCGAGGACGGCATGCCGAACGATTGGCACCTCGTCCATCTCGGCAGCCGGGCCGTCGGCGGCGCCGGCCTCGTCATGACCGAGATGACCGACATCTCGCGCGAGGGCCGCATCACGCCGGGTTGCGCCGGATTGTGGAACGACGAGCAGGCGCGCGGCTGGAAGAGGGTCGTCGATTTCGTCCACGCCAACAGCGCCGCGAAGATCGGCATCCAGCTTGCCCATGCCGGGCGCAAGGGTTCGACGCGCGCGATGTGGGACGGCATCGACGAGCCGCTCGCGGACGGAAACTGGCCGCTCATCGCGCCCTCGCCGATCCCGTATCTCCCGCATGGCCAGGTACCGACGGCGATGGACCGCGCCGATATGGCCGCGGTGTGCAGCGACTTCGTCCGCGCGGCGAAGCTCGCCGCCGATGCCGGCTTCGACATCATCGAGCTTCACTTCGCCCATGGCTATCTCCTCTCGAGTTTCTTGACGCCGCTCGCCAACAAGCGCGAGGATTCGTATGGCGGGAGCCTCGCAAACCGCATGCGCTTTCCGCTCGAGGTGTTCGACGCGGTGCGCGCGGCGTGGCCGCGATCGAAGCCGATGAGCGTTCGCATCTCGGCAACCGACTGGGTCCCGGGCGGCTTCGACGGCGTCGATGCGGTCGAGATCGCGAAGATGCTGAAGGCGCATGGCTGCGACATCGTCGATGTGTCGGCCGGGCAAACGACCGTCGAAGCCAAACCCGTCTATGGCCGGCTCTTCCAGACGCCCTATGCCGACCGGGTCCGCCACGAGGCCGGGATCCCGACCATGACGGTCGGAAACATCTCGTCATACGCCGACGTCAATTCGATCCTCGTAGCCGGCAGAGCCGATCTCTGCGTCCTCGCGCGCACCCATCTCTATGATCCCTACTGGACGCGCCACGCCGCCCTTGCGCAAGGCCATGCGCTCGCCTGGCCGAAGCAATACTGTGCGATCGAGCGTTACCATCCGCGCTTTGATTGACGCATCGGGGAGCCGGAATGCCACCCATCGACATCGCCCAACCACTTGCCGGACGGCATGCTCTCGTCACCGGCGGCGGTTCGGGGATCGGCGCGGCGATCGCGATGGAGCTGGCCCGGCTCGGCGCGCGAACGACATTGCTGGGTCGCCGCCCGGCGCCGCTGGCGCAACAATGCGCGACGATCATCGGCACCTACGGCACCGAATGCCGGCATGACGGCGCCGACGTGACCGATCCCGCCGCCGTCGCGAGCGCCTTCGCCGCGGCGCTCGAATGGGGCGGTCCGGTCGATCTCCTCGTCAACAATGCCGGAGCCGCTGAAAGCGCGCCCTTCCTCAAGACCGATCTTGCGCTCCTGGAACGCATGCTCGCCATCAATCTGCGCGGTGCCTTCCTCTGCACCCAGGCGGCCTTGCCGGCGATGCTGAGCGCGAAGGCGGGATCGATCGTCAACATCGCCTCGACCGCCGGCGTCTCCGGATACGCTTATGTGACGGCCTATTGCGCCGCCAAGCACGCCTTGATCGGCTTGACCCGCGCGCTCGCCCGCGAGGTGGCAAAAAGCGGCGTCAGGGTCAACGCCGTCTGTCCCGGCTACACGGACACCGACCTCGTCGCACGCGCCGCGAGCACCATCGCGACGAAAACCGGGCGAAGCGCCGAGGCGGCCCGCGTGGAGCTTGCGGCCACGAACCCGATGGGGCGCCTCGTCGCGCCCGAAGAGGTCGCTGCCACGGTCGGCTGGCTTTGCTCTGCGGGCGCCAGCGCCGTCACGGGACAGGCGATCGTCGTCGCCGGCGGCGAGATCATGCCATGAGGGACAATGTGGCGCGGCTTCCCGATCGCGAAACCGCGACGCACCGCGACGACAAGCTCGAGCTCAAGGTTTGGTTGCGTCTCCTCACCTGCACCAACCTCATCGAAGCTCAGGTGCGCACGCGGCTGCGCGAAAGCTTCGACACGACCTTGCCGCGCTTCGATCTCCTCGCCCAGCTCGAGCGCGCGCCGGACGGGCTCACCATGGGCGAGCTGAGCTCGCACCTCATGGTGACGGGCGCCAACGTGACAGGCCTCGTCGACGGGCTCGAAGGCGAAGGGCTCGTCGCACGCGCGGCTCATCCGCGTGACCGCCGCAGCCAGGTGATCCGGCTGACGGCGAAGGGCCGGCGCTTCTTCAACAAGATGATTCCGGTCCACGAGCGTTGGATCGACACGATGTTGGCGGGGTTGAGCCGAACCGACATGGCCGAGCTGCTCCGCCTTCTCGGCGTGCTCAAATCCTCGGTGCAGAATGCGGGGGCAATCGAATGAAGGCAGCGGAGATCGCAACGAAGCACGTGCGCTGGCAGATCGAGGGAAAAGTCGCGACGATCACCCTCGACCGCCCCGAGCGCAAGAACCCGCTCACCTTCGAGAGCTACGCCGAGCTGCGTGACCTCTTCCGCCAGCTCGTCGCTGTCGAGGATGTAAAGGCGGTCGTCCTCACCGGCGCCGGCGGTAATTTCTGCTCGGGCGGCGACGTCCACGACATCATCGGCCCGCTGACGAAGATGACGATGGATGGGCTCCTCGCCTTTACGCGCATGACCGGCGATCTCGTCAAGGCGATGCGGGTTTGTCCGCAGCCGATCATCGCCGCGATCGACGGCATCTGCGCCGGCGCGGGCGCCATTCTCGCCATGGCCTCCGATTTGCGTCTCGGCACGGCGCGCAGCAAGGTCGCCTTCCTCTTCACCCGGGTCGGCCTCGCCGGTTGCGACATGGGCGCTTGCGCCATCCTGCCGCGGATCGTCGGCCAAGGTCGTGCCGCCGAGCTTCTTTACACGGGTCGAAGCATGGTTGGCGACGAAGCCGAGCGCTGGGGCTTCTACAATAGGCTCTGCGCGCCCGAGACGGTTCTTGCCGAGGCGCAAGCGATGGCGCAGAACCTCGCCGACGGGCCGAGCTTCGCCCACGCGATGACGAAGCGCATGCTCCACGCGGAATGGGACATGAGCATCGAACAGGCGATCGAGGCCGAGGCGCAAGCCCAGGCGATCTGCATGCAGACGGAGGATTTCAAGCGCGCCTACCGCGCTTTCGTCGCAAAGCAGACACCGGTGTTCGAGGGGAACTGATGGCCGACCGCAGCTTCCTCGCTTGGCCCTTCTTCGAGGCGCATCACCGCATTCTCGCGGCGGAGCTCGAAGCATGGGTCGCGACCAAGATCGCGCCGCACGAGCATGAGGAGAGCGACGTCGACGCTCTGACGCGCCGCTTCGTGCAGATGCTCGGAAACGCCGGCTGGCTGCGCTACGCCGTTCCCGGTGCATTCGGCGGCGCGCATGAAAAGCTCGACGTCCGTAGCCTCTGCCTCATCCGCGAAACCTTGGCCCGCACCTCCGGCCTCGCCGATTTCGCCTTCGCGATGCAAGGCCTCGGCAGCGCCTCGATCGCGCTCTTCGGAACGGCCGCGCTGAAGGAGCGCTACCTCCCGGCAGTGCGCGAGGGGCGACAGATCGCGGCCTTCGCGCTGTCCGAGCCGGAGGGCGGCTCCGATGTCGCCGCGCTCCGCATGACCGCACGGCGCGAGGGCGATCACTACGTGCTCGACGGTCGCAAGACCTGGATCTCGAATGGCGGCATCGCCGGGCATTACGTCGTCTTCGCCCGGACCGGCGAGGGGCCGGGCGCCAAGGGCCTCTCTGCCTTCGTCGTCGACGCCGACACGCCGGGCCTTGCCATCGCCGAGCGCATTCAAGTCATCGCGCCGCATCCGCTCGCGACACTTGCCTTCACGAATTGCCGCGTTCCGGCTGGTCAATTGCTCGGCCGGCCGGGCGAGGGCTTCAAGATCGCGATGGCGACGCTCGATATCTTCCGCTCGACGGTCGGCGCCGCGGCGCTCGGCTTCGCCCGGCGCGCGCTCGACGAGGCCCTGCGCCGCGTCGCTGAGCGCGAGGCCTTCGGCAAGAGGCTCGCCGAGTTCCAGGCAACGCAGCTGCGCCTTGCCGACATGGCGAGCGAGATCGACGCCGCGGCGCTCCTCGTCTATCGCGCCGCCTGGACCAAGGATTGCGTTGCAGACCGCGTGACGCGCGAGGCGGCGATGGCGAAGATGTACGCGACCGAGGCGGCGCAACGCGTCATCGACTCCGCCGTTCAACTATGGGGCGGCATGGGCGTCGTCACCGGCGTCCCGGTCGAGCGGCTCTACCGCGAGATCCGGGCTCTGCGCATCTACGAGGGCACGACCGAGATTCAGAAGCTGGTGATCGCCGCGCAAATCCTCGCCGCGCCTCCTCCCGAACCCGCCCCCGCCCCCCACCCAAACCCGCCCCCGCAAGCGGGGGAGGGCAGGGTGGGGGAATTTGGGGGAGGGCAGGGTGGGGGAGCCGGCGAGGAG
>JBGPOZ010000200.1:0-9322 GCA_041488295.1 Allostellaceae bacterium
CCCTCCCATCGCTCCGCGATGGGCCCCTCCCTCTCCCACTCTCCCTGAAGGGAGAGGGGAGAGTGGCGAGGGAATAGGATAAGCGTTCATCTTCTTCCTTATCCCTCTCCCCTCTCCCCTTGGGGAGAGTGGGAGAGGTTAGGTGAGGGGTGAGGGCTCGCGCCGCGTTCCGGAGTCGCAGGAAAGGACCTCAGGATGCTCGCACCGCAAGATCGCGTCATCATGGTCTCCGGCGCCAATCGCGGCATCGGGCTCGCCGTCGCGCGGACGCTTCACGCGAAGGGCTATCGCCTCAGCCTCGGCGCGCGCGATATGGCTAAGCTCGACGCCGCCACCGGCGATCTCGGCGACGAGCGCGTCGTGAGACATGCGTTCGATGCGCGCGACAAAGCGAGCTGCGCCGCCTGGGTGCGGGCGACGGCGGAGCGCTTCGGCCGGATCGACGGCCTCGTCAACAATGCCGGGATCGCGCTCGATGTCGCGATCGAGGATGAGGACGAGAGCGCTTACGACGCGATGTGGGAGGTCAACGTCAAAGGGCCGCTCCGCCTCATTCGCCTGGCATTGCCGCATCTGCGGCGTGCCGGAACCGGCCGGATCGTCAATGTCGCCTCGCTCTCCGGCAAGCGCGTCAAGAACGATCAGGCCGGTTACGCCATGAGCAAATTCGCGGTGATGGCGCTGACCCACGCAGTGCGCCGCGCCGGCTGGGACGACGGCGTGCGGGCGACGGCGATTTGCCCCAGCTTCGTCGACACCGACATGACGCATTGGGTGAAGGACTTCCCGCGCGAAGCGATGATTCAGCCCGCGGATCTGGCGGAACTCGTCGCGACGGCGCTCGCCCTTCCCAACAACGCCGTCATCGCCGAGCTTCTCGTCAATTGCCGGCTCGAGGAGATGTTCTGAACCGCGTTGAACGCGCCGCAACGGCACCGCCTCTCCGCCGGACCTCTCCCAAAGGGTGAGTTGCAGCCGCACGGCGAATGATCCTGGACGCCGAGCGGCGGTGGCCACACCATCTATCGGCAGACATGGTCGCCCATCGCTAAAGGAACCCATCGCCCTTGCTCAGCCTTGCGAGCGTCGTCTTCATCATCGCCGGACTGCTCGTCCTCATCAGCCTGACGCAACCGGCCGCCGAGCGCCTCCGCCTTCCCTACACCGTCGTCCTCGCCGCGGTCGGCGTCGCCATCGGCGGCATCGCCTCGTTCCTGCTCTATACCCCGCTCACCGACAGCTTCAACGAGATCGTCGGTCCGCTGGTCAATCTGCCGTTCAGCGCCGAGGTCTTCCTCGTCGTCTTCCTGCCGCTGTTGCTGTTCCACGCCGCCCTCACGATCGATGTCCGCGAGATGGCGGTCGATGCGGCGCCGGTCCTGACGCTCGCCATCGTCGCCGTCTTCGTTGCCGCCGCGGGCATCGGCTTCGCCCTCCATTGGGCGGGGGGCGTGCCGCTCGTCGCGGCGTTGCTGCTCGGCTCGATCGTGGCGACGACCGACCCGGCTGCCGTCGTCGGCATCTTCCGCGATCTCGGCGCGCCGCCCCGCCTCGTTCGCCTCGTCGAAGGCGAGAGCCTGCTCAATGATGCCGCGGCGATCCTGCTCTTCACAGTCCTCCTCGAGATGCTGACGGACGGAACCCGCCCGAACATTGCGGCAAGCGTCTCCGGGTTCGCCGAGGATTTTCTCGGCGGCATCCTCCTTGGCTTCGTCGCCGGCCGGATCTTCGGCGCGATCATCCCGTGGCTCGGCAGCTCGCGCCTCGCCGAAGTGACCCTCGCCCTCGCCGTGCCTTACCTCACCTACCTCGTGGGCGAGCATGTCTTTGCGGTATCGGGAGTGATCGCCGTGGTCAGCGCCGGCCTCACGGTCGGCGTCGTCGGTCGCGCGCGCCTTGCTCCCGACAATTGGCGCTATCTCGAGCAGGCGTGGGAGCAGATCGGCTTCTGGGCGGGATCGCTCATCTTCGTCACCGCATCGATCCTCGTGCCGAAGCTGCTGGTCGGCATCGATCTGCGATATCTCTGGTTGCTTGTCGTCCTCACCGTCGCAGCCCTGCTGACGCGAGCGGCCGTTCTCTTCGCGCTGCTGCCGGTGCTGAGCGTGCTCCGCCTCAGCCAGCGGGTGAACAACGCCTACAAGCTCGCGATCACCTGGGGCGGGCTGCGCGGCGCCGTCACTTTGGCGCTTGCGCTGGCGGTCACCGAGAATTCAAGGATCGATCCCGAGACGCAGCGTTTCATCGCCGTGCTCGCCACCGGCTTCGTCCTCGTCACGCTCTTGGTCAACGGGCTGACATTGCGGCCGATCGTGCGGCTCTTGAAGCTCGATCGCTTGTCGCCGGTGAACGAGGCCCTGCGCGACAAGATTGCCGCGCTCGTGCTCCGCGAAGTGAGCGGCGCGGTCAAGGCGACGGCGGACGCCTACCAGATCGCCCCGGAGGTGGCGAGCACGGCGACGACGGAATACGAACCCCGCATCGATGGCGGCATGGAGGGGGCGGCCTTCGAGGAGGCGATCTCGGACCGCGAAAGAGTGACTATCGGTCTCGTCGCACTGGCGAACCGGGAGCATCGCCTGGTGCTCGATCATCATGCCCAGCACACCGTGTCGGGTCCGGCGATCGAGCGTCTGTTGCGCAACACGACGCGCATCCTCGACGGCGCCAAGGCCGACGGGCGCCTCGGCTACAACCGCGCGGCGCGACGGCTGCTGGCGTTTCAGCGCAGCTTCCGCATCGCTCATTTCCTGCATCGGCATTTCGGCATCGACCGGCCGCTGCAGCGCCAGATCTCGACGCGCTTCGAGTCTCTTCTCATCCGCCGGCTGGCGCTCGAGGAGCTCGGACGCTTCAACCGGCAGCGCCTGCGGCCGCTGCTGGGCCAGCGCGTCGCCGCGATCCTCGACGAGGTGCTGGCCGGGCGGGTCGCCGACATCGCGCGCGCGATCGAGGCGCTGCGCCTGCAATATCCCGAGCATGCGGAAGCGCTCGAGCGGCACTTCCTGAGGCAGACCGGGCTTCGGCTCGAGCTCTCGCTCTTCCGCGAGCTCCTCGAGGAGGGGTTGATCGGACGGGAGCTCTTCGATGCCCTCGGCCGCGAGCGCCTGGCCGAGCGCCGCCGCGCGACGGAAGAGCATCCGCTCGATCTCGGGCTGCGGACCGAGGAGCTGATCACCCGCTTCGACATGTTCCGCACGCTCGGCGCCGCCGAGCTCAAGGCGCTGGCGCGTCTCTTCCGGCCGCGCCTCGCGCTGCCCGGCGAGAAGATCATCCGGAAGGGCGATCGCGGCAGCCAGGTCTTCTTCATCTCCTCGGGCGCCGTCGAGGTGAAGCTGCCGCATCAGACGGTCCGGCTCGGCCGCGGCGATTTCTTCGGCGAGATGGCTTTGCTCGCCCGGCGTCGCCGGCAGGCCGACGTCATCGCGCTCGGCTATTGCCAGATGCTCGTGCTCAACACCGCTGATTTCCGCCGCTTCCTGCGCTCGCATGGCACCGCCCGGGCGGAGATCGAGCGGACCGTCGAGGCGCGCAACCGCATGAATGAAGAGCTGACGCGCACGGTCGCGGAGGCGCTTGGTCGCGACCGGGAAGAAGGTCCATGAGGGCCGCCGACGGGACCTAGAACCGGGTGATGCGGTAGGGCGCGAGGTCGATCGAGCTTGGCGTGCCGGCCACCAGCTCGGCGACGAGCTTGCCGGTAATGGCGGCGCCCATCAGGCCGAAATGCGAGTGGCCGAAGGCGTAATGCACCTTGGGAAAGCGCGGCGAGCGATCGATCACCGGCAGGCTGTCGGGCAGCGACGGGCGGCAACCCATCCATTGCGTCGCGCCGTCGGTGTTGAGGGCGGGATACATCTCCTTGCCGAGGCGCAGGAGGATCTCGGCCCGGCGATAATCGGGCGGCGCGTCGACGCCGGCGAATTCGACGGTGCCGGCAAAGCGCAGCCCGTTCTCCATCGGCGTCGCGTAGAAGCCGTGATCGTAATTCTGCACCGGAATGCGCGGCATGATGCCGGGGTCGGGCAGCATCACATGGTAGCCGCGCTCGGCCTCGAGCGGCACGTCGCTGCCGAGCTGCGCCGCGAGGCGATGCGACCACGCGCCGGCCGCGATGACGAGACGATCCACGGCAAGATCGCCCGCCTCGGTGCGGAGCGCGCGCGGTCCATCCATGCCGAGATCGAAGCCGGTGACGCGCCGCCGCAGGATGCTGCCGCCATTCCGCTCGAGGTGCTCGGCCAGCACCTGGACGAGGCGGAAGGAGTTGACCGATTGCGCCGTGTTCGGAAAGAAGAGGCCGCCCTTGAACGCGGGCGAGAGGTGCGGGTCGAGCTGACGCAGCTCATCGGCGCCGACCGGCTCTGAGGCGATGCCGGCCGCCGCGCGTAAGGCATGCGACAACGCGTCGCCGATTTTGCCCTTGCCATGCTTCTTCGAAACGTAGAGCGAGCCCTGTTGGCGAATCAGATCCTGCGCCCCCGCCTCCTTGACGAGCGGGGCGTAGGCGTCGAGGCATGGCGCATGGAGCGCCGCCATCGCTTTCGAGATCGCACCGACGCGACCGCGCCGTCCGGCAAGAAGAAAGCGGACGAGCCAGGGCAGCACCGTCGGGAAGTAGGCGAGCCGCAGCGCCAGCGGGCCGAGCGGATCGGCCAGATAGCCCGGCACCTGCCACAGCATGCCCGGCGTGCTGATCGGGACGCAGGAGCTCGGGCTGATGATGCCGGCATTGCCGAAGGAACAGCCTTCGCCCGGCGGCCGCTCGTCGACGACGGTCACGCGAAACCCGGCGCGCTGAAGATAGCTCGCGCAGCATATGCCGACGATGCCGGCGCCGATCACGGTGGCGTCGCCAGGCTCGCTCGGGTGGGCGACTTCCGACATTCGTCAGATCGGGTCGATGAGCCCGCCGCCATCGGCGACCAGCGCCAGATGATGATCGGCGTCGCCGAAGAGTGTGTCGATCATGCTGACGCGCTTGAAGTAGTGGCCCGCCTTGTACTCCATCGTCATGCCGATGCCGCCATGGAGCTGGATCGCCTGCTGGCCGACGAAACGGCCGGAGCGGCCGATCTGGACCTTGGCCGCCGAGAGCGTGCGGCGCCGCTCGCGCGCATCCTCTGCCTCCGCCATCATCGTCGCGAGATAGGCCATGCTGCGCGCCTGCTCCAAGGCGACGAGCATGTCGACGGCGCGATGCTGCAGCGCCTGGAACGAGCCGATCGGCACGCCGAACTGCTTGCGCGTCTTCAGATACTCGACGGTGAGCTCGTGTAAGACGCTCATCGCGCCGACGGCTTCCGAGGCGACCGCGGCGATGCCGAGATCGACGGCGCGCACGATGATGGGTAGCGCGTGATCGCGCGGCCCGAGCAACGCGTCGGCGCCGAGCTTCACCTCCCGACAAGTAATCTCGGCGGCGCGTAGCCCGTCGACCGTGGGATAACCCTGCACGGCGACGCCATCGGATTTCGGATCGACGATGAAGAGGCTGATTCCCTCCCTCTCCCGCGGGCCACCCGCGGTCCGTGCCGAGACGATGACGCGATCGGCGCTGTCGCCATGGAGGACGACACCCTTGTGGCCATTGAGCACGAAGCCGCCGCGGGGCGCGGCCTTCGCCGTCGTGGCAACATCGGCGAGATCGTGGCGCGACTGCGGCTCGGTATAAGCGAAGGCGAGTCGCAAGCGGCCGCGTGCGATCTCTGGGATCATCGCCTCTTGCTGCGCCGCGCTGCCGGCGAAACGCAGCACCCCCCCGCCGAGCACGACCGTCGCGAGATAAGGCTCGAGGACGAGGCCGCGACCGAACGCCTCCATGACGATCATCGTCTCGACCGGAGTGCCGCCGATCCCACCCTGCGCCTCGGCGAAGGGAAGGCCCAGAATGCCGAGCTCGGCATATTGCGACCAGCGCTCGAGGCTGTAGCCCTGCGGTTCCTTCGCGTAGCTCTTGCGGCGCTCGAAATCGTACTCGTCGGTGATGAGGCGGTTGACGGAGTCGCGGAGCAGCCGCTGCTCGTCGTTGAGATCGAAATCCATGTCGCTTCCTAAAGCCCCAAGATCGCCTTCGAGACGATGTTTCGCTGGATCTCGTTCTACCCGCCATAGATCGAGATCTTGCGCCAGTTGAAGTAGGTGGGCGCCAGGGGTCCGGCGTAATCGGGGCCGATCAACGGCTCGTTGCGGCCCTCCTCGTCCGGCTGATAGGGCATGGCGTAAGGGCCGACCACTTCCATCAACAGCTCCGAGATCGCCTGCTGAATCTCCGAGCCCTTCAATTTGAGGATCGAGGAGGCGGGATCGGGCTTCTTCGAGCGGCCCTGGCGCTCAGCCGAGACGACGCGGAGCTGCGTCATCTCGAGCGCCTTCAGCTCGATCTCGACCGCGGCGATCTTCTCGCGGAAGCGCTGATCCTCGATCATCCGCCGCCCGCCGCCCGCGGGCTCCAGCGCCGCCAGCTCCTTCAAGCGCCGCACGCGCTGCTTCGAGACGCCGACACGGGCGATGCCGGTGCGCTCGTGGCCGAGGAGGTACTTGGCGTAGTCCCAGCCCTTGCCCTCCTCGCCGACGAGGTTCTCGGCCGGCACCTTCACCTCGTCGAGGAAGACCTCGTTGATCTCCGCGCTGCCGTCCATGGTGACGATCGGGCGCACGGTGATCCCCGGGCTCTTCATGTCGATGAGGAGGAAGGAGATGCCTTCCTGCTTCTTGACGGCGGGGTTGGTGCGCACGAGGCAGAAGATCATGTCGGCGTGCTGCGCCAAGGTCGTCCAGGTCTTCTGGCCGTTGACGACGTAATGATCGCCGACGCGCTCCGCCTTCGTCTTCAGCGAGGCGAGGTCGGAGCCCGAGCCCGGCTCGGAAAAGCCCTGGCACCACCAATCGTCGATGTTGCGGATGCGCGGCAGGTAGCGGGTCTTTTGCTTGTCGTTGCCGAAGGCGATGATGACCGGCCCGACCATGCTGACGCCGAAGGCGAGCGGCTGCGGCGCCGGCGCCTGCTGCATCTCCTCCTGGAAGATGTAGCGCTGGACGGGGCTCCAGCCGGTGCCGCCCCACTCGACCGGCCAATCCGGGACGGCCCAGCCCTTCGCGTTGAGGATGCGCTGCCAGGCGACGATGTCCGCCTTCGAGAGGTGGCGGCTGTCGATCATCTTGCGGCGGATCCCCTCGGGCAGCGCCGTGCGGAAGAAGGCGCGCATCTCCTCGCGGAAGGCGGTTTCCTCAGGGGTGAAGCGAAGATCCATGGCGGCGGTGCTCCCGTCGAAAGGCGTTGAATGGTGACATATCGGCACCCACAAGGCCAAGCTTCCTCTCCCCTCGGGGAGAGGATAAAGGTGAGGGGGTACCGGCCACGAGCGGGGATTCTTCCGACTGACACATCACGAGCGGCGAGTCCCCCTCACCTAACCTCTCCCCGAGGGGAGAGGAATCGAAAGAGAGTGCGATGGGGCGGATCGTCGAAACGGAATTGCGCGTCGGCTGGGGCGATTGCGACCCCGCCGGGATCGTCTACTACCCGACCTTCTTCCGCTGGTTCGACGTCGCCACCTTCAACTACTTCGAGACGATCGGCCTGCCGATCCTCGACCTCCAGGCGCGTTACGGCACGCTCGGCCTACCGCTGCTCGAGGCGAGCGCCAAGTTCCGGTCGCCGGCGCGGCCGCAGGACAAGCTCACCGTGCGGACGAGTCTTGGCGCCCTCGAGACGCGGACGATCGAGCTTCGCCACGCGATCTTCCGCGACGCGACGTTGCTTCTCGAAGGAAGCGAGCTCCGCGTCTGGGCGATCGCCGACGCTTCACGGCCGAAAGGCATGCGCGCCGAGGCGATCCCGCCGGAGGTGAGGGAGCGCCTCGACAGCGCTCAGTGAATCTCGTCGGCCTCGGAGAGGGCGCGGCGCAGATCCTCGACCGAGAAGCCCGGCCGTTTCGCCGCGTCGAGCAAGACCTTCTCGCGCCGCGCCAAAAGCTGCGCCGCCGCCGGAACCTTCTTTGCGACAGCGTGGGGGATGATGACGGCGCCGTGCCGGTCGGCATGGACGAGATCGCCGTGATGCGTGACCATGCCGTGGACGCTGACCGTGCCGCCGAAATCGACGAGCTCGACATGGGCGTGCGAGGGCATGACCGAGCCCGCCAGCACGAAAAAGCCCTTCGCCATGGCGTCGAGATCGCGCACGCAACCGTCGGTCACGGTACCGATGACGCCGAGCGCCTGGTGGAGATGCGTCTGCACCTCGCCCCAGAAGGCGCCGAAGCCGAGATCGGGGCCGTCGACATCCTGGATGACGGCGATGGTCGGGTGCGGCGGCGTCGCCATGTATTCGTAATAGGCGATGCGCTGGCGCCGCGCCTCGTCCTTGCTGCGGCCATAGGGCTCGCGCGAGCGGATCATGGCGGTGCGCGCATATCCCACCACCGGCTTCAGTTCGGGGAAAGGTGCGACCAGCGGGCGGCGGTTGAAGCCAAGAGCGCGCCGCTCGGGCGCCACCAGCTCCAAGGCGTTGCAGATGGTGGGCGTATCCCACGCGCGCAGCGCCGTGAAATCGGCCTCGGTCAGGGATTCGCTCATTTGTTTCTCCGGGTCGGGTTTCGTGCGCTGAAACAGATTTCACCACGAAGACACGAAGGACACGAAGTTCTTTCGGCGCGAAGCGCCAGGCAAAATCGGCGGGGGCGCGTCTTCGATCGATGTCAGTCGAGATCAGGCGCTGCGCGCCGGGCTCGGTTCCTTCGTGTCCTTCGTGTCTTCGTGGTGAAATTCTTCTTTACCCCTCACTCCGCCGCCGCCGGGACGAGCGGCGAGCGCTGGTGATTTCCTTGCTCGACGCCGCCGCGGATGGCGCCGCGCGCCGTCGCGCCCCAGAAGCACTCGAACCCCGTCGGCAAAGGCCGGCTGTTCGGCACCGAGAGCCAGAGGCGGAGGAGGAAGCGGTCGGCGCCCGCGACGGCATCGTCCTCATAGGCGGTGCGGCCGTGATAGACGACGTGGTTGTTGAGAAGCTGCAGATCGCCCGGCGCGAAGGGGGCGTGGAGGCAGACCTCCTCGGCGATCTTCGCGAGAAGGTCCAGCGCCTCGATCTGCGCCGCGGTCAGACGCGGCACGTCGGGGAATTCCTGCGCCTGCTCGACATAAGTGCGCGAATATTGGCTCGTCAGCTTGCCGTCGCGGATGCCGAAGACGGGAAGCGCGAAGACCGGACCTTGATAATGGCCGTCCTCGTCCTCGGGCCGGGAGCGCCAGAAATCCTCGAGCAGCAATTCGGCGAGGTCGGGGCGGCGGCGCAGGATCTCGTTGAAGATCGTGACCGAGC
>JBGPOZ010000201.1:0-9302 GCA_041488295.1 Allostellaceae bacterium
AAGTCGGCATGAGGGCTATTACTATCCGCGGATTACGTCGCGCGAATCCTACCACGCCCTCACCAAGCCCCTGCCGCAGTTGGATCGCGCCCAGCGCCTCCTGTTCGTCGCGGCGATGACGAAGGGCCAGGCGGAAAGCGGCTATGCGCCGCGCTATGTCATCTTCGCCAAGGGCGACAATGCCGAGAAGCTCATCATCGTCGGGCTCGACGACAGCGCGCTTGCCACGATCTATCGCGCGCGCGCCGTCATGGCCGCGCTGTCCTCGCTGGTCCGCATCTCGCCGATGCTGAAGGATGCCGACCTCGAAGAGCAGCTCAATTTCTACGATCTCGTCCGCCTCATCGGCTTCAAGGAGATCACGATCAGCGATGGACGCGCCTTCACCCATCACGTGGCCTTGAACTGAGCACTCTCGCGCTGCTCGTGTTCATTGCGTGACGGGCGCGGAAAACGCGTGCGCTGGACGCTCGGCTCACGGTAGATTCTTGCGATGCAAGCACAGCCAGTCGATCAACTTCGCAACCTCGTCGCCCTCACCATCGAGAAGCACGGGATCAGGGCGCCGTCCTTCGCTCAGCACCAAGCCCTGAAGGCGCGCAGCGACGGCGATCTCGAGAGAGCAGCGACTTGGGACGAGGTGGCGCAGCTCGCCGAAGGGGCTCTGCGGGAAGGCCCTGAGGGCTGAGCGGGCACCCAGCCTTCGCCGCTCTCTCGTTGACTTGGCGGCGCGCGCTACGGCGTCAGCACCGCCCTGCCGACGAGCCTCCCCGCTTGCAGGTCGAGCAGCGCCGCGTTGGCTTCGGCCAATGGCCGCGTCGTGATCGGAATCGACGGGATGCCGGCGCGGCCGACGAGGTCCAGCAGCTCCTTCATCTCGGCGAGGCTCCCGACATAGGAGCCTTGGATTGTCATCGCGCGCATCGGAATGAAGGGCAGCGGCAGGGTGATGTCGCCGCCGAAGAGGCCGACGATGACGACCTTGCCGCCTTTGGCGAGCGCGTCGATTGCGAGCTTTGCCGTCGCCGAGGCGCCGACGAAATCGATCGCCGCCCAGACGCCGCCGCCCGCCGCGGCCTTGAGCTGCACGCCGGCGTCGGCGGCGCCGCCGTCGATCGCGGCGATCGCGCCCGCCTTCAGCGCCGCCTCGCGCTTTGCCGCATCCGTATCGACGACGATGGCGCCGCGCCCGCCCATCGCCTTCAGGATGTTGAGGCACATGAGGCCGAGCCCGCCGGCGCCGATCACGACGACGGGTTCCTCCTTGATGACGGATCCGAGGCGTTTCAGCGCGCCGAAGGCGGTGAGGCCGGAGCAGGCATAAGGGGCCGCCTGCGCCGGGGAGAGCTTGCCGATGTCGAGGAGGTAGCGCGCATGCGGCACGAGGATGTGGTCGGCATAGCCGCCGGCGCGGAAGACGCCAAGGAAGCGCGGCGCCGAGCAAAGCTGCTCCTCGCCGCGCCGACAGACGGCGCAGGTGCCGCAGCCGAGCCAGGGAAAGACGAGGCGCTTGTCGCCCGCCTTGACGCCGTGCGCCTCGGGGCCGAGCGCGACGACCTCGCCGACCGTTTCGTGCCCCATGGTCAGTGGAAGCTGCACGCCGCGGTCGGTCAGCTTCAACTTCTTGCCGCCGCCGATGTCGTAATGACCCTCCCAGATGTGAATGTCACTGTGGCAGACGCCGGCGGCGAGGACGCGCAGCAGCACTTCGCTGCCGGCCGGCTTCGGCGTCGGCCGCTCGAACATCTCCAAGGGGGCGCCGCATTTGGCGACATCATAACTCTTCATCGAAACACCTCCGCGGCGGTTGGCGGCACGGTAACACACCATAGCCGGGGACGGGAGGGGCGGGTCAGGGCGAGCTATTCTCGGGCGGGCGCGGCTCTTCGATCGGAACATCTGTCTGACGTTATGGTATTTCAAGATAGTAATACTTGATTGTAGTAAAAATTCTGACTACGTTATAGATGGAGGTGATGATGTCCGCCCCTATTTCAATTCGATTGGACAGCGATGTTCGGCAAACGCTCGAGGACGAGGCGCGATCGCGCCACCTTGGCCTTTCTTCCTATTTGCGCGAAGTCGCGACAGCAGAGGCGCGCCGCGTTCGCCGCGAGCGCATCCGGCAACAGAGCCGGACGGTCGGTGCCTACGTCGCTTCGAGCCCGGAGGCTCGTACATTCTACGAGGGAGTGGGCACTCCTAAGGCGGACGGTGTCTGATGGCGTCGTTCGTCGCGGGCCAGATCGTCATCGTCGACTGGCGCGATGGGCTGCCCAAGGAACCGAACAAGCGTCGTCCCGCAATCGTGGTCGCGGATCACGAGTTGTTCGACGCCTGCTATCCCAACGCGATCCTCGTTCCGCTGACCGAGGACGACCGTCTCGCGATCCCCGATCTGTCGGTCGTCATCGAGCCGACGGCGGAAAACGGCTGCGCCAAGCGCTGCTATGCGCTGGCGCACTGCGTCGCGACCACCGCGACCGCGCGCATCACGGCGACCAAGTCCCGGATCACGTCGGAACAGCTGGGCGAGATTCGGCATAAGATCGGGCTGTCGATTGGGCTTTGGTGAGAGGGCGTCAAGGCATCGTTCCGGCGCCGGAGCATCTACACCGGATCGAGCTCGGTGTCCCAATATAGAAAATCCCGCCAACTCTGGTGGAGGAAGTTTGGCGGGAAGCCGCGGCCGTTTTCCTGGAGCGCGTGGGTCGAGGGTTGTATCGGCCGGTAGCGCGGATAGAGCCCGCTCTCATGCGGCAGGCGGCTGCCCTTCAAGAGATTGCAGCTCGAGCAGGCGGTGACGACGTTGTCCCAGGTCGTGCGCCCGCCGCGCGAGCGCGGCACGACATGGTCGAATGTCAGATCGTGCGAGGGGAAGGGCTCGCCGCAATACTGGCAGGTGAAGCGGTCGCGCAGGAAGACGTTGAACCGCGTGAAGGCCGGGCGCCGCGCCGCCGGGATGTATTCCTTGAGCGCGATGACGCTGGGAAGGCGCATCTCGAAGCTCGGGCTGCGCACCACCTCCTCATATTCGGAGACGATGTTGACGCGATCGAGGAACACCGCCTTGACGGTCTCCTGCCACGACCACAGCGAGAGCGGAAAATACGAGAGCGGACGGAAATCCGCGTTCAGGACCAGCGATGGACAGCTCTCCAAGGACATCCTCTCGTCACCCTTG
The DNA here is from genome assembly GCA_041488295.1 of Allostellaceae bacterium. Taxonomy (GTDB): domain Bacteria; phylum Pseudomonadota; class Alphaproteobacteria; order ATCC43930; family CGMCC-115725; genus URHD0088. The sequence continues at coordinate 3,185 of JBGPOZ010000201.1, forward strand.
TCCTGCTAACGCCTTTCCCCATCCATTTACCGCAATACTGTGGCAGTTCGATGGCCGATTCTCAAGCCCTAGCATCCGTCCCCACAACATATGGGAGAAGTTGCGGTGGATCAGCGTGTCGGCACCGGCTTCTCGCCGCGATAATCATAAAAGCCGCGGCCGGCCTTCCGGCCGAGCCATCCCGCCTCGACATATTTGACGAGGAGCGGACACGGCCGGTACTTCGAATCGGCAAGCCCCTCATAGAGCACCTGCATCACCGAGAGACAGGTGTCGAGGCCGATGAAATCGGCAAGCTCGAGCGGTCCCATCGGGTGATGCGCGCCCAATCGCATCGCCGTGTCGATGGCATCGACCGAGCCCACCCCTTCATAGAGCGTATAGACCGCCTCGTTGATCATCGGCAGGAGGATGCGGTTGACGATGAAGGCCGGAAAATCCTCGGCGGCGACCGGCTGCTTGCCGAGCTTGACGGCAAGCTCGCGCACCAAGGCGAAGGTCGCCTCGTCGGTGGCGATGCCGCGGATCAGCTCGACCAGCTCCATCACCGGCACGGGGTTCATGAAATGCATGCCGATGAACTTGCCCGGCCGATCCGTCGTCGCGGCAAGGCGCGTGATCGAGATCGAGGAGGTGTTGGAGGCGACAATCGTCTCGGGTTTCAAATTCGGCACAAGCGCCTTGAAGATTTCGCGCTTCACCTGCTCCTTCTCGGTCGCCGCCTCGATGACGATCTCGCAATCGCCGAACATCTTGAAATCGGTGCCGGTCGCGATCCGCGCCAACGCCGCGGTCTTGTCGGCTTCGCTGACCTTGCCGCGTGCCACTTGGCGGACGAGGTTGCGCTCGATGGTCGCGCGGGCACGCTCGAGCGCGGCGCCGTCGACGTCGTGCAGCCGCACCGCGAAGCCCGAAAGCGCGCACACATGGGCGATGCCGCTGCCCATCTGCCCGGCGCCGATGACGCCCACGGTCTTGATCATGTCACCACCCGCCATCCCATCCTTCCGTCATTTGCCCTTGGCGAGCTCGGCGTCGAGCTCGGGCACGATCTTGAAGAGATCGCCGACGAGGCCGTAATCGGCGACCTGGAAGATCGGTGCCTCCTCGTCCTTGTTGATGGCGACGATGACCTTTGAATCCTTCATCCCGGCAAGGTGCTGGATCGCCCCCGAGATGCCGACCGCGATGTAGAGATCGGGCGCGACGATCTTGCCGGTCTGACCCACCTGGTAATCGTTCGGCACGAAGCCGGCATCGACGGCGGCGCGCGAGGCGCCGACCGCGGCGCCCAGCTTGTCGGCGAGTTTTTCGAGGAGGTGGAAATTGTCGCCCGACTGCATGCCGCGCCCACCCGAGATGACGATGCGCGCGCTGGTGAGCTCGGGACGCTCGGATTTCGACAGCTCGGCGCCAACGAACTGCGACAACCCGGCCGAGCCGGCGCCCGCCGCGTTCTCGATCGCTGCGCTGCCGCCTTCGCCCGGCGCCGCCGGGAAGCCGGCGCCGCGGACGGTGACGATCTTGACCGAATCCTTCGATTGCACCGTCGCCAGCGCATTGCCGGCATAGATCGGCCGCACGAAGGTATCGGGCGAGACCACCGCCGAGATGTCCGAGATCTGCATCACGTCGAGCAGCGCCGCCGCGCGCGGCATGATGTTCTTGGCCGAGGTCGTCGCCGTCGCGACGACGTGGCCGTAGCCGCTGTCGCGGACCAGCTTGACGACGAGCGGCGCCACATTCTCGGCGAGACCGTGATCGTAGGCGGGATCGTCGGCGACAAGAATCTTGGCGATCCCCGGGATCTTCGCCGCTGCCTCGGCGGCCGGCCGGCAATTCTGCCCGGCGACGAGGATGTGGATGTCGCCGCCAATGGCTTTGGCGGCGGAAACGGCGTTGAGCGTCGCCGGCTTCAAGCTGGCGTTGTCGTGCTCGGCGAGGAGGAGAATGGGCATCAGATCACCCGCGCTTCATTGCGGAGCTTGTCGACGAGCTCGGCGACGGACGCGACCTTGCGCCCACCCTGCCGTTTCGGCGGCTCGTCGACCTTGATAGTGACGAGGCGAGGCGTGACGTCGACGCCGAGCTGCTCTGGCGTCAGGACGTCGATCGGCTTTTTCTTCGCCTTCATGATGTTGGGGAGCGAGGCGTAGCGCGGCTCGTTGAGGCGCAGATCCGTGGTGACGACCGCCGGCAGCTTGAGATTCACCGTCTCGAGGCCGCCATCGACCTCGCGCGTCACCAGGAGGCGGTCGCCCTCGCGCTTCACCTTGGAGGCGAAGGTGCCCTGCGCCCAACCCAATAGCGCGGCCAGCATCTGGCCCGTCTGATTGCAATCATCGTCGATCGCCTGCTTGCCGAGGATGGCGATCTCCGGCTTCTCCTTGTCGACCACCGCCTTCAAAAGTTTCGCCACAGCGAGCGGTTGAAGCTCGGCGTCGGTTTGCACGTGGATGCCGCGATCGGCGCCCATGGCGAGAGCCGTCCGGATCGTCTCCTGGCATTGCGCGGCGCCCAGCGACACCGCGATCACCTCGGTCGCGATCCCGCCTTCCTTGAGGCGGAGCGCCTCCTCGACGCCGATCTCGTCGAACGGATTCATCGACATCTTGACGTTCGCCGTCTCGACGCCCGTCTTGTCGGCCTTGACGCGGATCTTGACGTTGTAGTCGATGACCCGTTTGACAGCGACGAGAACTTTCATCGGCAACCCTGCTTCATCGAAGAGTCCAGGAACAGTTGGAGCCGCCGCCCTCCGGCCGCTCGGCGCGAAATTGTGCACGTGCACACGCCGAAGGCAAGAAATTCATCACAAAACGGAAACCCTCTTCGCGGCCGCGAGATCGGATGAGGGTCAGCGCGTCGCTCCCGGCTTCCACAGAACGTCGCGCGCGCCCTTGTCGTTGACGTGCCGGCTCAGCACGAAGAGGTGGTCGGAGAGGCGGTTCAGGTATTTGAGCGCCTCGGCGTTGATCGCCCCCGCGGTGCCGAGCTCGGTCGCGAGGCGCTCGGCGCGGCGCACGATGGTGCGGGCAAGGTGGAGATAGGCGGCGCAAGCCGTGCCGCCCGGCAGGACGAAGGAGCCGAGCGGCGCCAGCTCGGCGTTCATCGCGTCGATCTCGTGCTCGAGCCGCTCGACCTGCGAGGCGACGATGCGCAACGCACCCGCGGCCTTGCGGCCCTCCTCCGGGGTCGAGAGATCGGCGCCGAGATCGAACAGCTCGTTCTGGATGCGCCCCAGCATCGCATCGGCTTCGCCCACGGCATGGAGCCGGGCAAGGCCGATGGCGGCGTTCGCCTCGTCGACGGTGCCGTAGGCGGCGACGCGCAGATCGTGCTTTTTGACGCGCTTGCCATCGCCGAGCGAGGTTTCCCCCGCATCGCCCCCGCGCGTATAGATGCGCGTCAGCCGGACCACGCCGCCCCTCCGCTCAATGCTTCAGCATCATCATGAGGAATGCGAAGAGGACGAGGGCCGCAGCCTGCAGCATGATGCGCGACTGCATCAGCTTGTTCGAGCGCTTGGGATCGCCGCCGCGGATCATCTGGACGACGCCCATGCCGAGGACGCCGAGCGTCGCCAGCATCGCGGCCACGATGAGGATCACCAGAACCGTTTCCATCGCTAAGATATAGCGTGCTTCGATGGGCGGCGACAGAGGCAGGCGCGGGGGCGCCCCAACGGCGGGGGAGGGGACGATGGCCGATGAAAAGCTCCGGGCGCGCTGCTGCATCGCCGGGGGCGGTCCGGCGGGAATGATGGCCGGCTTGTTGCTGGCACGCGCCGGGGTGGAGACGATCATCCTCGAAAAGCACGGCGATTTCCTGCGCGACTTCCGCGGCGACACGATTCACCCCTCGACGCTCGAGGTGATGCACGAGCTGGGGCTTCTCGATAATCTGCTGAAACTGCCGCATCAAAAGGTGACGGTGTTGAACGGACAGATCGGCGAGACGAGATTGCCCTTCGCCGACTTCACCCATCTGCCGACGCGCTGCCGTTTCATCGCGATCATGCCGCAATGGGATTTCCTCAACTTCCTCGCCGAGCGCGCGGCCCGGTACCCGACATTCACGTTGCTGATGCGCGCCGAGGCGACCGGGCTCATCGAGGATGGGGGGCATGTCCGTGGGCTTCACGCGAGAACACCAGAGGGCGTGCGCGAGATCGTTGCCGATCTCGTCATTGGCGCCGACGGCCGGCACTCGACCGTCCGGGCTGCCGCGGGCCTTTCGGTCGAGGAACTCGGCGCGCCGATGGATGTCTTGTGGTTCAGCCTCTCGCGGCGCCAAGGCGATCCCGACGAAACCATGGGCCGGTTGGATGCCGGTCGCATCTTCATCATGATCAATCGCGGCGCCCACTGGCAATGCGGCTTCGTCATCCCGAAAGGATCGCTCGACGCCGTCCATCAGAAGGGATTGCCGGCCTTCCGCGCCGACGTGGCGGCGCTAGCGCCCTTCGCCCGTGACCGTGTCGGAGAGCTCGACGATTGGGACAAGATCAAGCTGCTCACCGTCGGCGTCGATCGGCTGACGCAGTGGCACCGGCCCGGCCTCCTCTGCATCGGCGATGCCGCGCACACCATGTCGCCGATCGGCGGCGTCGGCATCAACCTCGCGATCCAAGACGCAGTCGCCTCGGCCAATCTGCTGGCGGCGCCGCTGCTCGCCGGCAAGCTCACCGAGGAGCATCTGCAGCGGGTGCAGCGGCGGCGCGAATTTCCGACGCGCGTCACGCAGCGGCTGCAGCTTTTCGTCCAGAACCGGATCATCAAGCGCGTTCTCGGCGGCACGCAACCCATGTCGCCGCCTCGGCTTTTGCGCCTCGCGACGCGCATCCCGTTCCTCCGGCGAATTCCGGCACGCCTTGTCGGCGTCGGGGTCCGGCCGGAGCACGTCGCGACGCCGGACGCCTTCGCTGGACGTTGAGCACCGTTCCCTTGGGAGACCAGGCAACACCATGGACCTCATTCTGCGCGGTGCTCGAATCTTAGGCCGCGACGGCCGCGATCCCGTCGATATCGGCACCGAAGATGGCCGCATCGCTGCGATCGCGCCGTCGCTGCCCGCTTCGGGCGAGGAGATCGCGCTGGGCGGGCGGCTCGTCGTGCCGGGCCTCGTCGAGACGCACATCCATCTCGACAAGACGTGCATTCTCGATCGCTGCCCCGCCGAGGCGGGGACGCTCGAAGAGGCGGTGCGCGCGGTCGCCGCGGCGAAGAAGGGCTTCACCGTCGAGGACGTCTACCGGCGCGGCGCCCGGACCTTGGAGCGCGCGATCCTCAACGGCACGACGCGCATGCGAACCCATGTCGAGATCGATCCCGTCATCGGCTTCGTCGGCCTCGACGGGGTCCGCCTTCTGTCGCGCGACTACGCCTGGGCGATCGATCTCGAGATCTGCGTCTTCCCGCAAGAAGGGCTGCTCAATTACCCCGGCACCGAGGAGCTTCTCGTCCGCGCGCTGCGCGAGGGGGTCAAGGTTCTCGGCGCCGCGCCCTATTGCGACAGCGATCCGCGCGGCCAGATCGACCGCATCTTCGCGCTCGCCCGCGAATTCGATGTCGACATCGACATGCATCTCGACCTCGGCAGCACGCCTGAGGAGATGCAGACCGAGTATGTCTGCGCCAAGACCGCGGAGCATGGTTGGGGCGGGCGCGTCGCGATCGGCCATGTGACGCGGCTCTCGACAGTGCCGCCCGAGCGCTTCGATGCGATCCGCCGCCGTCTTGCCGATGTCGGCGTCGCCGTCACCGTGCTCCCGTCGACCGATCTCTACCTGACGGGACGCCATCAGGAGCACAGCCAGATGCGCGGCGTCGTTCCGGCGCATCGTCTCCTCGAAGGCGGCGTCAATTGCTCGATCGCCACCAACAACGTCCTCAACCCCTTCACGCCCTATGGCGATGCGTCACTGATCCGCCAGGCCAATCTCTACGCCAATATCTGCCAGGTGAGCCGTCCCGCCGATCTCGCGGAATGCCTTGCCATGGTGACGGATCGCGCGGCACGGCTGATGCGGCTTCAGGATTACGGCATCGCGATCGGCAACCCCGCCGATCTCGTCGTCCTCGATTGCGAGGGTCCGGTGGAGGCAATCGCCGAGCTG
>JBGPOZ010000202.1:0-9275 GCA_041488295.1 Allostellaceae bacterium
GGTCATCTCGAACAACATCGCCAACCTCAACACGACGGCGTTCAAGCGCAATCGCGCCGAGTTCCAGGATCTGCTCTACCAAACGCAACGGCGGGTCGGCTCCAATTCCTCCGACCAGGGGACGATCGTTCCCGCCGGCGTCCAGATCGGCATCGGCGTCAAGGCGGCGGCCGTCTACCGAATCACCGAGCAGGGCAATATGTCGCCGACCAACAACCCGCTCGACGTCGCGATCCAGGGCCGCGGCTATTTTCAGATCAAGCAACCCGACGGCACCACCGTCTTCACCCGCGCCGGCTCGTTCCAGCTCAGCCCGACCGGCGAGATCGTGACCGCGGACGGGCTGGTCGTCGAGCCCGGGATCACGGTCCCGGCGAATACGACCTTCCTCGCGATCAACGCGAGCGGCCAGGTCATGGCGACGGTCGCCGGCCAAGTCACCCCGCAGACGGTGGGGCAATTCGAGCTTGCGACCTTCGCCAACGAGGCCGGCCTCAGCAATCTCGGCAACAATTTGCTGGCCGAGACGCCGGCCTCGGGCAACGCCGTGACCGGCGCTCCCTCCTCGGTCGGTTTCGGCAATCTGCAGCAGGGCTTCCTCGAGACATCGAACGTGAACGTCGTCTCGGAGATCACCAACCTCATCACGGCACAGCGCTCTTACGAAATGAACTCGAAGGTGATCCAGGTCTCCGACCAGATGTCGAGCACCCTCAACAACTTCCGTTGATCGGCCTCGGGAGTCCAGCCATGCCACGCACGCTGCTGCTTGTTCTCTGCCTCGCGCTGCTGTCGCCCGCCGTCATGGCGCAGCCGGCGCTGCGCGGCAACATCGTCATCGACGGTCCGACGATCCGGCTCGGAGATCTCTTCTCGGATGCCGGCGCGGCGGCCGACGCCGCCATCGCTTCGGCGCCGCTGCCCGGCACGAAAATCGTCTACGATGCCGGCTGGCTCGCTGCCAGGGCACGCGAGCAGAATCTCGATTGGACGCCCCGCTCCCGCTACGATCAGGCCATTGTCGAGCGCGCCGGCCAGGCGATCACCGCCGACATGATCGTCGGCGAATTGAAGCGCGAACTCGGCAATCGGTTGCCGCAGGGCAAGATTCGGCTTGAATTGGACAATCCGGGGATCCGTCTCTTCGTCTCCTCCGGCGCCACGCCTTCGATCGCAATCGACAGTCTGGCCTATAACGAGCGCAATGGCCGCCTGTCGGCGACGGTGTCGGCCGCGGGCGATGATACCGCAGCCGAGCCGCTGCGTGTCACCGGGCGGGTGTCACGCATGTTCGACCTCCCGGTTCTGACCCGGCCCATCGCGCCGGGCGATGCGATCGGCGAGAGCGATGTCCAGACGATTGCGGTGCGCGCCGACCGCATGACCGAAACCTACGTCGCCGAAATCGCCGAGCTGGTGGGCAAGACGCCGCGCCGCGCGATCCGCCCGGGAGAGCCGGTTCGGCCGAGCGACATCCAGACACCCGTGATCATTCACAAAGGCGAGTTCGTCAATCTGATGCTGCGGACGCCGACGATGACGCTGACGGCCCAAGTCAAGGCCCTCGACGACGGCGGTCAAGGCGCCTCGATCCGCGTCGTCAATCCGCGTTCCGGCCGAACCTTGGACGCCATCGTCGTCGGCACGGGGCTCGCCGCAATTCCCGGCACGACGGGTCCCGTCGTCGCGACCCGCTAGGAGAATCGTCATGCACGCCGCGTCCCAATCCTCGATGCGCATTCTTCTCCTCGCCGGAGTCTCGGCGCTGCTGCTTGGCGGCTGCAGCGGCTTGACCCGCCTCTCGGAGATCGGCGAGGCGCCGCCGCTCACGACGATCCAGGATCCGCAGAAGCAGCCGGGATACCGGCCGGTCTCCTTGCCGATGCCCTCGCCGATCACCGCCGAACGGCGCCCCAATTCATTGTGGCAGGCGGGCACGCGCGCCTTCTTCAAGGATCAACGCGCGGCGCAAGTCGGCGACATCCTGACCGTCGTCATCGATATTTCCGATCAGGCAAACCTCGCGAACGAGACGACCCGGTCGCGCGTCAACGCGGAGAATGCGGGAATCCCGCACGCCTTCGGCTTCGAGACCCAGCTCCAGAAGATCCTGCCGCATGCGTCAGACCCCACGCAACTCCTCGCCGCCACCAGCAACAGCTCGTCCGACGGCAAGGCGTCGATCACACGGACCGATCAGGTAAAGGTGCATGTCGCGATGCTGGTGACGCAAGTCCTGCCGAACGGCAATCTCGTCGTCGTCGGCCATCAGGAGATGCGCGTCAACTACGAGGTCCGCGACCTGCAGATCACCGGCGTCATCCGCGGGCAGGACATCAGCGCCACCAACACGATCAGCCTCGACAAGATCGCCGAGGCGCGCGTGTCCTATGGCGGGCGCGGCCAGCTCATGGACGTTCAGCAGCCGCGCTACGGTCAGCAGCTCTTCGACATCGTCTCGCCGTTCTGACCGTCGCCGCAAGCGCCCGCGAGCCACGGACGCGCCATCGACAGGACGAGGCTCAGTCGTCGCGGTGCGTGCGCTCCATGCGCTCGTGGCGCTCCTGCGCCTCGAGGCTCAAGGTCGCGATCGGCCGCGCCTCGAGGCGGCGCAAGCCGATCGGCTCGTCCGAATCCTCGCAGAAGCCGTAGCTGCCGTCTTCGATCCGCATCAAGGCTGCATCGATCTTGGCAATCAGCTTGCGCTCACGATCGCGTGTCCGCAGCTCGATCGCGCGCTCGGTCTCGAGCGAGGCGCGATCGGTCAGATCAGGCTTGAGCAGGCTCTCCTCCTTGAGGTGCTGGAGGGTCTCGCTCGACTCCTCGATCAGCTCGCCCCGCCAGCGCAAAAGCTTCTGGCGAAAATACTCGAGCTGCATCGGATTCATGAATTCTTCGTCCTCCGATGGACGATAGTCCGGAGGAAGCATCGGACGCATCAACAACTCCGTAAGGACTCAACAGCGCGCGGAAGCTTTGAGGCGCGCGGGAGTATATGAATCGACATGCGGGGGAGCAAGCCTCATGATCTTGAAAAAGCGGGAGATTTTTCCGGCTCTACGGCGCGTGCGACAGTTTGGCCAATTCGACCGCGGCACGAAGCTCGATCTCGCCCAGCAGATCCGCCAGCTGCGGATCGTCGACGGCGGCCCGCGCGACACGCACGCTCGCTGCGAGGTCGGCGAGGCCGGCACGATCGATCGATCCCTCGAGCAGCCCTTGCTGGATCTCCTTGAGGCGGTCGAGAATGTGCCCCGCACGGGCGAGCGCCTTGCGCCGCTGCGCCGTCGCGTCCGGCACCTCCTGAAGTGCGAAGAGCCCGCCGAGGGCGGTTGCCGGCGCCGCTTGCGAGGTCGCCGTCGTGGGCTCGCTGCCCAAGGCCTCGGCAAAGGATCCAGTCCCGGAACCGGCGGGCTTCTCCCCGCGGCGGCCGGCAGTCGAACGAATCGGACTGTTCCCATCGACTCTCATCGGCGCGGCGCTCCATCACCGACCGCGAACATCTCAACCGCCGGTTAAGAATGCCTTAAATGTCCGGCGAACCCGGCAAATCGTGCCTGCCTGCGGCACGAATTGCCGCCGCGCGGTCGACCGACATCGCTCCAATCGAGGCGTCCGGCGCAGCGGCGCTTGGCACGGTTTTGGCATGGTGTCCGGTATCGCCGCAGCCCCAATCGCGAGCAGAACGAGATGATGCCGATGCCCCGCCGCCTACGCCGCCACGCCGCCGCGCTGCTCGCCTGCCTCGTTCTCGGCAGCGCGGGCTTCCCGGCCGCCGCCGCCTCACGCGTCAAGGACATTGCCGATTTCGAGGGTATCCGCGAGAACATGCTGGTCGGTTACGGCCTCGTCGTCGGGCTCAACGGAACCGGAGATTCGTTGAACCGTTCGATCTTCACCCGGGAAAGCCTCATCGGCATGCTCGAGCGGCTCGGCGTCAACGCGCGGGATGATTCGCTGCGCACCGCCAATGTCGCGGCGGTGATGGTGACGTCGAGCCTGCCGCCCTTCGCCCGCCAGGGAACGCATATTGACGTCACCGTCTCCGCCCTGGGCGATGCCAAGAGCCTGCTTGGCGGGACCTTGCTGGTGACGCCGATGCTCGGCGCCGACGGCGAAGTCTACGCGGTGGCGCAAGGGTCGGTCCAGACCGGCTTCTCCGCCAAGGGCGCGGCGGCCTCGGTGACAAAGGGCGTGCCGACATCGGGGCGCGTCAGCAACGGCGGCGTCGTCGAGCGCGAGATCCAGTTCGAGATGGCGAACCTCAAAAGCGTCAACATCATGCTGCACAATCCGGATCTGACCACCGCCCGACGCGTCGCCCAGGTGATCAACGGCTTCCTGCGCGCGCCGGCGGCGCGGCCGCTCGATCCCTCGACCGTCCTCCTCACCTTGCCCACCAACTTCCAGGGCGACATCGTCGGCCTCGTCACCGACATCGAGCAGCTTCGCGTCGAGCCCGATCAGCCGGCGCGGGTCGTCATCGACGAGCAGAACGGCGTCATCGTCATGGGCGAAAACGTGCGGATCAGCACGGTTGCGATCGCGCAAGGCAACCTCACGGTGAAGATCACCGAAACGCCGCAGGTGTCGCAGCCGAATCCGTTCGCACCAACCGGCCAGGCCCCGGTCGTCAACGGCGGAACCCCGGCGGCAGGCGGTACCGACGGCGTGCAATTCGCTCCGAATGGCGGCGGACAGACCACCGTCGTACCGCGCACGAACGTGCAAGTCGACGAGCAATCGGAGCGCCGCATGGCGGTGCTGCCGGAGGGCGTCAGCCTGCAGGAGCTCGTCAACAGCCTCAACGCTCTCGGCGTCGGACCGCGCGACATGATCAGCATCCTCCAGGCGATCAAGGCCGCGGGCGCGCTGCAGGCGGATATCGAGGTGATGTGATGCAGACGACCGCGCTACCCGTCCCGTCCCTTCCGGTCGGAGCGCCGCCGGTCGCAGCGCCGAATATCGGGCCGGCGGGACAATCCGCCGAAGCCGTCCGCAAAACGGCGGAGGATTTCGCCTCCTTCTTTTACAGCCAGACCCTCGAAAACATGTTCTCGACGATCGGCAACGATACGCTGTTCGGCGGCGGCAACGCCGAGAACGTGTTTCGCTCGCTGATGCTCCAGGAATACGGCAAGGTCGCGGCCCACTCCGGCGGGCTCGGCATCACCGATGCGGTGCAGCGCGAGATCATCCATCTTCAGGAGGCAAAATGAACCGATCGCCGCGACCGTCCCCGCGACCGCAGCCGGAAGCCCCTCCCCCGCCGCCCGCCGACGTCCTCTCGCGGACGCTTGCCGGGCTCGCCACGCGCCTCAGCGAGCTGATGATCAAGGAGACGGCCTTGCTGATTTCCGGCCGCGCCGGCGAGATCGCCGTGCTGCAGTCCGAGAAGAGCGATCTGGCCCGTGCTTTTGCCGGGCGCTGGGCTCAGCTTAAGGCGGACCCGACGGGTGCCGCGGCGTTGGCGCCGGAATTGACCCAAGCCTTGCGGACGCAGATCGGCCGCCTCGCCGCCGTTTCGGCGGAGAACGAGGCGGCAGTCCGGCGCGTCCAGAACGCCACGAACCGCGTCCTCGGCATAATTGCCCGCGCGGTGCGCGATTACCGTCAGAAGACAATTGGCTACAACAACATGAGCGCCCGTCCGCGCCATGCTCCGAGCATTCTCGGCCTCGCCCTCGACCGCAGCCTCTAGCGGCGGCAGCTCAGACGAGCAGCGAAATGGAACCGGCGCGGTCCGGCTTGGCCGTATCGTCCGTGGCCGCCGTCTTCTTCACCGGCAGCGCCGCTGGCGGATGGATCGCCAGCGCATTCTCGTCGTCGTTTCGCACAACGTCGGCCGTTGGCTCCTGGTAGGACAGCTTACCGGTATCCGGATTGCGGTGCTCGACGATGACAACTTGGGCCAGCGGATCGTACCGGGTAACCGGCGTCGGATAGATGCTATTGACCGTCATCTTCAACCCCAAATCTCTAGCATAGATGCCGAAACATCAAATGCGATCCAATTAACGAGATTGCAATCTCCAGAAAAATATACTACGGTCTCTTCAATGATGCAAGCAAAACCTTGTTTTGGTTAACGATTTCTAAATTTTCTTCTATGTTTCACTTGTATGGCGGAAGCAGTAATGGTGGACGGAGTCGGGCTACCCATCGTCGATTACCAGATCGCCGTGCAAAATCAGGCGCAGTTGCTGACGCAATTTCAGAAGACGCCAAGCTTCTCGCAGTCGGTCGCCTATTATCAGGCGAATATCGGCAACGTCCATTCGGTCGACGACCTGCTCAACAATCGCAAGCTCCTGACCGTCGCACTCTCCGCATTTCAGCTCGAAGGATCGATCGGCGAGACCGGTCTTCTTCGCAAATTGCTGAGCCAGGACCCGAATGCCAAAGGGTCTTTGGCGCAGCAGCTCATCGATCCGCGCTTTCGGAAATTCGCCGCCGCCTTCTCCTCGCTCCGCGATGATGGCGGCGCCTCGGCCAGCAGCCCGGCCAACGTCAACTCGGTGCTTGCCGGCTTCCAGACCAATGAATATCAGAAATGGATCAGCACCAACGACAATGACCCGTCATTGCGCCAGGCGCTGTTCTTCCAGCAGACGGTGGAAGACACGATCGACATTTCGAATTCCGGCAAGCTCTTCAACCAGTTCCAGCAGCAGCAGAGCACCCTGCAAGCGGTCAGCGCTTTTCGCACCGGCATCGCGAATGTGACGAATGTCGGCCAATTGACCAGCAATCCGCAATTGCTCGATTTCGCGCTGACGGCCTTCAAGATCGATCCCGCGAGCGTCTCGAGCAGCACGATCGCCAAGCTTCTCACCGAGGGGACGACGGCACAACAGAGCGACCCGCTTCTGACGACCGATCCGCGCGCCGCTCAGTTCAATCTGTTCGTTCAGGCCTTCGGGACTTTGAACGCCGACGGCGGCTCACAGCTTCGCACCGCCGGCGTCGTCGACGCGATCGTCAGCTCCTATCAAACGAACGTTTTTGCGCAGACCGTGGCGACGAACGATCCGGTAACCACCACAGTCGATTTCGGCGCGAATGGCGGGGACACGATCAACACGCTGCTCGGCGATTTCAGGCAAAGCTCGGGTATCGGGCAGGCGATCAGTTTCTATCAAAACAACATCGGCAACGTCACCTCGGTCAACGACCTCGTCAACAATCCACAGCTCCTCAATGTCGCGCTCGGAGCCTTCAATATCGATTCGACGAAAGTGTCGCCGGACGTCGTGCGGCAGCTTCTGACCAATGACCCGAGCGCGAGCGCCGCCACCAAGGCGCAGGCAACGAGCCTGCTGCAGAACGATCCTGACGTCGCGCGGTTCGTCCAAGCCTTCGGCTCGCTGGGTTCTTCCGGCGCCGGCTCGGAATATTCCAGCATCAACAGCCTCTACCAACAATTCCAATTGGTCCCCGCTGTCCAGAACGCGACCTCCAACTTCGAGGCCAAGATCGGCGGCATTACCAGCGTCGCAGGCCTCATCGCCGATCCGACATTGCTCAACGTCGCGCTCACGGCCTTCAATCTCGATCCGACGAAGGTGCCATCCAGCACCGTCCAGCAGATCCTGACCGAATCCCCAGCGGCGCAGGCGATCGACCCGCTCCTGACGCAGGATCAGCGCCTCGCCAATTTCGTCCAGGCATTCGGATCGCTCAACACCGATGGAGGCAAGGAGCTCAACACGCAATCCAGCATCAGCGCGGTTGTCGCCGGCTATCAGCAGAACCTGTTCGCGCAGACCCTGGCGACGAACGATCCGACGACGATTCGGAACGATTTCGGCGCCCTCGGCGCCGTGACGATCGGCAATCTGCGCAATTCCTTCAACAGCGCTTCCGGCGTCACGGAAGCGGTCGCGCAATATCAGGCCAATATCGCCAACGTGACGTCGCCGCAGAGCCTCGTCAACAATCCGCAGGTGCTCAACGTCGCGCTTCAAGCCTTCAATCTCGATCCGACCAAGGTATCTCCGGCCGTCGTCCAGCAGCTCCTGGTCAACGATCCCACGGCGCCGGCCTCGGTGCAGGCTCAGGCGAACGCGCTTTTGCTCAACAGCACCGACGCGGCGAATTTCGTTGCGGCATTCAGCTCGCTCACGACGGATGGCGGCACTCAGGCGAACAAGCCGAACAGCATCGCCGCGATCACCGCCGCCTTCACCGCCAATCAATTCGCGCAGTCGATCTCGGCAAAGGTGCAAGAGTTGAGCGCCGCTCCAAGCCTCGCCACGGCCACGGCGATAACGGCACCGATTTCCGCGGCGAGCAGCGTCAGCGCCATCACCACGGCATACCAGGCGAACCAGTTCCGGCAATCGATCGCAACGCAGGCGCAGGAATTCACTGCGAACGCCGCGAACGGCGCCATCTCGACCATTCAAGTCCTCGGCAACCCGACGCTGTCCGCCGTGACGCTCGGTGCGCTCGGACTCCCGGCGCAGACGGGTGCCCTCGATCCGAGCCAGCAAGAGCAGATCCTCGCCAATGCCGGCTTCGATCCGAGCAAGTTGACCGACCCCACCTTCCTCAAGCAATTCATCAACCAATTCCTCGCCAATGTGAGCCTGCAGAACGGATCGAGCGATCCCCTCCTCGCCCTGTTCGGCGGCGGAAACGGAAGCGGGTCGTCGAGCGATCCCTCTCTGGCTCTGTTCGGCGGCGGCGGCGGCGGCGGCGGCGACGGCACCATCCCGATCGATCTCTCTTTCTTGACCAATGGCGGGAACCTCAACATCCTCGCCTGAACGCTTATCGCCATGAAAGCGCGGCCGACAGTAGATTCTGCCGCGACTCCGGCAAGCACGGTATGAGCCGTGCGGCAAAATTCATAAAAAACTAAGCAAGTTCCGCATATCTGGTCACCTTCGGACCTGGCACGGTTCTCGCACCGTGTCCGTTGAATGGCTCTTTGTGCGCGCAGCGCTCGACGACGAAGGCATCGGTCGATGACTTCCACTCCTCCCTGGTCGGTAAACGAGACGCTCCGCGCGGCGAGCGCGCATGCGCACGCCGGCAATGCGACAGAGGCTCTCGCGCTCTTCGAACGGGCGCTCGAAACGAATCCAAACAACGCGGACGCCCTCTTCAATCTCGGCACGCTTGCTCTTCAGCTCGACCAACCGGAGCGGGCGGCCAAGCATTTGCGCAAGGCGATCGAACGCAATCGTAACGTCGCCGAATACCACCTGCATCTGAGCGTCGCGCTCTCCTCCGTGGGACAGTACGAGGAGGCCGCGGTCGCGGCACGA
>JBGPOZ010000203.1:0-9228 GCA_041488295.1 Allostellaceae bacterium
ACCGGCTCTCGTCCGGCGGCGCGGATGATCTCCTCCATCAGCGCGGGCGACATCTCCTCGCCGTGAATGGCGCCGGCCGAGCGCGTGATCGTCTCGTTCATCAGCGTTCCGCCGATGTCGTTGACGCCCGCACTGAGGCACGCCGCGATGCCGCTCCGCCCGAGCTTCACCCATGACGCCTGGATGTTCGTCACATGCGGGTGAAGGACAAGGCGCGCCACCGCATGCATCAGCACGGCTTCGCGGAAAGTAGGACCACGACGCGCGTGGCCCTTGAGGTAGATCGGCGCCTCCATATGGACGAAGGGGAGGGGGACGAGCTCGGTGAACCCGCCCGTCCTCGCCTGCAGGTCGCGAATCCGCAGGAGGTGCCGTGCCCAATGGACCGGCCGCTCGACGTGGCCGAACATGATCGTGGCGGTGCTGCGGATGCCGATCGCATGCGCCTGCGCCATCACCTCGAGCCACTGCGCCGTCGTGATCTTGTCGGGGCAGATGACGCGTCGCACCTCGTCGTCGAGGATCTCGGCAGCGGTGCCGGGCAAGGTGCCGAGCCCGACCTCGCGCAACGCCGCGAGGAACTCCGGGACCGAAATACCGAGCGTCGCCGCACCTTGCCAAACCTCCAGCGGCGTGAAGGCGTGGACATGGATGCGGGGTGCGGCTTCCTTCACCGCGCGGCAGATGTCGAGATATGTGGCGCCGGTATATTCCGGATGGATGCCGCCCTGCATGCACACTTCGCTGGCGCCGCGCGCCCAGGCCTCGGCCGTGCGGCGCTTCACCTCGTCGAGGTCGAGCGCGTAAGGCCGGCCGCGCAGATTTTCGCTCAGCTTGCCCTTCGAGAACGCGCAGAACTGGCAGCGGAAATAGCAGACATTCGTATAGTTGATGTTGCGCGTGACGACGTAGCTGACGCGATTGCCGTTGACGGCGGCGCGCAGCGTGTCGGCGGCGGCGCAGATCGCGGCGAATTCCGGTCCGCGCGCCGCGAAGAGGCGGGTGATCTCCGCCTCGCTCAGCCGCTCGCCGCGTTGCGCCCGCTCGATCGCCGTACTGAATCCTCGGTCGATCTTCGTCGGATGCGGGCCGTGGATCAGCGCGATCTCGCGCTCGGGAACCGCGACGGCGGCGCCCGGCGACCACGGATCGAGTCGTGCGAAGCCCTCGGCGTCGACGCCCTGCATGACCGCGGATCTGAGGCCGGGATCGAGCCAGCGCTCGGGGTCCTGCGCGTATGCGGGATAGATCGCGAGGCGCTCGACGAGCTGCTTGCCGGCGGCGTTCGTCTCGCGTTCGAGCGCAGCGAGATGCGGCCACGGGGCTTCGGGGTTGACGTGATCAGGCGTCACCGGAGAGACGCCGCCCCAATCGTTGATGCCGGCATCGATGAGCGATGGGAGCACGCCCGGGCTCAGATTGGGCGGCGCCTGTATGTTCATGGCGCCGCCGAAGACGAGCCGCGCCACGGCGATCGTCCAGAGATGCTCGGCGAGGGTGGGCTCCGCCGCATCCTCCATGCGCGTTCCGGGCTTGGCGCGGAAGTTCTGGACGATCACCTCTTGAAGGTGCCCCGAGCGCTCGTGGATGTCGCGCAAGGCGAGCAGCGCTTCGATGCGCTCGCGGCGGGTCTCGCCGATGCCGATGAGGATGCCGGAGGTGAAGGGAACCGCGGCCTCGCCGGCAAGGTGGATCGTCTCGAGCCGGCGCTCCGGCTCCTTGTCGGGAGAGCCGAAATGCGGGCCGCCGCGCGCGCCAAGACGCGGGGCGCTGCTTTCCAGCATGACACCTTGCGAGACCGAGACCGCGCGCAACGCGGCGATGTCGGACGCCGTGAGCACGCCCGGATTGACGTGCGGCAGCAGCCCCGTTTCTGCGAGGACGAGGCGCGCCATCTCGACGAGATAGGCGATCGTCGTCGGATGGCCGAGCGTCGCCAGCTCGTCGCGCGCCGCTTCATAGCGCAGCTCGGGCTTGTCGCCGAGCGTGAAGAGCGCTTCCTTGCAGCCGGCATCGGCGCCGGCGCGGGCGATGGCGAGCACCGCTTCGCGCGTCAGATAGGCGCGCTCGCCGCGGCGCGGGGGATGGGCAAAGGTGCAATAATGGCAGACGTCGCGGCAGAGCTGCGTCAGCGGAATGAACACCTTGCGCGAATACGACACGACATTGCCGTGGACCCGATCGCGCAGCGCCGCGGCCGCCGCCATGAGCGCCGGCAGATCATCGCAGGCGGCGAAGCTCAGCGCCTCGTCGGGCGCGGCGCGGCGTCCCTCAGCCAGGTCGCGCAGCAGCTCTTGCACTGGCGGTTCCATCGTCGCTGTCCCTTTCGCCATCTACTGCGCGCCGCTCTTTCGGTTGATATCGAGGGCCGTGAGGCGCGCCGTCACGTCGCGCTGGTCGAGATAGGCATAGCTCCGCGTCTCCGATCTGCGCGCCATGAAGGCGAGCAGATCGTCGGGGCGGTCGATATCGAGTCCGATTCCCCGCAGGCGCAGAATGCGCGGCTCGATGCCGCGTTCCAGCGCCGCCTCCTGGTGGAGAAAGAAGCTGCGCGTGCCAAAGCAAAGCGGGATCGCATCGGCGGGCGCCAGCGCCACGGCGTTGGAGCCCATGTCGGCGAGGGCCGGCACCAAGGTGACCGAAGGGGCCGCGCCCGCCGCCGCGAGGATCTCGCCGATCTCCGCCGCGCTCGCGAGCGGCAGGTCTGCCGGTATCGCGAGCATGCCCTGCGCGCCTTCACCGGCAAGCTTCGTTGCCGCCAAGGTCACCGCGGCGCTCGGCCCTTCATGGCGCAGATCGGCCATGATCCGCGCGCCGAACTCCTGTGCGATTCCGGCAAGCTCGGCATCGCGCGTCACGACGAGCGTCCCGGCAAGGCCACTCGCGCCAAAGAGCGCAGCAAGGACATCGCGCAGCATGGCGCAGGCGAGACCCTGGCGTTCCTCGAGCGTCAAGATTTCGGCAAGGCGCCGCTTTGCCTGCGCCAGATCCTTCGCGGGCACGACGGCCCAGAAGCCAAGTTTCGTCATCGCTGCCTGCCGAGATGCCGCCCGAATGCCAGCACACGATGCGCCAGCCCTTCGCGGTCGTCGAGACTGTGCATGAGCGTTCGCGTGGCGAGGGCGGGGATGGGGAGGCTCGCGGCCTCGCCGGAATCGCTCTCGTCGATGACGAGGCCGTCGATCAGCCCGGCATAGTGACGCGCGATCGACGCTTGAGTCTGCGGCACGCCGAGCTCGCGCATGATCTTTGCCGCAGGTCCCTTCACCGCCGCGCCGCCGATGATCGGCGAGACTGCGATCTTGGGCGCGGCGCAGCCGGCAAGCGCCGCGCGGATTCCCGGTACGGCGAGGATCGGGTCGACGCTGAGATAGGGGTTCGAGGGACAGATCACGACGAGGGCGAGGTCGGGCGCGGCAAGCGCCGCGAGCAAGGCCGGATTGGACCGC
This sequence comes from Allostellaceae bacterium, assembly GCA_041488295.1. Lineage (GTDB taxonomy): Bacteria > Pseudomonadota > Alphaproteobacteria > ATCC43930 > CGMCC-115725 > URHD0088. Next base: position 3,450 of record JBGPOZ010000203.1, read on the forward strand.
GCTTCGTCGGCGCCGGCGAAAGCGATGCTCCGCACAGCCGGCCCGCAGCGCAAGCGCACGAAATAATGCTGGAACGGCAGAACGCCCTCTTCCGTGTCGATCATCGTCCGCACCGGATCGTCGCTCATCGGCAGGAGCGCCGTGCGAAGTCCGAGGCGGGCGGCGAAGCGCGCCGCGATTTGCGTCAGGCTTTCGCCCTGGCGCAGCCGCCACGTCCGCTCGACATGGGTCGCGAGGTCGCCGTCGCCGAGCTGGAACCAGTTTTCGCCGCCAAGCACGCCCAAGGCGCGCATGAATGTCCAGGTTTCATCGACCCGGCCCCAACCGGTCGCCGGATTGGCGAGCCCCGCGAGCGTATACATGATCGTGTCGAGATCCGGCGCCACATGGAGGCCGAGATGCTCGAAATCATCGCCGGTATTGACGGCGATGACGAGATGGTCGGGCGGCAGCACGCGGTAGAGGCCCAATGCCAGCTTCGCGCCGCCGACGCCGCCGCAGAGGGCGAGCACCTTCCCGGGCTCGGCCCTTCGTGCCGATTGCGGTGATGGCGTGCTCACGTCCTCGCGGTCCCCAGCCCGGTCATCGAAAGAGGTCGAGTTCCTTGGGGCGGATGAGCGCGCGCGCCGGTTTCGGCTCGCGCTCGCCCCAATTCAAGCCGCGAACGAGCACCGCCGGCTGACGTTCCGCCGCCTGTCCCATCACCAAGGAGGCCGCGGCGGCGATCTCGTCGGCGAAGGCGATTTGCGTCACGCGCAATGTTCGGCCGAAGAGGTCAGCTTCACCCACCATGTCGATGAGCGCCGGCAGGCCGGCGGCGCCGAGCGCGACGCCGACGACGCCATTGCGCCACGCCCGCCCGAAGCTGTCATTGACGATGACTCCGAATGCGACGCCGAAATGCGCATCGAGCCGGCGCTTCAGCGCGAGGCAAGTCGCCTCCGGGTCCTTCGGCAGGAGGAGCACGCGCCCATCGCCCTCGCCATGCTCGATATTGGATTGGTCGACGCCGGCATTCGCCATGACGAAGCCGAGGCGGTGCGCGACGATCAGAACGTCGCGGCGATGGCGCACGATTCCCTCCGATTCCGACAGGATGATCTCGATGAGGCGCGCATCCTTGCCAGTCTCGCGCGCAAGTTCGATGGCACGCGCGGATGGCGTCACCTCGGCGAGCGCGACATAACGCCCCTCCGCCTTCGAGACGATCTTCTGGGCGATCACCAGCACGTCGCTGTTGTCGGGGACGAGGCGTGCCGATTCGATCGCCGCGATCAGAACGCTCGCGAGGTCGTCACCCGGGCGGATGAGCGGGATGCCTTGAAGGGCAACCAGGGTGACATTTTCTGTTGCCATCGGCTTCTGTGACCGTCATGCGCCCGCGCTGCCGAACGAGCCGGTGATCCGTATGCCTGCACCGTCGATCTTATAACGCCGATTGATGCCGATCAGAACCGAGGTCAGCGCTTCGGCCGCCGCCGAATTCGCCAGCGGGCCGGCGTCGACCCCGCGCAGCCCGATGCTCTGGGCGAGACCGATGACGATGTCGCGCGCCGCCCGGTCGTTGCCGCAGACGAGCACGTCGCAATCGATGGTCTGCCCGGTCTGCAATTTGTGCGCGGCGACGTTCTGAAAGGCCGAGACGACGCGAACCGCATCGCCAAGGAGCCGCTGCGCCGCGACGGCGGCCGATCCCTCCGGCGGTAATTGCACGGTTGCGACTTTGGGCGGGACGAGGGGCACCGTCGTGTCGACGAGGATCTTTCCTACGGCCGCTTCACAGATCGCCTCGAGCGTCGAGGCGTGGCTCGCGAACGGCACCGTGACGACGACGATCTCGCCCGCGCGCGCCGCCGATTCATTGTCGGCGCCGCGGACTGCCGGGGCGCCGCCGCCGGGCCGGATCGCCGAGGCGGCGGCCTCCGCCTTCGCCGCGTCGCGCGAGCCGATGATCACGGGATAACCCGCCGCCGCCCAGCGCATCGCGAGGCCGGTGCCGAGCGCACCGGTGCCGCCGATGACGGCGAGGAGCGGACGGGTCGCTGTCAAGCGCGCACCTTGCGCGAGACGAGCCTAGCACTCCGAATACCTCGAGACCCTCCCCCGCAAGCGGGGGAGGGAGGGGAGGGGGTTCTATCGGCGCGTCCGCCGGTGCCGATCGCGCTCGCCACATCGTTCCCCCACCCTGCCCTCCCCCGCAAGCGGGGGAGGGTGAGTAAGGACGAGCGCCGAAATCGGGCCTTAGGCAAGCTTCATCTCGGGGAGCGGCAGGACGCGAACTCCGGCGGCTTCGAGACCCTGGCGCACCGCGCGCGCCGCCAGCACCGCCGTCGGCTCGTCGCCATGGACGCAGAGGCTGTCGATCTTGCGCTTCAAATGCTTGCCGTTGCGCGAGACGATCTCTTCGTCGAGCACCATGTGGACGACGCGGTTCTTGATCTCTTCGGCGTCGTGCAGCACCGCACCGGGGATCTTGCGCGAGGTGAGGTTGCCGTCATCGTCATAAAGGCGGTCGCAGAAACCCTCGCGCGCCAGCGGCAGGTCGAGCTTGACCGCCGCCGCCTCCATCTCCGAGCCGGCGAGCGCCACGTAGATGATCGAGCGGTCGACCGCCTTCATCGCGCGGCCGATGGCGAGGGCGAATTCGAGATTCTCCGCCGCCATGTTGTTGAGCGCGCCATGCGGCTTCAGATGCGTCACCTTCTCGCCGACATAGGCCGCCATCGCTTGAAGCGCGCCGATCTGATAGGCGATCATGTATTCGAGATCGCGCACATTCATGTCGATGCGCCGGCGGCCGAAGCCCCAGATGTCGTTGAACCCGGGATGGGCGCCGATGCTGACGCCCTTTTCCTTGGCGCGCGTCACGACATGATGCATGACGTTGGGATCGCCGGCATGGAAGCCGCAGGCGATGCTGGCCGAGCCGATGATGTCGAGAAGGGCGTCGTCATTGCCCATCTTCCAGGCGCCGAAGCTTTCACCCATATCCGCGTTCAAATTGACCTGCTTGGCCACTGTCTCCTCGCTTCCCGGGCGACCGGCGCAAGCGTCGTTGCGCGATCTGGTTTTCGGCCGATCCATATGGTACCAAGTTCGAGACGATGATAAGATAGTCATTCTGAACGCGGCAACTCAATTGTCAACTTCCCCCGGATCTGCGACCACCCCGGCCGTGGCCCGACCGGCCGATCAGAAGCCCGCGATTGCGGCCAAGTTCCTGTCGAGCGGCGACGGCGCCATTGTGGTCGAATTCGGCGACGAGATCGACCGCGCCATCAGCGAGGGCGTGCTCGGTCTCAGCGCGCGCATCCGCCATGGGGACATGGCCGGAATCATCGAAACCGTCCCGACCTTTCGCTCGCTGATGATCCACTACGATCCGCTGCGCACGAGTGCGGGCGCGCTCATCGAAGCGGTGAAGGCGCTGCTGAGCGGCGCAGCGCTGTTCGAGGGGGAGCGGCGCCTTTGGCACGTCCCGGTCTGCTACGAAGGCGAGTTCGCCCCCGATCTGGCGGAGGTCGCCGAGCGGACCCGCCTCGCGCCCGCGGAGGTCGTGAAGCTTCATGCCGCGTCGCGCTACCACGTCTACATGATCGGCTTCCTGCCGGGCTTTCCCTATTTGGGCGATCTCCCGAAACCGCTGGTGTTGCCGCGGCGCGTCGATCCGCGCGTGCGCGTTCCGCCCGGCGCGGTCGCGATCGCCATGGGCATGACCGCGATCTATCCGATCGAGAGCCCGGGCGGTTGGCATCTCATCGGGACGACGCCGATCCGGCTGTTCGATGCGCTCGCATCGCCACCCTCTCTCTTCGCGCCGGGCGACGCGGTGCAGTTCGAGCCGGTCGGCCGCGACGCCTTCACGGCGCTGCAAGCGGCAATCCAGCGCGGCGAGTATCGGATCCGCGAAGAGCGGCTCACCGCATGAGCGGCGCGCTCAAGATCGTGGCGCCGGGGCTGCACAGCACGATCCAGGATCTCGGCCGTTACGGCTACCAGGCGGCGGGTGTCCCGGTCTCTGGCGCCCTCGATCCGATCAGTTTTCGCCTGGCCAATCGGCTCGTGGGAAATCCCGACAACGCGCCCGCGTTGGAAATTCTCTACCAGGGACCGACCGTCGAAATCGTTGCGGATTGCGCTCATGTCGCGCTCGCCGGTGGCGATGCCGAGCTCGAGCTCGTGGGCGGGCAGCGACGGGTTGCCGGCGGCTGGCGCAGCCTCTTGCTGCGGCGCGGCGAGACGTTCCGCGTCGGGCGGCTCGGCAATGCCGCGTGCTGCTACCTTTCGATTGCCGGCGGCTTCGCGGTCGAGCCCTGCCTCGGGAGCGCCTCGACCTTCGTCCGCGGCGGGTTCGGCGGCTTCGAGGGGCGGGCGCTGCGCGCCGGCGATCTCCTGCCGTTGGCACAGCAATCGCGTGAGGACAGAAGCGAGCTGAGCCTTCGCACGCCGCCTGATCCCGAGCGCGATCGGCCGATCCGCGTCGTGCTCGGGCCGCAACAGGACTATTTCACCGACGCGGCGGTCGAATGCCTCGTCAATGCCGAGTTTACCGTCTCGCAGAGCGCGGATCGCATGGGGATGCGGCTCGATGGGCCGCTGCTGGCGCATCGCGACGGCTACAATATCGTCTCGGACTGGATCGCCACGGGCGCGATCCAGGTGCCGGGCTCGGGGCAGCCCATCCTGCTCCTCGCCGATCACCAGACGACGGGCGGCTATCCGAAGATCGCGACAGTCATCTCCGCCGACCTTCCATCGGTCGGCCGGCGGCGGCCGGGCGATCCGATCCGCTTCGCCATCGTCGAGGTCGAGGAGGCCGAGGAATTGCGCCGTCAGCAAGAGGTGGAGCTCGAGGCGCTGACGGCGGAGATGGCGCCGGCGGCGGCGCTCGCCGGTTTCGATGTCGAGCTGCTCTACCGCGCGAACCTCATCAGCGGCGTCGTTTCCGGGCACGAGTAAGAAGCAGGGATTTGCAAAGGGACTGAAACCGATGAGCCAACTCGCGAAGACGTTCCGCTTGAGCCAGGTCCCGCTCTACCTTCAAGTCGCGACCATGCTGCGCCGCCGCATCGAGGACGGGCATTGGGCGCCGGGCGAAAAGATCTCGACGATCGAGGAGCTGCAGGAAGAGTTCGGCGTCGCCCGCGTCACGGTGCGCCAGGCGGTCGAGCTGCTCGAAAAGGAACAGCTCGTGCTGCGTCAGCAAGGGAAGGGCACCTTCGTCGCGCAGACGATCGAGGACCGGCGGTGGCTGAAGCTCGATGCGAGCTGGTCATCGCTCATCGGCACGATCAAGGACAACGTCCCGAAATTCCTGCCGGTGAGCGCGCCCCCGCGCGGGCCTCGCCTTCGTCCCGACGAAGGGCAACCGGCCGCCGAATACGTCTTCCTGCGCAGCGTGCAATCGCGCGGCAGCAGAGCCTATTCCGTCGTCAGCCTTCATCTCGCCAAGGACATCTACGATCGCGACGCGGCGGCGTTTCGCAAGCATCCGGCGTTGCCGACCGTCGCCGCGATGGCGGGGGTCGCGATCGCCTCGGCCCATCAGACGCTTGTTATCGGCAGCGCCGATCCCGAGACCGCGCGGCTCCTCAAGCTGCCGCTCAACGCCCCGACCGCCGAGGCGCATTGCGTCGTGATCGACAGGCGCGGCATCGCCATCTACGTCGCCGACATCATCTATCGCGGCGACTGCATCAAGCTCGAGACCGACCTGCTCAGAGGCGCCTAAAGATCGGGGCGGGTTCGATCCTTCGTCCCATCGTGTCGCTCGTCTGCG
>JBGPOZ010000204.1:0-9188 GCA_041488295.1 Allostellaceae bacterium
AGTCCATCGCGCCCTGATCATTCAACAGGGAACGTGCATCGCGGCCCTTGCGCCAAACGAAGCATGCACCGACCGTCCCGTGGCTCGGTCCACCGAAACCTGCTTAGATGGCGCGGGGGAAGCGGAGGCATTTCATGACCAGGAAGAGCGTCGTCGTCACCGGCGGGAGCGGCAAGGCCGGGCGGGCCGTCATTCGCGAGCTGCTCGATCATGGTTACGCCGTCATGAACGTCGACCTCGTGCCGCCGCGCGAGGCGCTTTGTCATTTCTTCAAGGCGGATCTCAACGATATGGGGCAGGCGGTCGACGCGCTGCGCCGCGCTGCCGGGACGGTCGATCGCCGGCGCTCGCCGCTCGGCGAGGCGGAGGCGGTCATCCATCTTGCCGGAATTCCGGCGCCGAGCCTCGCGCCCGATGCGGTCACGTTCCAGAACAACATGATGACGACCTACAACGTCTTCAGCGCCGCGACCCTGCTCGGCTTGAAGCGAATCGTCTGGGCGTCGAGCGAGACGGCGTATGGCCTGCCGCTGACGCGAACGCCTCCGCTTTTCGCGCCCGTCACCGAAGACCATCCGCTCTCGCCCGAGACCGGCTACGCGCTCGCCAAGGTGCTGTGCGAGGAGATGGCGGGGCAGATGCATCGCTGGAATCCGGGGACGAGCTTCATCGGCTTCCGCATCTCGAACATTTTCGAGGAGCCCGATTACGATGCGATCCCATCCTATTGGGCAGATCCGTCCCTCAGGCGCTGGAATCTCTGGAGCTGGGTCGACAGCCGCGACGTCGCGCAAGCCTGCCGGCTCGCCCTCGAGGCGGAGATCGCGGGCGCCGAGCATTTCACCATCGCCGCCGCCGACACCTTGATGCAGGAGCCCAGCCGCGCCTTGATGGCGAAGGCCTTCCCGGGCGTCCCGGTGCGTGATGGGCTCGGCACCCATGAGACCCTGCTGTCGATCGAAAAGGCGCGGCGCTTCCTCGGCTATGCGCCGAAGCACACTTGGCGCAACCGCTGAGGCGAAGGGAGAGGCGTTTTGCCCGGCTGGCGCATGGCTGCCATTCCCGCAGTTTTGCGAGGTGGCGACGCAAGCATGCGATAGAGTGGCGCCGAGCGTGGCGGTAGGGTGGATTGTTTCATGTCCGTGCTGGCCTCTGTCGAGGAGCGAAACGATACTGCGGTGATGGCGCTCGCCGGGTCGGCGCATTTCTCCAGCCACTTGATGCAGCTGGCGCTGCCGCCGCTCTTTCCCATCCTCAATGTCGAATTCGGCGTCGGCTTCACTCGGCTCGGCCTCATCGTGACGCTGTTCTACATCGCCTCGGGTTTGGGGCAGGCGGCCGCCGGCGTGCTGGTCGACCGCTACGGCGCCCATCGGCTGCTCATCGGCGGTCTCACGGCGATGTCGGCGGCGATCGGCCTCTCCGGCCTCGCGCCCGGCTATTGGGCGCTGCTGCCGCTCGCCGTCATTGCCGGTCTCGGCAACAGCGTCTTCCATCCCGCCGACCTCTCGATCCTCAGCCATTGCGTCAGCGCGCAGAGGCTCGGCCGCGCCTACGCCGTCCACGGCATCGCCGGCGGGTTCGGCTTCGCCACCTCGGCGGCGCTTATCGTCGGCGTCACTGCGTTCGCCGGCTGGCGCGTCGCCCTCCTCGTCGTCGGCGCCATCGGCCTCACCGTGGCGGCGGTGCTGTTCGCCAATCGGGCGAGGCTGGTCTATGTCCCGCGCCAAGCCGCGCGCGCATCGAGCGCATCGCACCCGCTTGCCGCATATCTCGCGATCGTCGCCTCGCCGGTCGTCCTGCTCGGCTTTGCCTATTTCGCCTTGACCGCGCTCGCCGGCACCGGCGTCCAGACCTTTGCCATCAGCGCCTTGACCGAGGGCTACGGCCTCCCGCTCGGCACCGCGACGCTCGGGCTGACGATCTATCTCGTCGGCAGTCTGTGCGGGATGGTGTTCGGCGGCATTCTCGCCGACCGTACCGACAATCATCACCGCGTGGCGATGACCGGCATCGTCATCGTCGCCGCCCTGATGCTCGTCATCGGCATCCTTCCGGGTCTCGGCCTCGTCGTGCTGCCGGTGCTGTTCGTCGCCGGTATTGCGAGCGGCACCACCTCGCCCTCGCGCGACGTGCTGATCCGGCGCGCGGCGCTCGACGTCGGCGCCGGGACGGGCAGCATTTTCGGCTTCGTCTATTCCGGCCTGGATTTGGGCTCGTCGATCGCACCGCTGATTTTCGGCATCCTCGTCGACTATCACGCCGCGCAGGCCGTGTTCCTCGTCATCGCCGCGACGTTCGCGCTGGCGGCGCCGACGGTCATGCAGGTGCAAAGCAGCGCAAGGCGGCAGCGCACCGTCCCCGCGGAGTGAGCCCCGTCAGCCGTGCAGGACCTTGCCGAGGAATTGGCGGGTCCGCGCGCTCGCTGGGTTGGCGAAGAAGGTCTCGGGCGGGGCCTCCTCGACGATCTCGCCGTTCTCGACGAAGACCGCGCGATGCGCGGCGACGCGGGCGAAGCCGATCTCGTGCGTGACGACCACCATCGTCATCCCCGCCTTGGAGAGATCGAGCATCACGCTCAGCACCTCGGCAACCATTTCCGGGTCGAGCGCGGAGGTCGGCTCGTCGAAGAGCAGCACTTTGGGATGCATGGCGAGCGCCCGAGCGATCGCGACGCGCTGCTGCTGGCCGCCCGACAAATGCTCGGGGTAGGCGTTCTCCTTCTCCGGCAGGCCGACCAGGGCCAAGAGGCGTCGCGCATCGGCGGCAGCCTTCTCTTTCTCCGTCTTCAGCACCTTGATCGGCGCCGCCATGACGTTCTGCAACGCGGTCATGTGCGAGAACAGGTTGAACTGCTGAAACACCATGCCGATGTGGCGGCGCTGTGCGGCGGTCTCGCGATCCGACAGCTCGACGAGCCGATCGCCATCGCGCCGATACCCCATCAACCCGCCATTGATCTTGACCCAACCGCGGTCGGGCTTTTCGAGATGGTTGATCGTCCGCAGCAAGGTGCTCTTGCCGCCGCCGCTCGGACCGAGGATGACGACGACCTCGCCCTTCATGATGCGCAGGCTGACGCCCTTCAGGACGTGATGATCGCCGAAATATTTGTGCACATCGTGCAGCTCGACGGCACAAGCCGGGTCGAGCGGTGCGGCAAGATCATTGCGCATCGCGCGACAACATCACCTTGTCGATGGCCTCGGCGGGACCGAGACCCATCGGCACGCCACGACCATTGCCGCTGCGGCGTGCGCTCGCGACGCTCCGCGAGAAGCGCTCTTCGAGGCGCTCCTGGATGAAGCCCCAGATGGTCGTCAGGATGAGATAATAGATCGCGGCGACCGTGAAGATCTCGAGCACCTTGAACTGGATCTGGATCAGCATCTCGGTGCGGCGCAGCAGCTCTTCCATCGAGATGACCGAGGCGAGGGAGGTCGTCTTCAGGAGGCCGTTGAAGGTGTTGCCGAGCGGCGGGATGATGAAGCGGAAGGCCTGCGGCAGCACCACGACCCGCATCGTCATCGGAAAGGTCATGCCGACGGCGCGCGCCGCCTCGAACTGCCCCTTCGGCACGGCGAGGATCCCGGCGCGGATGATCTCGGCGAGGTAGGCACCCTCGTTGAGGCCGAGCCCGATCAGGGCGGATTCGATGACGTTGAAGCGGATGCCGAGCTGCGGCAAGCCGGTATAGATGATGATGAGCTGCACGAGAAGCGGCGTCCCGCGCATCAGCCAGACGTAGAACGAGGCGGGCTTGTTGATGAAGGGGTTGCGCGACAAGCGCATCATCGCGGCGATGAAGCCGCAGCACAATCCGATCGCCAGCGCCGCGATCGACAGCAGCAGCGTGATGCCCGCCCCGGTGAGAAGATAGAAGCTGTGCAGGTGGTGAAAGAACGCTGCCCAGTCCCACATCGAAGGCGCTACTCGGTCTGCGCCGGGCAGTTCGGCGGCGGGATCGGGCCGGTGGTGATCTTGTAGGGCCCGGGCAGCACGCAATGGCGATAGGGCGCGAAGATCTTGTCGAAGCTGCCATCGGCCTTCATGTCGTTCATCGCCGCGACCACCGCCGCGGCGATCGCCGGGTCCTTGAAGGCGAGCGCCTCGGCATGCGGGTCGTAGCCGGCGAGGGCGATCCGGAAGAAATCCTGGCCCTTGTTCTTGTAGTAGAAGGCCTGCTCGGTGCCGATGAAGGCGCCGTCGACCTGTCCCGCCGAGAGCGCCTGGAGCACCTCGGCATAAGTCGAGAAGGTGTGGATGTCGAGCGGCGGCTTCCCGGCCGCCGCGAGCGCGTCGCTCGCTTTCTTGGCATCGGCCGCATCGACCGTGCCAAGCTCGACGGCGAAGCGCTTGCCCGAGAAATCTTCCGGCCCCGCAATCGTCTGTGTGTTGCTCTTGGGAACGACGATTGCCATCGTCGAGGCGCCGTAGGGCACCATCATCACCTGCGCCGCGCGTTCGGGCGTATAGAACATGAAGGAATCGATGAGATCGAAGCGGCTGTCCTGCAGCGCCGGGATCATCGTCGCGAATTGCGTGCTCTGGAACACCATCTTCAGGCACAGCCGCGCGGCGATCGCGTTGCCGACATCGACGTCGAGGCCGATGATGTTGCCGTCCTCATCGATGTATTGGATGGGGGCGACCGTCGGGTTGATCGCGGCGATCAAGGTGCCTTTCCGCGCGAGCGGCGGGTGCTGGAGCTTGGGCTCGCAGCCGGATTGCGCGCGGGCCTCGAAACTGGCCCCTTGCAGGAAGAACGCCGCACCCAACAGAACGACGAGAAACTGTCCCAACATCTGCCACTCCCCCCGTGACCGGCCCAGCGATCGGCGCCAAGTCACGCTACACTAGCGTATTTCGTTGGCGCAAGGCGTAGCGGGGAGCGCGCATGTTGGCGCGCTTCGCGAATGGCGCTACCATCATCGCTGCGATGCCACTGCGAATGAGGACGAGCGCGATGAGCAAGGTGCTGACCGCCGACGAGATCGGGCGCTTCGAGACGGAGGGCTATCTCAGCCCCGTTCCGGTCCTCACCGCTGATGAAGTGCGCGCGTTCAGATCCCGCCTCGAAAGCTTCGAGGCGCGCTTTCCCGAGCATGTGAAGAAGCTGAAGACCAAGTCGCATCTGCTCTGCCCGTGGATCGTGGACCTGGCGGAGCAGCCGCGGGTCCTCGACGTCTTCGAGGATCTGCTCGGACCGAACTTGCTGCTGTGGAGCATGGCTTGGCGCATCAAGAACCCGGATCGGCAGACCATCGCCGGCTGGCACCAGGATTTCGCCTATGGCGGGGTCAAGCCGATCGTCATCTTCGGCGCGCTCGCCCTCTCCGAATGCGATGCGACCGCCGGGTGCCTGCGCGTCGTTCCCGGATCGCATCGCTGGGGCGCCTTGCCGCACGAGGATTCGGAGAATTCGAAAAGCATCCTCGCCCGGGGCCAGTACATTTCCGTCGATTTCGACAAATCGAACGCCGTCGACCTCGCGCTTCGTCCCGGCGAGATTGCGCTGATCAACAATCGCGTCGTCCATTGCTCGGGACCGAACAACGGGACGGATCGGCGGATCATGGTGCTCGTCGAGATCGTGCCGACCCATGCGCGGCGCGAGGATGGACGCGACACCGCCCTGCTGGTGCGCGGCGTCGACGACTATCACCATTTCGAGGAGGACCCGCGGCCGGCGGCGGAGTTCTCGCCGGAGGCTCAGGCGGCGTGGAAGCACGCCGCCGAGATCCGCGGCAAGATCATCTTCAAGAACAGCAAGCTGGCGCCGAGCGAAGCCTATGGCGGGACACGCCCGGCGACCTGATTGAGCCGTCAGCCAGCCGGCGCGAGGGTGCCGCGCACATCGACGGCGACCGCCCCATCGCCCTTGGCATGGACGATGAGCGGGTTGATCTCGAGATCGAGGAGACGGCCGCCGAGATCGGCGGCGAGCCAGCTCATCTTCACGACGGTGTCGCACACCGCCTCGAGGTCGAGCGGCGGTTTGCCGCGAAACCCGGCGAAGAGGCGCGCGATGCGAAGCGAGCGCAACAGCCGCGCCGCCGCGTCGTGCGAGACCGGAGCCGGCGCAAGCGCCACATCGCCCATGAGCTCGACCAGCATGCCGCCGGCGCCGACCATGACGAAGGCCCCGAACTGCTCGTCCCACTTGGTGCCGACGATCAATTCCGTGCCGGCGCCGACCATCTCCTGCACGAGACAGCCCGTGATCGCGCCGTGCGGGTCGTGGGCGGCGAGCGCCGCCGTGATCTCGCGCCACGCCGCGCGCAGCGCCGCCTCGTCGGCGAGGTTAGTTTTGACGGCGCCGAATTCGCTCTTGTGGACGAGCCAGGGCGCGACGCCCTTCAAGACAACGGGAAAGCCGATCGCCGTTGCCGCGGCGACCGCCGCATCGCAACTCGTGGCCAGCGTCTCGCGCGCGAGACGGATGCCGTAGCTCTCGAGAGCGCGCGTGAGCGGGGAGAGCTCATCGGCGGTCGCGACGAGGCGGGTCGCCGACTCGGCCGCGGGCAGCGATGATGGCCGATCCGGCGGTGGCTCCTCGCGCGCCGCCCGCAATTCGGCATAGCGCGTCATGAGAGAGAGAATGTCGAACGCTTCCTGCGTCGTGTCGACGAAGGGGCAGCGCAGATCGCGCAACGCCTTGCGCGGCCCGTTCGCGGCGGGGCCGGGAAGCACGGCGCAGAGAACGGGCTTGCCGCTCGCCAGCCCCTCCTGCGCGAGAAGGCGGGTGCGCGGCTCGAAAAACGGCATCGAGGCGAGGCCGATGAGGATCGCGGCGACATCGGGATCGGCGGCGAGCGTTGCCATTGCCGTACCGGCGATCTCGACCGATTCCGGCAACTTGCGGCCGCCGAGGTCGATCGGATTGTCGGCTTGCGGCGGCAGCAGGATCTGCGACAGCGCTTCCTTCGTCGCCGGCGCCAATTTCGCGAGGCGATGCCCCGATTGCGTCAAGCGGTCGACGATGATCCCGGCGCCGCCGCCGGAGCTCGAGACGACGCCGATGCCGCCATCGGCGAGGCGCGGCCAGCGCACGAGCGCGTCGGCGGCGCGCACCATCGTCGCCGGATCGTCGGCGAGAAGGGCGCCATGCGCGCGGCAAACCGCCGCGAAGGCGTCGTAGGAGCCGGCGAGGCTCGCCGTATGCGAGCGCGCGGCCCTGACGCCGGCCGGCGTCTTGCCGGTCTTGACGATGATGAGCGGCTTGCCGGCCTCCCGGCACGCGGCGGCGGCCCTGACGAAGCGCGGCGGATCGATGAAGCCCTCGACATAGAGGCAGATCGCTCGCGTCTCGGGATCCTCGATCATGTAGTCGAGGAAGTCGCAGATCTCGAGATCCGACTGGTTGCCGAGCGAGACGCACGCGCTGAAGCCGATCCCGTCGCCATAGGCGCGATCGAAGATCGAGACCATGAGGGCGCCGCTCTGGCTGATGAAGCCGACATGGCCGATGAGGAATTTCTCGACGTCGAGCACGACGGACGAGCACAGCGCGAGGTTCCAGGCGGGGTTGAGAAACCCCATGCAGTTCGGCCCGACGATGCGCATCCCGGCGGCGCTGGCGATGGCGACGATCTCGTTCTGCTGCGCGAGCCCCTCTTGGCTCGCCTCGGCGAAGCCGGTCGTCATGATGACGCAGCAGCCGACCCCGGCCTCGGCGCATTCGCGAATGCTGTGGGTGAGCTGCTCCGTCGGAACGGCGAGGATCGCGACGTCGACCGCGATCGGCGCCAGCCCGATCTTCGCGTAGGCGGCATGGCCGAAAACCTCCGAACGGCGCGGGTTGACCGGAACGATCCGTCCGGCGAAGCCGTGGTGGGTGAGGAAGTACATGATGCGGCCGCCGAACTTGTCGCGGCTGTCCGAGGCGCCGAAGACGGCGACCGAGCGCGGATGCAGGATCTGGCGGATGGAGAGCCGCGCGGGCGGGCGAGGGGATGGCATGCTCGGCTCCTAGGTGAAAGCCGGCATGCCGAAGAGCTCGCGGCCGATGACGAGGCGCTGGATGCCCGAGGTGCCGTCGATCACTGTCATCATCCGGCAGTCGCGCCAGCAGCGCTCGACGCCGGCATCGCGGGCCAATCCCTCGGCGCCCATGCTGTCCATCGCGGCGTGGCACACCTCGACGGCGGTTTCCGTCGCGAAGAGCTTCGCCATCGAGACGGCGCCCGGGGCGCGCTGTCCGGTGTCGAGGATCGCCAGCGCCTTGAGGCAAAGAAGGCGCGCTGCTTCCAATTTCGTCGCGGCGTCGGCCAGCGATATCTGCACCGCCTGGAACCGCGCGAGCGGCCGGCCGAACGCAAAGCGCTGCTTCACATAGGTTGTGGCGAGATCGAGGGCGTGCCGCGCGATGCCGACGGATTGCATGCCGACGAAGGCGCGCGACGCCTCGATGCCGCGGTTGAACTGCTCGGCGCCGAGCCCGGGCGTCCCCAGCAGATTTTCCGCGGGGACGCGGACATCGTCGAAAGTGAGCTCGGCGAAGGAGATCTTCTCGATCCCGGTCGCCGCCAATTCGCGGCTTCGCCACGGCGATTGCGCCGCCTCCAGCACAAGCCGGCTCGTCTTCGGTTTGCCGTCGGCGTCGCGCCCGGTGACGACGAGCAAGGTCAACAAATCGCTGATGCCGCCGAGCTTGATCCATTTCTTGACGCCGTTGACGCGGAAGCTGCCGCCGTCTTCGACCGCGGTCGTCTTGAGTCCGCGCAAATCCGAGCCCGCCTGCGGCTCGGTGATCGCCGCGGTCGAAACGAGCTCGCCCGAAAAGAGCTGCGGCAGCCAGCGCTTCTTCTGCTCGGCATTGCCAAGATAGTTGATGGTGCGCGGCGGTACGATCTCGCCCAGCACCAGCGGTCCCTCGGCGAGTGCTTCGAGCAGCAGGCCGTAATCGGTGTAGCTCATGCCGGCGCCGCCCAACTCGCGCGGGATGGTGCTGCCGAGATAGCCGAGCGGCACCAATGCGCGATAGATCACCCGCCAGTGCTCGGCGGAGAGCATCGCTCCCGGCGGCACGGCGTCGACGATCGGCGCCACGACCTTGGCGACGGCGTCGCGTGCGCGCTCCTGCAGCTCGATCTGAGGCTTGGTGGCGACGAGGTCCATCGCTCAGCAGCCCTTGAAGGCGGGTTTGCGCTTTTCCTTGAAGGCGGCGACGCCTTCCTTGGCGTCGA
>JBGPOZ010000205.1:0-9019 GCA_041488295.1 Allostellaceae bacterium
CCTCACCCGTTCATCTTGAGGATCGTCAGCGCCAGCGCCTGCGCGCGCGGGACGATCGTGTCGATCTCACACCATTCGTCGTCGCGGTGCGGATTGCCGCCGACCGGGCCGGTGCCGCACAGCGTGAGGGCGCCGCACGCCGCGGTGAAGCCGCTGTCCGCCGAGCCGCCGGTCGCCTCGCCCTTCACCTCGAGGCCGACATCCCCGGCGCTCGCGGCGTAGAGATCGAGCAGTTCCTTGCTCGCCGGCGTCGGCACCAGCGGCAGGAATCGTCCCTCCTGGACGATCCGCCCCGTGCTTCCCGGTATCTCCTCCGCCGTGCAGATCGCGTGCACCTGCCGCATCACCGCCTCCATCGTGTCGAGCGATTGGTAGCGGATGTCGACTTCGGCGCTGGCTTCGGCGGCGACCGTGTTGACCGCGGTGCCGCCGCGGATGAGGCCGACATTGACGGTCGTCCCGGCCTCGTAATCGGTGAGGGCATGGAGGCGCTGCACCTTGCGGCTCAGCGCCTCGATCGCGCTGATGCCGTTCTGGTGGTAGGCGCCCGAATGGGCGGCCTTGCCGGAGACGGCGAATTGCAGGAAGGCGGCGCCCTTGCGTTGCGTCACGACATTGCCGCTCGGCCGTCCGGGCTCGGCGTTGAAGACGGCGCGCGCCCGCCGCGCCTCGGCCTCGATGATCGGGCGCGAGGAGGGCGAGGCGATCTCCTCGTCGGAGGTGTAAAGCCCGGTCAACGCACAGGGCGCGCCGCCGAAGCGCTTGAAGGCGGCGAGCACGAAGCTGTTCATGACGAGCCCCGATTTCATGTCGGCGACGCCGGGCCCGGTCGCTCTGTTGCCGTCGATGGCGAAGGGGCGTTTCGCCGCGGTGCCATCGGGAAAGACGGTGTCGCGATGGCCCATCAGCAGGATCTGCCCGTTGCCGGGGCCGCCCGGTACTGCGGCGCGCAGGCAATCGCCATAGGTCTCGTTGGCGATCGTCTCGCACGGGATGTCCTCGCCTTCGAGATAGGCCTGCAGCCGCTTCCCGACCGCGTCGACGCCGGCCTTGTTGTAGCTGCCGGAATCGATGTTCACGAGCTCTTCGAGCAGCGCCACCATCGCCCCCTGCTGGCCGGCGAGGAATTGCATGATTTCGTTGGTCGGCGGCTGCGTCATCGCGTTCGGCCCCTTCCTTGCTGACCGAAGTATCGGGGGATTTCGCCGGAGGCGCAACGACGCCTTCCGGCTCCCGCAATCCTATTACCATGCGGCCGCGAGCGGCGTTATGATGCCGCGACCCACGCCGAACGGCGCCGACACCGAGGAGGAGCAAAGAGAGATGATCGAGGGGCTCGACCACTACAATCTCAGTCCGACCGATCTCGAACGGTCGCGCCGGTTCTACAAGGAGGTGCTCGGCATGGTCGACGGCGACCGGCCGCAATTCCGCCAGCCCGGCGCGTGGCTCTACGCCGCGGGACGGCCGCTCGTGCATCTCTCGGTGCGCGAGGCCGGCGAAACGCCGGATACCGGCAAGTTCAATCACATCGCCTTCAACGCCACCGACCTCAAGGGGACGATCGCGCATCTGAAAGGCTGCGACATCGAGTTCGAGGTCGTGAAGGTACCGCCGATGGACAAGCATCCGCGCTCGGGCGGCACGCAGATCTTCCTCAAGGACCCCGACAACATCGCGATCGAGCTGCAATTCACCGCGGCGGAATCAGCGTAGGTCTCGCGGCCGCCGCGGCGGCACGAGCCGCCAGAGGAGAAGCGTGTAGGCGCAGATCCCGACGTAGAGCGCGGCGAAGACCCATGACGGCAGCGGCCGGAAGATCGCGTGCATGACCCAACGCTCGATCAGCGGCGTATCGGGCGCCGCCTCGCCCGCGCGCCGCACGAGATCGCTTTGCCACATCGTGAGGACGCAGGCGCGCTGCAGCACCGCCTGGAGCGCGACGAGGCCGAGAATGCCGAGATGCAGCGCACGCCACCAGAAAATGCGCACGAACCCCCAGCCGCGCCATCCGCCGATCGGGATGGCGATGAGGCCAAAGACGTTGAAGAGAATGACGCCGACATGGACGACGAGAACGGCCTCGGCCATGCGGGACATGAGTTGCGGATCCATTCTCTCAGCGCGTTCGGGGGCTGTCGCATTTGATGAGGCGTGTACGCGGCATCGGCTCTGTGCGTCCTTCGACTTCGCTCAGGATGAGGCGGATTTGAGTGTGGCAGTATCAATTTTACCTTATCCTGAGCGAAGTCGAAGGACGCACGATGCTCGGTCCGAGGTTCTGCCTTCGTCCTAGCTCTCAGTGACGCCGCGGCAGGAGCCCGAGGAGTTGCCCATGATTCGCCCGATCACAGGTCCCTGCGCTTGGCTCGGCAGCGCGATGGCGCGCTCGCAGCGCTGGGTGCGCGACCTGCCGTCGGCGGCGCTCGCCGAGATCGATGCGGCTCTTGTCGCAGTGCAGCGCCGCGGCCTCGACCGGCGCGAGATCGCCGCCGAGGACTTTCCCTTGCCCAGCCTCCGCGCGCTCGTCGCCGAGATCGCCGACGAGATCGAGAACGGCAGCGGCATGATGAAGCTGCGCGGCGTCCCCGTCGCGCGCTACTCCGAAGGCGAGCTGCGGCAGATCTATTTCGGCATCGCCAGCCATTTGGGCCGTCCCGTTTTCCAGAACCGCACGGGCGAGCTGATGCGCGACATCCGCGATGAAGGTGCTGAGGTTGGCAGGCGCTACGGCCAGATCGAGACCGGGGACGGGACGGGGCCGTTTCTCACTTCCTATGCGCGGACGCTCTCGAACGGCCAGTTGCGCTTTCACACCGACCGCACCGACGTCGTCGGGCTCTTCTGCGTGCGTCAGGCGATGAAGGGCGGCACGAGCAAGCTCGCAAGCTCCGTTGCCGTCCACAATGCGATGCTGGAGCGCCGCCCCGACCTTCTCGAATTGCTCTACCACGACATCTGGCGCAGCCGGCACGGCGAGGAATCCGACAAGCCCGAGAGCGTCTATCCGTTGCCGGTGTTCGGCGTGCGCGACGGTCGCCTCACCAGTCATTTTTCGCTGACCTATATCGAGGCGGCGCAGATGGTGCCGAGCGTGCCGCGGCTGACGCCGGCGCAGCGCGAGGCAATCGACATGCTGCTCGCGCTGGCGCAGGAGCTCTCCTTCGAGATGTCGCTCGAGCCCGGCGACATCCAATTCCTCAATAACCATGTGATCTATCACGGCCGCACGCCGTTCGAGGACGACAAGGCGAGCGGCCACGACCGCCTGCTCTTCCGCCTCTGGCTTGCGATGCCGAACAGCCGCGCCCTGCCCGAGGATCATCGGGTGCTGTGGGGCGATGTCGCGGCCGGCGCGCCGCGCGGCGGGATCGGGCAGATGGCGGGCGCCGCGGCGCGGATGTGACGACTGCCGCTGGCGCCGTCAGGGGCGCTCCTCGCCCCCGCCGTGACATTCGATGAGGCGGAGCGCGGTCAGCAAGAGCGACGTCCCGGAATATGTGCGCGGGTCGATGCCGGTCAGGTTCTTGATGCGATTGAGGCGGAAATAGACGGTGTTGGTGTGGACGCCGAGGCGCCGCGCCGTCTGTTTCACGTTGAGATTGGCATCGGCGAAGGCGTGGATCGTGCGCGAGAGCTCGCGCGATTTGTCGCCATCGGCCGCACTCAGTCGCCGCGCCCGCTCCGGGATGAGGCGAAGCGCAGCGGCGTCGGCGCGGCGGATCAGATAGTCCGGCAGATCGATGTCCGAGAAATGCATGAGAGGCTGCGCCGCGCTGGCGAATTCGAGCGCGAGCCGTGCCTCTTGGCGCGCCTCCGGAAGCCGGGCGAGCTCGGTCGTGTCGAGGCTGATACCGACCGCCGTCGCAAGGCCGTTCGCCCGTCGCGCGAAACCGTTCCGGCGCAGCGCCGCGAGGACGCCGCGGCTCGTGTCGCCATTGCTGCAGACGATGGCGGTGACCTCGCCGTTGCGGATGTCGACCAGCTTGCCGAACAGGGCCGGAGACAGCACTTGCTCGACGAGGCGGACGAAGGAGCGCAAGGTCACGTCGAGATCGAGCTGCGTTCCGTTGCCCGATGGGAGCGGCCGCGCGACGACGATGGCGAGAGGCGCACCCGCGCGAATGCCGCAGAGGGCCGAAAGCCGCCGAGCCTCCGTCTCGCGCGGCTCGGCCCCGCGCAGGAGATCGTCGATGAGGCCGACATAGGTTCGCGTGCTTTGCCCGACGATCCGCCGCTCTTCGCCGTCATGCGCTTCGGCCAGGACGGCGCCGACATGGTCGAAGAGCTCGATCCAGAAATCCGACAGCATCGTCAGCGATCGGATCGTTTCGTCCTGCTTCGCGTGCCGCGACAGCGCTTCCCGGGTCATTCCCCAATATGTGCGGTGGGCAAGGCGGTAGGCGTGGAGCGAGGCGGTCAGCGGCACGCGATGGCGCGCGCGCCATTCGGCGTGCGTGCGCACGAAGTCGAAGGGATCGACCGCGGATCGATCCGTCGCTCCGGCGGCGATCGCGATGATCGCCTTCAAAAGCTCGTTGCAGTGACCCTTCGATTCCTTCGTGAAATCGTCATCGACCGAATTGCGATATTCCGGACTTTCGCGCTGCAGCAGCTCGAACGTCCCTCGCCAGATCTCGTCCATCCGGTCGCGCAAATCGGCAACGACGCAGGAGGCCAGCGCATCCTTCCGGAAACGCTCGTTCCATTGGCGAACCAGAATGTCCGATAGCGCGTTCGGCATGATTTGTGAAACTCTACAACGATTCACGCGAGGCTATATGGAGGATGGTCAATTGATCAAGCATCAATTCCCCGGTTATTTGAAACAGCTGCGGTAATTTTCCACAGTCTGATGCAACGCCATGTGGCTACCGCTCCTCGGCGCGTGAACTGCATCTATCGTGAGGATCCATGGTCGAGCATCACAAGGTCGTATCGAGCGATGAGTGGA
Organism: Allostellaceae bacterium; assembly: GCA_041488295.1. Classification (GTDB taxonomy): domain Bacteria; phylum Pseudomonadota; class Alphaproteobacteria; order ATCC43930; family CGMCC-115725; genus URHD0088. Next base: position 4,955 of record JBGPOZ010000205.1, read on the forward strand.
TCGAAGCCCGCAAGCAACTCCTCATCAAGGAGAAGGCGTTCACGCGCCTGCGCGATCAGCTCAGCCAAGAGCGCCGCGACCTGCCTTGGGAGGCGGTCAAGAAAGATTATGTGTTCGAGGGACCCGGCGGGCGGCAAACCCTGGCCGAACTGTTCGGTTTCAGGAGCCAGCTCATCATCTACCACTTCATGCTCGGGCCGGATTGGGACGAGGGATGCAAGTCCTGCTCGTTCTGGGCCGACAATTTCCAGGGCATCGGCATTCACCTCGCCCACCGCGACGTCACCTTTCTTGCGGTCTCGCGCGCGCCGCTGGCGAAGCTGGAAGCCTACAAGAAACGAATGGGCTGGACCTTCAAATGGGTGTCGTCCTTCGGCAGCGACTTCAACTTCGACTATCACGTCTCGTTCACGCCCGAGGAGATCGCCGCCGAAGAAGCCTTCCACAACTATGCCAAGCGGCAGAATTCGATGTCGGAACTCGCCGGGATCAGCGTCTTCTGCAAAGACGCCGACCGAGCCGTCTTTCACACCTATTCATGCTATGCGCGCGGCCTCGACATGATGAACGGCGCGTATCACTACCTCGACCTCGTGCCGAAGGGCCGTGACGAAGCCGGGTTGGATTACACGATGGCGTGGGTGCGTCGGCACGATCAGTACGAGGATTGAGGCAGCATGGGAAATTGGCTCGATGTCCGTCATTCCCGCGGATAGCGGGAATCCAGCGAGAGCCGCGTCTGCGGCGACATAAGTCGTTTCCGCGCTGCCGCGCGTAAGGGCCTGGATTCCCGCTTTCCGCGGGAATGACGGCGGAGGGCGGGCCGAAAGCGCCCATTTCCCGGCGACTTCTAGAGTTTAGAGAGGAGATCCGATGACAAATACTCACAAGATCGTGTCGAGCGACGCGTGGCTCGAAGCACGCAAGAAACTCCTGCTCAAAGAGAAGGAGTTCACCCGATTGCGCGACCAGCTCAGCCAGCAGCGCCGCGACCTGCCGTGGGAGGCCGTCGACAAGCCCTACCTCTTCGAGGGACCGGGCGGGAAAGAAACCCTGCCTGCGCTCTTTGACGGACGAAGCCAGCTCATCGTCTATCACTTCATGTTCGCTCCAGATTGGGACGCAGGATGCCCGCACTGCTCGCGCTGGGCCGACAGTTTCAACGGCATCACCGTGCATCTCAATCATCGCGACGTGACGATGATCGCCGTCTCTCGGGCGCCTTATAAGAAGCTCGCGGCCTACCGGAAGCGGATGGGCTGGAATTTCAAATGGGTCTCGTCCGCCGATACGGACTTCAATTTCGACTTTCACGTGTCGTTCACCGCGGACGAGCTCGCCAAGAAGAAGGCGCTCTACAATTTCAAATCCCAGGACCCCGACGTTTCGGAGCGCGAGGGCGTGAGCGTCTTTTACAAGGACCAGGCGGGGCGCGTCTTCCACACCTATTCGACCTATGCGCGCGGCATCGACATGCTGAATACCGACTACCACTACCTCGATCTCGTCCCCAAGGGTCGAGATGAAGGCGATCGCGGGCCGTTCTGGGTGCGCCGCCATGACGAATACGATCGATAAAGGCTGAAACCCGAGAAGCCCCTCCGACCGATTCCGACGAGGCGAAGGACGATGGCGAATCTTGTTCCGCGGCGGGGCGGCATCTCTGCCGACTCCATCCCGGCGTCGGCGAAGGTCAAGGCCGGAAAAATCCTGCTCGGCCTCCTCTGCGCGGTCGCGATCGCCTGGCTCTATCTCCGCTCCGGCGCCGGCCTCGGAACGGAAGAGATGGACATGGGCGATGGCAACACGATGACGATGCCGGCTATTTGGAGCCCAGCCTATGCCGGCCGCGTCCTTGTCATGTGGGCCGTGATGATGGCGGCGATGATGCTGCCGACGGCCGCACCCGCCATCCTTGAGGCCGCCCTCATTGCTCCACGGCGACCGGAGAGGGCGAGCGGCATCAGGATTGCGCTCGGTTTCACCGCGGGTTACCTCGCGATCTGGACCCTCTTCAGCGGCGCGGCGACGCTCCTGCAATGGGCGCTCGATTCCGCGCATCTGTTGTCCGACGGGATGGCGAGCCGCAGCGCCGTGCTCTCGAATGTCGTCATCATCGCCATCGGGCTCTATCAACTGACCCCGTTGAAGCGCGCTTGTCTGCGCCGCTGCCGCTCTCGCGACGGCTGCGCCGCGCAGGATGCGCGCCAGGGCGCCGGGCCGGTAGCGCAAGGCATGCGCTACGGCGTTTCGTGTCTCGGGTGCTGCGCCGTCTTGATGGGCCTTCTCTTCGTCGGCGGATTGATGAATCTTGCGCTCATGGCCGTCATCGCGCTTTGGGTGCTGGCGGAAAAGACCTTGGCCTGGGGCATCGGAATCGCCCGTGTCGGAGGCGCCGGGCTGATTGCCTGGGGGGTCGTCTCGTCGGCTGCTACCTTGTTGTGAGCGCCCGTCTCAAAAGCACATCAACCCTATTTTGGCTTATCAAACTCCGACACACGAGAGCGGCTTGACAGAAAGTGTCTCTCCAGAAGCTTATCGATCATGCTGATCACCCGCCGGACCCTGCGCTTGGAGCGAACGACTACCCTCAGCTGCTTCGTCGCGCGCTCAACGTCCTCAATCGAGATCGATGCCCAGCCGTCGTCTTTACAGGCGCGGTAAAGGTCCTCGCCGAAGTTGCGAACTTGATGAGTCAGTGAAGGCGCGCCGGCCGCCTGATCAAAGTCGATGATGATCTCCCGTGACATGCCTAATCCCATACAGCTGTGTCGGTGAGGCTCGGATCGAAGCCCACTTTGAGCCGCAGCATAGATCCATGCCACTTGGCGCCAACATAACTGCGATGAGCTACGCTTCGAAAATCAATTCGACCGGCGCCCGCGTCTCGCCGAAAGTCAGTAGGATTTCGCGAGGCCCAGCACCTTCTCGGCGATGAAGTTGAGGATCATCTGCGGGCTCACCGGCGCGATGCGCGGGATGAGGCTTTCGCGCAGATAGCGCTCGACATGGAATTCCTTGGCATAGCCCATGCCGCCATGCGTCATGACCGCGCGCTCGCAGGCGCGGAACGCGGCTTCGCCGGCAAGGTACTTCGCGGCGTTCGCCTCGGCGGCGCAGCGCTTGCCGGCGTCGTAGAGGCTCGCCGCGCGGAGCACCATGAGATAGGCCGCCTCGAGCTCCATCCAGCTCTGCGCCAGCGGATGCTGGATGCTCTGGTTCTGTCCGATCGGCCGGCCGAAGACGATGCGCTCCTTGGCATAGGCTGCGGCCTTGGCGAGCGCCGCGCGGCCGATCCCGACCGCCTCGGCAGCGATGAGGATGCGCTCGGGATTCATGCCGTGCAGGATGGCGCGAAAGCCGTCGCCCTCGGCGCCGATGCGGTCCGCCGCCGGCACGCGCAACCCGTCGATGAACAGCATGTTCGAATCGATGGCGCTCCGCCCCATCTTGGCGATCTCGCGCACCTCGACATGCGCGCGGTCGAGGTCGGTGTAGAAGAGGGTGAGGCCGTCGGTCTTCCGCTTGATCTCCGCCAGCGGGGTCGTGCGCGTCAGGATCAGCACCTTGCTCGCGATCTGCGCCGTCGAGATCCAGATCTTGGTGCCGCTGACGACGTAGTGATCGCCCTGCCGCTCGGCCTTGGTCGAAAGCTCGGTCGTGTTGAGTCCGGCATCGGGCTCGGTCACCGCGAAGCACGCCTTGTCCTCGCCGCGGATCAAGGGCGGCAGCATGCGGCGCTTCTGCTCCTCGGTGCCGAAGACGACGACCGGGTTGAGGCCGAAGATGTTCATATGGATCGCCGAGGCGCCGCTCATCGCCGCCCCCGACCCGGCGATCGCCTCCAACATGATCGCCGCCTCGGTGATGCCGAGGCCCGCGCCGCCATAGGCCTCGGGCATCGCGATGCCGAGCCAGCCGCCCGCCGCGAGCGCCGCGTGGAAATCATGCGGGAAGCTGCCGTCGCGATCCTTCTCCAGCCAATAGCCATCGTCGAACCGGGCGCAGAGCGTCACGATCGAGCGGCGGATCTCTTCCTGTTCCGGGCTGAGCTGGAAGTCCAAC
>JBGPOZ010000206.1:0-8886 GCA_041488295.1 Allostellaceae bacterium
CCTCCTCGCGCGGAGGACATGGCACCGATGGCGGCTCGGTTCATTCCGCCGGGGCTAGCCCCGGCGGAATGAACCGCAAGGAACGCCAATCAGGGAATTTTCGAAGCCCACTTTCGCGGAGAATTGCAGGACCGATGACACATGGCTCGGTTTCGGCGCGGGCGCTAGGGTGCGTACTCATAAAATCGGCCGCTGGGAGCAGACGCGCCTGATGTCTGCTTCTCTCCCAAGAGCGGCGCAATAGCGGACATCCAGGCACTTCGCCTTAGGGCCAAAGACTCGGACATTCTCGCTTCGGTATCAGTCTGAAGCTGAATTACCACCCCGGGCAATGGCTTGATTGAGAAGCGGAGCTCCTTGCTTGATCGCTACGGGGGACCCGGAGACCAGGAGTGCTACCGAAGATTGGCGGAGCGGGTCCGCCGCCAACGCTCCACGATCTGATCGACGTCCAGCGTGCCGAGGCGCGTCGGCGGCCCTTCCAGCACGGTCGCGTTGACCTTGGCGATCTCGGCGTTGAGCCCGGCGACCCGATGCCGGACGGTCGCTTCGTCGTGGAGCTTCTCGATCGCGGCGAGCTCCTTCTCCACCTTGCGGAGCAGCTCGAGCGACGGCGGCAGCATAGAGATCTGCTCGCGCTGGACTAGCTGCTTCACCCACCAGTCAGGGTCGTATTCCTGATCGAGATACGGGAGGGGCTTACCGGCCCCCGGCAAGTTGTCGAAAGCTCCCTGTTCCCTGGCGACACGGATCTGCGCTTCGATCCACGTCTCCCAGCTCGTCCCCGGAGGCTTGCGCTCAGTCATGCTGCTCCAGTCTCCTCATCGAGGTGATATCAGCACCTCTTTAGCGGCGGAGCCCTCGTCTTCGCTCACGACTGATCCCAGCACGTAGCGATTGAAAATAACCAACGGCAGCAGCCCACCAATTGGGTCAGCGTACAGCCCTGCCGTCACCACGGCCACAAGATCGAGCGATGGTACTGCGAAGATGCGCTGCCCGCCATGTCCCGTTGCGCAGACCCATGGCACCTCGCGTCCCTCGACCAGGGAACGTCCGAGCCACCATTGATATCCGTAGAAATATGTGAGGTGCGCAGGACCGATATGTGCTGCCGTGGACTCCTTCACCCATTTCTGTGAAACGATCTGGCGACCATTCCAATTTCCGCCGTTCAGAACGAGCTGGCCGATCTTTGCGAGGTCCCGGGAGCGCAGTCGCAGGCCGCCCCATTCGAGAATGCCGCTCTTCAAATCCCTCGTCCATTCGAAGTCGGTGATACCGAGAGGCTCGAGCAGGAATTCGCGCGCGACGTCATCGAGTGCCCCGCCAGCCGCGTTAGCAATGACAGCCTCCAGAAGCAAAGTACCGCCACTGTTGTAGTTCCAGACTTGTCCCGCAGGCACCGCAACGGGCTGTTCGAGCACGTACCGACATCGATCGGCGGAAGAAAGCATACGCATTGCGCTGTTCTTTGGATCGGAGAATGGAACGTTTTCGTTCCATTCGAGGCCCGCGGACATCGTCAAGAGATGGCGCAGCGTAATGCGCTCTTTCTGCGGGGTGTGCAGGTCGGGGTACTGCGGAAAAAAACTGATAACAGAATCGTCAATACCGTTGATCAGCTTGCGGTCCAGCGCGATGCCTAACAGCAATGAAATCACGCTCTTCGTCACCGAGCGAAGATCATGCTTGCTGTCGGGTCCGTGAGCCACGTTCCCGAGCGGCTCTCCCCAGCACTCGTCTTCGCCGGCGCGATAGCGCTCGAATAACAGCTTGCCGTGCCGCGCGACAAGAACGCTGTGGATGTTGGCCTGGCCGACGTCCAGCCACTCGACCAACTTGCGAAGCGGCTCGCTGCGAAGTCCGGCGCTTTCTGGGTTGGCGATGCTCCAGTCTGAAACACTCATGAATCCACCTCGAAGGGCCGAGAAACTTACTCGTGCATTTCCGGCACAATCTCGCGCAACATGCGGCATCGTCTGATCGTCGGTGCGATCGATAGCATATTAGTCATCAAGCGTCCTTGGACAGGAGGCGACGGCAGCTTAGGGTCACGACCGACAAAACGCACTTTGAGCATGATAGGTCTCCTTTCGGGTGCATAGCGACCGAACGGCCCTTTGGCGCGATGTATTGAGCTTGACAGCCGAGCCGTGATTCAAGCCCCTGACCGAAGGGGCCGAATCATGCGCTACGAACTCACGAACAATGAGTGGTCTGCCATTAAGCCGATGCTTCCCAACAAGCCGCGCGGCGTGCCACGGGTGAATGACCGTCGCGTCCTCAATGGCATCTTCTGGGTCCTACGATCTGGGGCGCCATGGCGCGACCTGCCGTACAACTTCGGTCCGTATACAACCTGCTACAATCGCTTCGTTCGCTGGCGACGGGCGGGCGTGTGGGCCAAGATCATGAACGCGCTGGCCGGCGCTCATGACGCCGCCGTGCAGATGATCGACACCTCCATTGTCCGCGTGCATCAGCATGGGGCGTGCATCACACGGAACCGGAGTCAGTCGATGGGACGGTCACGGGGCGGGTTGACCAGCAAGATTCATGCGCTGGTCGATACCAATGGCCTGCCGGTTCGGTTCGCGCTGACGGCCGGTGAGGCACATGACAATCGGCTTGCCGGCAAACTCCTGTCTCGCCTGAAGTCGAAAACAATGCTGCTGGCCGACCGAGGTTATGATGCGGATTGGATCAGAGCACTTGCCGCCAAAAAGGGCGCCTGGGCCAACATCCCACCACGCTGCAATCGAAGCGAGCCGATCTGCTTCAGCCCGTATCTCTACCGCGCTCGGAACTTGGTCGAGCGCTTCTTCAACAAGATCAAGCACTGCCGCCGGGTTGCAACGCGCTACGATAAGCTCGCCGCTAACTACCTTGCCTTCGTTCAACTCGCGTCGATCAGGCTATGGCTGCGCGTTAATGAGTCCGCGTCCTAGCAGCTACCAAGTTGAATTCAAGACATATCAGGCGTGCGATGCCGCCGCGCGGGCCCTAAGAGAAGATGCGAAACAATTAAATAGCTTGGCTAATCAGCCGCACGTCACTTTGAGCGCGGTTTGCGTCGATCAGCAGAGATAGGACGTCTCATCATGCTCGTGCTCGGTTGGCTCGGTACCTTGGCGTTCACCTAAGCCACTCGCCCCGGAGACCGGGGTCACCTCCGATCCGGTTGCTGGACAAACGGGTCGCATGAGCGAGGTGCTTACCTATCGCTTACCCGATTCCCAAAATGCTCGACGCGATGTCACATAAGAGATTGTGATAATTGGCGTCCCCGGCGGGATTCGAACCCACGGCCCCAGGATTAGGAATCCTGTGCTCTATCCTGCTGAGCTACGGGGACAAGCCGTGCGCATCGCTTGAGCGCGTCGTTTATAACCGGTCGGCGGCCGGCGGCGAAGGCCGAAAAAACCGGCGGAGCGGAAGGCGGCGGCGCCATTCCCCGGCATTATCACTTTTCGCCGATTGATCATCCTCGACGCAAAGCCTAACATTGGGCGTTAGCCAGCCCATTGGAGCAGACCCCCTATTTTGGAAAGACGACACCCACGATGAGCAGAGGTAAAGATTTCCGCGAACCCCGGCGGCGCGGCTTCGACGACGATCATTTTTCACCGCGCAGCGATAGCGGTTTCGGAATGCCGCGGCCCTCTTACGGCGGGCCGCCGCGGCCGGCGGCGACCGGACCCATGGTCGACGCCGTGGTCAAATGGTTCAACCCGGAGAAGGGGTTCGGCTTCGTCGAACTCGCCGACGGCACGGGCGATGCGTTCCTGCACGTCGCCGTGCTCGAGGCGACCGGTCGCAAGACCGTTCTCTCGGGCGCCAAGGTCAAGGCGCGCGTCGGCCAGGGTCAGAAGGGCCCGCAGGTCACCGAGGTGATCGAGGTCGACGAGAGCACCGCGACGGCGCAGCCGCCGCGACGCCACGGACCCTTGGGTCCGCGCCCGCAGCGGGCCGCCCCCGATCTCTCGAGCGCGATCGAGATGTCGGGCACGGTCAAGTGGTACAACCCCGACAAGGGGTTCGGCTTCGTCGCAATCGGCGACGGCGGCAAGGACGTTTTCGTCCACGCCTCCGTGCTGCAACGCGCCGGCATCGCCGATCTGGCCGAAGGCCAGCGCGTGACCATGCAGGTCGTCGAAGGCATGAAGGGCCGCGAGGCAGCGGCGATCTCGGCCGTCGGTTGACGGCCGAGGCGCTCGGTTGAGCGTCTGAGGCTCGGTGCCGCGATCTGTCCGCCTGTTCCCTGGCCGGAACGGGCGGACGGCTCGCGCATCTCGCCGCTACCTCGGAAGGGTGAAGCGCCTTCCGAGCAAGTCGGACTTTATGTCCCCTCAGCCGGAGGTTGCAGGTGCGTTCAGCACGCGGATGGGCGCGCCGGCGAGATATGCCCGGATGGCCTCGACGGCTTGCCCATAGACGAGCCGGTATCCCTCCTGCGTCACATATCCCAGATGCGGCGTCAGCAAGGTCTTGGGCAGACGCCGTAACGCGTGATCGGCGGGCAGCGGCTCGACGTCGTAGACATCGAGCGCGGCGCCGCCGATCCGCCCCGCCTCGAGCGACGCGATGAGCGCGGCCTCGTCGACGATTGGCCCGCGCGAGGTGTTGACGAGGAGCGCTGTCTGCTTCATCGCCGCGAGGTCGGCGGCGGCGATGAGGCCGCGGGTGCGTGGGCTCAGCACGAGATGGATCGTGACGATGTCGGATTGGGCGAGGAGCTCCGCTTTCGGAACGAGGCGCGCGCCCGCGGCGACGGCGCGCTCGGCGGTCAAGTTCTGGCTCCAGGCGAGAATCTCCATCCCGAAGGCCTTGCCGACCGCCGCCACCTGCGAGCCCAAACGGCCGAGGCCGATGATGCCGAGCGTCTTGCCCTTGAGCCCGATGCCGAGGGTCGACTGCCAGAGGCCGGCGCGCATCGCCCCCTCTTCGCGCACGATGTGGCGAGCGGCGGCGAGAATGAGGCCCCAGGTCAGCTCCGCCGTCGGATAGGGCAGCATCTCGGTGCCGCAGACCGTGACGCCGCCCGCCGTCGCCGCCGCAAGATCGATCGCGGCGTTGCGCATCCCGGCGGTGACGAGGAGGCGGAGGTCGGGCAGGCGCTCGATGACCCGCGCCGGAAAGGGCGTCCGCTCGCGCATGGCGATGATCACCGCGAAACCGGCGAGGCTGCGCACGAGCTCCGCCTCGTCGGCGATGTGCCGGGTGAACGCAATCGGCTTGACGCCGCGAAGGCTTTGCCAATCGGCCACCGCGAGGGCGCCGTCCTGATAATCGTCGAGGATCGCCACGCGCATCGTCTTTCGCCCCTTCATCGCGCTCGTCTCTTGCCGCGCCGCGGCGGCCAAGTGACGAAGATAAGACGATGGGGATGCCCCGCACTAGCCTCTTGCACCGGATTGCGCCGCCTCGCGCGCCGCTGCCCGCCCGTCGCCTTGACGGCGGGCGGACGGCGCGCCTAATTTCGCGCTGTCGCAATCAGAAAACGCATTCGCGGCGGCAAAGCCGCTTCGACAGGGAGGCTCTTCATGCGGATCTTCGGCTGGTCTTCGGCGCTGCTCGCCCTCCTGTCGCTCGCCGCCGCCGTATCGGCGGGCGCGGCGGACAAGAATGTCGTCATCTATTCGGCGAATGAAAGCACGCTCGACGCGCTCGTCTTCGATGCCTTCACCAAGGAGACGGGAATCGAGGTGCAGCAGGTGGAGGCCGGCTCCGGCGTCATCATGAAGCGGATCGCCTCGGAGAAGGATCGCCCGCAGGGCGATATCGTCTGGGGCGTCAGCCGCTCGCTGCTGCAGACCAACGCCGCCTATTTCGCGCCCTACCGCTCGGTCAATCATGACGCTATTCCGGCCGAGTACCGCGATCCTGGCGACCTCTGGATCGGCAACAACCTTCACCTTCTCGTCATCCTGGAGAACACCAAGCTCATCCCCGAAGGGCAGGGGCCGAAGAGCTGGGCCGATCTGCTCGACCCGAAATGGCGCGGCAAGATCGCCTTCACCGATCCGGCAAACTCCGGTTCCGCCTACACCAACACGACCTTGCTGGCCCAACTCTGGGGCGGCGGCGATGCCGGTTGGGACAAGGTCGCGAAGCTCTACGCCAACATGAAGGTGCTCAATAAATCCTCGCTCGTCTTCCAGGGCGTCGGCAATGGCGAGTACGCGCTCGGCGTCTCGCTCGAATATGCGGGTTATCTCTGGGCCAGCGACGGCGCGCCGGTGAAGGTGGTCTATCCCAGCGACGGCACCGTCGTCGCCATGGAAGGCGTCGCCGTCATCAAGGGCGGGCCGAATCTGGAGCCGGCCAAGGCCTTCGTCGATTTCATCAACCGCAAAGAGACGCGCGAGATGATCTTCAAGAAGACATTCCGCCGGCCGGCGCGTCAGGACGTCGACCTCGCCAAGCTTCCGGGCGGCATGCCGAATTTGTCCACAGTCAAGATCGTACCCTACGATGAGGCGGCATGGACTAGGGATCGTCCACAGGCGATGGCGAAGATCCAGGAGATCATCGAGAAGACGCGTTGAGAAAAGGAATAGCGACGTTCCGCGACGACGGAGGGCAACGCAGCCCGTGACTGCGATCCGGATCGACGGCGTCGAGCGCAGCTTCGGTGCCGTCCACGCCGTTGCCGGCGTTTCGCTCGACATCGCCGATGGCGAGTTCTTCACCTTGCTGGGGCCCTCGGGTTGCGGCAAGACGACGCTCTTGCGGATGGTTGCGGGATTCTGCGAGCTCGGCGCCGGGAGCATCCATTTCGGCGCGCACCGCATCGACACCTTGCCGCCGCACAAGCGCAACACCGGCATGGTGTTCCAGAACTATGCGATCTTTCCCAATCTGCGCGTCGACGGCAATGTCGCTTATGGCTTGAAGGCGCGCGGCGTCGCACGCGGCGAGATCGCCCTGCGCGTCAAGCGGGCCTTGGACCTCGTCGACCTCGCCGGCTTTGACGAGCGCTGGCCGCATCAGCTTTCCGGCGGTCAGCTCCAGCGCGTCGCGATCGCCCGCGCTCTCGTCATCGAGCCCGAAGTGCTGTTGCTCGACGAGCCGCTCTCGAACCTCGATGCGAAGCTCCGCATCGAGATGCGCGGCGAGATTCGGCAGCTGCAGCGCAAGCTCAGCATCACTGCGCTCTACGTGACGCACGATCAGGAGGAGGCGCTTGCCATCTCCGATCGGATCGCCGTCATGCGCGCGGGTCGCCTCGAGCAGATCGCCGCCCCGGCGGAGATCTATCGCCGGCCCGCCAGCTCCTTCGTCGCCGAATTCATGGGTACGACCAACCTTCTCGTCGGGGCCGTCGCTGGTGCGCGCGATGGCTGGCATCGCGTCATCGTCGACGGCACGGAGTTCTTGCTCGGCGCAGCCGGCGCCGGCGAGGGCGAGCTTCTGTCCTTTTCGCTGCGCCCGGAATGGCTGCGTCCGCTGCCGCCGGGGACGGAAGCGCCCGCCGGCTGGGCGCGGCTCGCGTTGCGGCTGGAGACGGTCGAATTCCTCGGCGCGCTGACGCGCATGGAAACGCGCCTCGATGGCGGCACGATGTTGCGCATCGCCGCGCTCGAAGTGCCGGAGGGATGGGCGCGGGAAGGCGCTCCGGTCGCCGTCGCCTACGATCCGGCGCGGATCACGGCTTTTCGGGAGAGCGCATCATGACGAAGATCGATCTGCGCAGCGACACGGTGACGCGGCCGACCGAGGCGATGCTCGAGGCGATGCGCGGCGCCGAGCTCGGCGATGACGGGCGGGAGGGCGATCCGACGGTGCTGCGCCTCGAGGCGATGGCGGCAGAGCGAACCGGCAAGGAAGCCGCGCTCTTCATCGTCAGCGGCACGATGGGCAATCTCCTGGCCCTCCTTGCGCATACCGGTCGCGGCGGCGAGGTCGTGCTCGAGGCGGGCTCGCACATCCTGCGCTCGGAGATGGGCGGCATCGCCAGTCTTGCCGGTCTCTTTCACCGCGCCGTCGCGGGCACGCGCGGCGCCATGGATCTCGACGCGCTCAGCGAGGCGGTCCACCCGAAGCTCGTCCGCAACCGCCTCGCCACCGCGCTCATCGCGATGGAGACGACGCACAACGACGCCGGCGGCGCCGTCCTGCCGCTGGGCCACATGGAAGCGGTTCACGAGATCGGCAGAGCCCAGGGCATTCCGGTGCATCTCGACGGCGCGCGGCTCTTCAACGCGGCGGTGAAGCTCGGCGTTGCCGCCTCGCGCGTCACAAGGCACTGCGACAGCGTCACCTTCTGCATCTCGAAGGGGCTGAGCGCGCCGATCGGTTCCGTGCTCGCCGGCAGTCGCGACTTCATCGAGCGAGCGCGGGCCTATCGTCGCATGGTGGGCGGCAATCTGCGGCAAGGCGGCGTCATCGCCGCGGCCGGTATCGTCGCTTTGGACCAGATGGTGGAGCGCCTCGCCGAGGATCATGCGACCGCGCGCAGTCTCGCCGAAGGGCTGTCCCGGCTCGATCCAGCGCTCGTCGATCCAGGCCGCGTCGAGACCAACATCATTCAGGTCGAGACCGGAGCCAGTGGGCGACGCGCAGCCGAATGGGTCGAGGCGCTCGCGGCGGAGGGTGTCCTGGCCGGTGTTTGGAGCAGATCGACGATGCGCCTCGTGACGCATCGCCATATCGGAGCGGATGAGGTCGAGAGAAGTCTTGCCGCCATCGGCAAGGTCGCGGCGCGATTTGCGGGCGAACGCTGAGGTCGGCCGTCCATCAAGGCACGTGCCGCCACCGCACCGGGATCGTCATTGCCAGCGTAGCGAAGCAATCCACATATGGACGGCCCCGGCGCGTGGATTGCTTCGCCTCCGGCTCGCAACGACGGCGGCAATTTGCTCATATCGCAAGAGCAGAGAG
>JBGPOZ010000207.1:0-8844 GCA_041488295.1 Allostellaceae bacterium
AATCGCGCCGCCAAGGTCGACCAGATGGTGTTCTCCATCACCAAGGAACCAGCCGTGCGCTTCGCCAAGCTGAAGGCTGGCGAATGCCAGATCGCGCGTTATCCCAATCCGGCCGATCTGCCGGATATGCGCAAGACCGCGGGGATCGTCGTCCCCGAGGCTCCGCTCGCGGCGTTGAGCGAACTCGCATGGCGCGTGGACAAGAAGCCGTTCAGCGATCGCCGGGTGCGCGAGGCGCTCGCCATCTCGCTCAACTTGAATTCGATCCTGGAAGCCGTGTTCCAGGGCAGCGGCGTGCCGACCGCCTCGCTGGTGCCCTCGGCGCTCTGGGGGCACAACGCCGCCCTCAAGCCGCGTCCCTATGATCCCGAGCGCGCCAAAAAACTGCTCGCCGAGGCGGGCTATCCCGACGGTTTCTCCACCGATGTGTGGGCCATTCCGGTGACGCGGGCCTACATGCCGAACGGCCGGCGCACCGCCGAGCTCATTCAGGCGGATTGGGCGAAGATCGGCGTGAAGGTGAATATCGTGACGTTCGAGTGGGGCGAGTTCCTGAAGCGGCGGCGCGCCGGCGAGGCCGACGTGACGATGATGGGCGGCACCTGGGACTATCCCGATCCGAGCGAGCTCGTGGTCTGGTCGACCTGCGATGCCATTCCCGGCGGCAACAACGTCTCGCACTGGTGCAACAAGGAGTTCAGCGACCTGGTCAAGAAGGCCGACGTCGTCACCGACCCCTCTGAGCGGGCGAAGCTGTACGAGGCGGCGCAGGAGGTTTACCACAACGACATCCCCGGGGTGATGTTCGCCGATGTGAAAGGGTTCGCTGCGATAACCGACAAGGTGCAGGGCTTCAAGCTGCACTTCCTCGGCGGCCAACCGTTCGGCGGCGTGAGCCTCAAGCCTTAGATCCTCACCCGCCGCAATTTGCGGCGCGCGGAGCCGGGCAGGCAACCCCTGTCCGGCTCCAGCCATGCGGGGCAGGAAGCGGTGCCCGATGCATAGCTGGAAGGGCACTGGGCCGAAGACGGCGGAATGCCGAGCGCGCTCTCGTCAGTCGACCTGGGTACACGGCTACTATTCGGCTCAGCCTCGTCAAGAACGGCGCGAAGCAAGGCGCCGCTGCGCAGCCATTGGCGAATTGCTGGTGGTGAAAACCCAACGGACCGTACCTCCACCGAATGAGCCGTCATTCGCGGGCTTAGGATTTCTGCGGGGCCAGCAACCAACCGAAGAGCAGTGTCGCCATCGCCGCGCCGATCACTTGGGCAATGATAAAACCGAACACATGATCCGACTGGATGCCGGCGAAGGTGTTCGTGAGCGACCGGGCGAACGTGACGGCCGGATTAGCAAACGAGGTTGAGGACGTGAACCAATAGGCGGCGGTTATATAGGCAGCAACGGCGTAGGGCACTCCTGAGGGCGTGTGACGGCTCGCACTCAAGATGAGGCCGATGAGGCCGAAGGTCGCGGTAAATTCACCGACCCACTCGCCAAAGCTCTCGCGCGCATGGGTCGAGGCTTGCAGGATCGGCAATCCAAACATCCCATGTGCAAGCCAGACGCCGGCAACAGCACCAAGGATCTGAACCAGCAGATAGACTGCAGCAGCACCCGCGGACAACTCGCCGCGGCTTGCGAGAGAGAGGGTTACAACGGGGTTGAAGTGCGCGCCGGAGATCGGGCCAAAGGTCAGGATCAACGCGACGAGTGCGCCGCCGGTCGCGATCGCGTTCGCCAAGAGCGCAAGACCGACATTTCCGCCAGCCAACCTTTCGGCCATGATGCCGGAGCCGACGACGGCCGTCAGCAAGAGGGATGTGCCAATGCCTTCAGCGACGGCGCGGCGCCCAAGCGAAAAGGTCATCGCATCGGTTCGGGCTTGGTCTTCCCGATGCCGTCCAACTCGCGCTTGAGCGCCAGCCGGTCGAGGGCGGGAATGCCCAAGCTCGCAAAGAGCTTGATCCGGAACTCAAGGGCTAGAAATGCGTCACGAAACGCCTGCCGCCGCGCAATCTCGGACCCTTCGACGGCGGCCGGGTCGGGTACGCCCCAATGCGCCGTCATGGGATTGCCTGGCCAGACAGGGCAGGGTTCACCGGCAGCTTGATCGCAGACGGTGAAGATGAAATCCATTCTCGGCGAGTCGGGCGTAGCGAACTCATCCCAAGGCTTGCTGCGCATGCCCTCGCACGGCAGGCCGAGCCTTCGTAGCAAGTCGAGCGCGTAGGGATGGACAGTGCCTTTCGGAAAGCTGCCGGCGCTATAGCCCTTGAATCGTCCCTTGCCCCAGTGATTGATCAACGACTCGGCCAGGATGCTCCTGGCCGAGTTGCCGGTGCAGAGGAACAGAACATTGTAACTACGCTCGGTCACGACGCTGTCACCCGCAGCAGGCGGCGGCTTCTGCTGACGTTGCATCGCCGCAGTGCCCGGTGGCCGGCGCGTCGGCGGCGATATTCGGAGCGCAGCAGGCCGAGCTAGACACCCTTAGGCTGGCGAGTTCAACCGAGGTGCCGTAGGTCGTATTTTCGCCGGTCGTGTGAAAAGCCTCCCATGCAATGCCCTGTGGGTCGGCAATCCAGCTCTTTTCGGATTTTGCGTAGCAGCAGGCGGTCGCGCCCTCTTCGAGGACTGGTCGATCGGCTTGTTTCAGCCGGTCGTAGACCTCGTGCAGCTCGGCCTGGTTCTCGACTTGAATTCCAAGATGATCGAGGCCGGGGGCTGCACCGCGTGACGAGATCGCGAAATTGACGCGCGGATCGTCTAGCATCCACTTGGCGTAGTCGGGCTTTACGACGCTCGGCTCGGCGGCAAACAAGGTCGAATAGAACCGCACCGATTGGCTCAAGTCTTCAACGGCAACATGGACATGCAAGCGCTTCATGCTGACCTCCTTTTGGTCGATCGGGTTTTCCCGGTTGCGGCCGGGCGACAGATGGGGGCACACGCTGCGGTGCCGGTTCCGCAGCAATTCTCGACGAGGTAGCCCACAACGGCGTTCATCGCCGCGAAGTCAGTCGCATAGATAAGTTGCCGGCTAAGCCGGCGCTGCGTGATCAGACCGGCATGCGTGAGCTGCTGAAGATGAAATGTCAGAGACGAGGAGGGCAAGTCGAGCGTCTGAGCAATCGTGCCCGCCGACAGTCCCTCGGGGCCGCGCTGCACAAGCAGGCGAAACACAGCAAGCCGAGTTTCATGCGCGAGCGCGTTAAGCGCGGCGACAACTTGCTTAGCCTCCATGGCAACCCTCCGACATTTCGACTAATATCGAAATTACGGAATCGCCAAGCGATTGTCAACGATATTTCGAGGAATATCGTAGATCGCCGCTACACGTCAGATGACGTGGTTCAAAAATTCCCGAATTCGGCAACATACCGAAGGACCGCTTCGGTCGGAAGCGGGCTCTCCCGTCCGGCGTAGAAATGTCGCTAAGTGAGGACACCAAGCATCGTCGCTCACCCGGCGGGGCGAGCGCGCGCCCGCTTGGTCAGCGTCCGACCGCCTTGTCGAACTCCTCGATCAGCGCCTTGGTGATGGCGCCCGGCGTGAAGCGGTATTTGTCGATCTCGCCGACCGGGGTGATCTCCGCCGCCGTGCCGGTGAGGAAGACCTCCTGGGCGCGGCCGAGCTCGTCCGGCATGATTGCGCGCTCGACCACCTTGATCTGGCGGCTCCGCGCAAAGCCCATGACGGCGCGCCGCGTGATGCCGTCGAGGAAGCAATCGGGCGTCGGCGTGTGCAGCTCGCCGTCGATGCACAGGAAGACATTGGCGCCGGTCGCCTCGGCGATCCGGCCGCGCCAATCGAGCATCAGCGCGTCGTGATAGCCCTCGGCCTCGGCGTCGTGCTTGGAAAGCGTGCAGATCATGTAGAGCCCGGCCGCCTTTGAGGCGGTCGGCGCCGTGTTGGGTGCCGGGCGCTGCCATTTCGCCCATTTCATGCGGATGCCCTTCATCCGCGCCTCGGGCGAAAAATAGGAGCCCCACGGCCAGGTCGCGATCGCGACGTGAATCTTCGAGGCCTGCGCCGCGACCCCCATCTGCTCGGCGCCGCGCCATGCCAATGGCCGGACATAGGCGTCCTGGAGCTTGTTGGCGGCCAAGGTCTCGTTGGTCGCGCGCTCGAGCGCCTCGCGCGTGAAGGGGATCTCGAAGCCGAGGAGCCGCGCCGATTCGAGCAGGCGCTGGGTGTGCTCGGTCAGCTTGAAGACCTTGCCGCCATAGGCGCGCTCGCCCTCGAAGACGCAGCTTGCGTAGTGCAGCGCGTGCGAGAGGACATGGAGCTGGGCGTCCCGCCACGGGCGCAAGGCACCGTCGTACCAGATGAAGCCGTCGCGATCGTCGAAGGGAATGATGGACATGGCGGGAATCCTTGAATATCTCTCTTTTGCCGCGACCCTTTAAAATGTGTCGCGGCGAGGGCGACAGACGTAACATTCGGTCAAAAATAAGTCAACATGTCTGACATAAAATCCGGCGCAAACCTGCTCTTCCTGCGCGAGGAGGAGCTGCGGCAGGGCATCGAGCTGCTATTCTACGCCTATCGCGACTTCACGGCAGAGCCCGACGCGATGCTGGCGAGCTACGGCTTCGGCCGGGCGCATCACCGCGTCATCTATTTCGTCGGACGTCATCCGGACATGACGGTCAGCGAGCTTCTCGGCATCCTCAAGATCACCAAGCAAAGCCTTTCGCGGGTCCTCAGTCAGCTTGTTCGGCAAGGCTTCGTCACCCAGCGCGCCGGCGATCGCGACCGCCGGCAACGCCTGCTCGAGCTGACGTCGAAGGGCATTGAGCTCGAACGCCAGCTTTCGGAGAACCAGCGCGCGCGGGTCGCCAAGGCCTATCGCGAGGCCGGCGCCCAAGCGGTCGAGGGATTCCGCAAGGTGATGCTCGGTATCATGAGCAGCCCCGAGGATCGCGCGCGGTTCGAGCGGCCGGGCGCGGCGGCGCGCCGACGCTAGGGCGCAATTGCAAGCGCGTCGGGCTCCTCGAGGGGCCGGCAGCGCAGGAGGCGCGCGATGGTATGGGTTATTCGCTTCTCGCTCGTTTGCCTCGCATCGATCGGCGCGGCGCTGGCCATCGTTTGGGCGGTGAACGGGTTTTCCGGCCTCGATCTCGACACCAACGGGGTCATCGCGCTTGTTCTCGGCATGATTTTCACGAGCGCGCTTGGTGTCGGCCTCATGGCGCTCGTCTTCTCGAGCAATCGCGAGGCGCGCGATCAGGCGGCTTACGACGCCGGCAAGCCGCATGACGGGCCACCCCCGCCGTGATCATTCCGTGCGCCGCGGCGCCGGCCGCGTTATATTGACGGCATGGCCACGGACGAACCGCATCTCCTCGTCGTCGATGACGATGCGCGTATCCGAGCTCTCCTCGCCCGCTACCTCACTAACAGCGGCTTTCGCGTGACGAGTGCGGGCGATGCCGTTGAGGCGCGCGCCCGGCTCGCCGACATGGAATTCGACCTTGTCGTCCTCGACGTGATGATGCCGGGCGAGAACGGGCTCGATCTCACGGCAGCATTGCGCAAGACGAGCCGCACGCCGATCCTGCTGCTGACGGCGATGGCCGAGACCGAGGATCGGATCAACGGCTTGGAGCGCGGCGCCGACGATTACCTGGCGAAGCCCTTCGAGCCGCGCGAGCTGGTGCTGCGCATCCGCAACATCCTGCAGCGCGCGCCGGCGAGCACGGCCGACACCCCGCGTCAAATCCGCTTCGGCGCCTTCCGCTTCGACATCGAGCGGAGCGAGCTCTTTCGCGGCGAGGAGCCGGTGCATCTGACGGCCGCCGAGGCGGCGCTCCTCGCGACGATGGTGAAGAGTGCGGGGGCGCCGGTCGCGCGCGAGACCCTGGCCGAAGAGGCGCAGTTCAGCGGCAATGTCCGCACCGTCGACGTGCAGATGACCCGGCTGCGGCGCAAGATCGAGAAGGATCCGCGCTTCCCGCGCTATCTCCAAACGGTGCGAGGGACGGGCTATGTCTTCAAGCCCGATTGACGAGAGCCAGCCGCTGGCGCTGGACATGACGGGGGTGGCGGTCGCCGAGACCTCGCGCGGGCGGGATCAGCGCAGCCTTCTGAAGCGCGTCTTGCCGCGCACCCTCTTCGGCCGCTCGATCCTCATCATCGTGACGCCGCTCGTCCTGCTCCAATTGATCGCCACCTGGATCTTCTACGAGCGCCACTGGGAAACCGTGGCGCGCCGTCTCTCGGCGAGCGTCGCCGGCGACATCGCCCTCATGATCGAGACCATGGACGTGCTCGAGCCCGACGAGCGGGCGCGCCTCTTCGCAACGACGCCCGGCCTCACCGAGCTCGACTTCGTCTACGATCCCGACGTGACCTTGAGCGATTTTCGCGCGATACCGGGTCACAGCATCGTCGAAGGCCCGCTGATCAGCGCGCTCAAGGATGTCGTGCATCGGCCGTACCGCATCGATTTCGTCAGCGACGTGCATCGTATCCTCATCGATGTTCAGCTCGAAGGCGGCGTTCTCTCGGTCGGCGTGCCGCGCCAGCGCCTCTACACCTCGACCACCTACATCTTCGTCATGTGGATGGTCGGTTCCTCGATCGTCCTCTTTGCCGTGGCGATCCTCTTCATGCGCAATCAGGTGCGTGCGCTGCGCCGCCTTGCCGACGCCGCCGAGAGCTTCGGCAAGGGCCGCAACGTCGCGCATTTCAAGCCCGAGGGCGCGGCCGAGATCCGCCAGGCGGCGGCGGCGTTCCTCGTCATGCGCGACCGTATCCAGCGCCAGATCAGCCAGCGGACGGAAATGCTGGCCGGCGTCAGCCACGATTTGCGAACGCCGCTCACCCGCATGAAGCTGGCGTTGGCGCTGCTCGGCGACGGCCTTGCCATCGACGAGCTGAAATCCGACGTCGCCGAGATGGAGACGATGGTGACCGGATATCTCGACTTCGCGCGCGGCGAGGGCGCCGAGGCGCCTGTCGAGACCGATCTCTCGCTGCTGCTCGATGAGGTGGCGACCACGGCGCGGCGCGGCGGCGTCTCGCTTTCGCTCGCGGCGCCCGCGGAATACCCGCTGCTGCTGCGGCCCAACGCGATGAAGCGCTGCATCGCCAATCTGCTCAGCAACGCGCGGCGCCACGGGACCCATGTGTGGGTCACCGCCCTGCCGAGCCGCAACGGCATCGACATCCTGATCGATGATGACGGACCCGGCATCCCGCCGGAGCAGCGCGACATGGTCTTCCGCCCGTTCTTCCGCCTCGACCGCTCGCGCAACGTCGCGACGGGCGGCGTCGGGCTCGGCCTCACCATCGCCCGCGACGTGGCGCGCGGCCATGGCGGCGATTTGACGCTCGAAGGCTCGCCGCAGGGCGGGCTGCGCGCGCGGCTGCATTTGCCGAATTGAGGCGGCCGCGTGATACGAGAGCGTGCTAGAACCACAGCCCTATGCTGACCTCCCCATCGCCTCCCCTCGCCCGCGCCTTCCTTCTCATCGTCCGGCGCGATCTGCGCCTCGCCTTGCGGCAAGGCGGCGATGCGGCGATGGTGGTGGCGTTCTTCGTCCTCGCCGTCATCCTCTTTCCGTTCGGCGTCGGCCCCGAGCCGGAGGTGCTGGCGCGCATCGGCTCCGGCATCATCTGGGTGACGGCGCTTTTTGCGGCCCTCCTCTCGCTCGACCGTCTTTTCCTTGCCGATTACGAGGATGGCAGCCTCGAGGCGCTGGCGCTGTCGCCGCTGCCGCTGACGCTCATCGCTCTGGCGAAGATTCTGGCGCACTGGCTCGTCACCGGATTGCCGCTGGCGCTCGTGGCGCCGATTCTGGCGCTCATCCTCGGCGTCGATGCCGCAGGCTATCCTGCGCTGATCGGCGCGATGGCGCTCGGCACGCCGAGCCTCAGCCTCATCGGCGCCATCGGCGCGGCGCTCACCCTCGGCGCGCGGCGCGGCGGGGTTCTCCTCTCGCTCCTCATCCTGCCGCTTTACGTCCCGGTCCTCATCCTCGGCGCCGGCGCCGTCGAGGCGGCCATTTCAGGATTGGGCGCGCGACCCCATCTCTTGATCCTGGCGGCGATGGCGGCGGCAGCCTTGCCGTTGGCGCCGCTGGCGGCGTCGGCGGCGATCCGGCAGGCGCTCGCGTGAGTGTCGGAGCGCGCTTTCACGGTTGTTTGCGGGGGAATACGGGATGATGCACCGCTTCGCCAATCCGACCCGCTTCATGCGCTTGAGCGCGGCGATCCTCCCCTGGACCGCGGCCGCGGCGGCGTTGCTGCTCGGCGCCGGCTTGGCCCTCGCCTTCATCGCCCCGCCCGACTATCAGCAGGGCGAGAGCGTGCGGATCATGTACGTTCACGTTCCGGCGGCGTGGATGGCGAGCGCCGCCTATGTCGTGCTCGCGCTCGCCAGCGCGGTGGCGCTCATCTGGCGCCATCCGCTCGCCGACATCGCCGCCGAGGAGACGGCGCCGCTCGGCGCCGGCTTCACCCTCATCTGCCTCGTCTCCGGCTCGCTCTGGGGCAAGCCGATGTGGGGCGCGTGGTGGGTGTGGGATGCGCGGCTCACCTCGATGCTCGTCCTCTTCTTCCTCTATCTCGGCTACATCGCGCTGGTGAACGCCTTCGACGAGAAAGAGCGCGGCCACAAGGCGGGCGCCATCCTGGCGCTGGTCGGAATCGTCGACCTGCCGATCATCAAATTCTCCGTCGATTGGTGGAACACCTTGCATCAGCCGGCCAGCGTCTTCCGGCTCGGCGGACCGACGATCGATGCGGCGATGCTGGTGCCGCTTCTCCTCATGGCGCTGGGCTTCACCGCCTTCTTCGCGGCGGCGCTGCTGATCCGCATGCGTGCCGCCATCC
>JBGPOZ010000208.1:0-8829 GCA_041488295.1 Allostellaceae bacterium
ACCGTCTGCAGGTAGAACAGCGCCCAGAACTGGCTTGAGTACCAGACCACGCCCTCGCCCAATACCACGATGGTGGCGATCACCACGTATTTGAGATTTTGGGGATTGAGGAAAGCCTCGCGCCATGGATTCTTGCTGGTGTGCCCCTTGGCCTTGATCTCCGCGTAGACCGGCGACTCCTCGAAATTGGCCCGCATGTACATGGTGACGAACACCAGCAGGAAGGAGAACAGGAACGGGATCCGCCATGCCCAGTCGTTGAACACGGCTTCGCCGAAGTAGCCGCGGGTCGCGATGATCACGATGAGCGACACCACGATTCCAAGGGTCGGCGAGGTCTGCAACCAGCCGGTATAGTAGCCGCGGCGGTCTTCCGGCACGTGCTCGGCGACATAGGTGATGGCGCCGCCGTATGAGCCGCCCAGGCAAAGACCCTGGAGCATCCGCAAACAGAACAGGATGATCGCGGCGCTCAAGCCGATCTGATCGTAGGTCGGAATCAACCCGATCGCCCCGGTGCCGAGTGCCATGCCGACGAGCGTCAAGATGAAGGTATACTTGCGGCCGACCACGTCTCCCAACCAGCCGAACACAAATGCCCCCAATGGCCGGACCAGGAACCCGGCGGTGAACAGCGCTATCGTGCTGAGCAGGGCGGCGATGGGGTTGCTCTTTTCGAAGAATTTGACCGACAAGATTGTGGCCAAGCTCCCGAAAATATAGAAATCATACCATTCGATAACGTTTCCCCCCGCCGCGGCGGTGATGACGCGTCGGAAGTTTGCTGGAATGCGCTCAGCCATAGTTACCTCCCATGTTATCGCGGAGCACTGTAGCCTATTGGCACCTTTGACACATACCGACTTTTGAGAATGTCCGCTAATCGGGGAAGACCGAAAGTGAGCGGCGCAATAGTCGTACCGTCGCATTGCACCATTGTTCCAAATCAATTCCCCTCTAATCGCATGGGATAGACTTGGGTTTGCCAGCAATCTTACAAATGCGCCGGCACCTGAACGAATGAATAAAGCAAATAAAGGAGAGGCCCATGACAACTGCTGGGCAAGTTTTTCTACTTCCCGGCGAACTGTTTTGTCTCTCGTTTGCCTTGATTCCGTTGGTCTATTTGCTGACACGTTGCGATCTGGCTTCTTAGGAAAACCCTAAAACGGCCTCCAGAGGCGAGCTATCTGCGGCACGTCGGGCGCGATGCCCGCGTGGGACACCGTCTTACTCACGGCCGTCTTCGCCGAGATAGAAACACCAAATCTCGGCGATCCATGCCCCGCACGCCCTTCGATCGCCGGTCACATCAAGCCGTCGCGGAGTCTCGATCGGCTGATCGGTCGGATTGTTTCATCCCGCCGATCGCCGGCCGGCGGTAACGTCGGCGAAGCCGAATAAGTTTTTTGAACCACAAAGACACAAAGGACACCAAGAGACCGAGCACGCAGCGCTGCCTTTGTGTCTTTGTGACTTCGTGGTTAATCTTCCTGTCGCTTCGCGATCGCCGAGACGATTGAACTATTTCGCCCAGCGCACCTTCGTCAGGTCGTTCGCCTGGACCGGTTCGTTCGTCCACAGGCCGACGATGTCCTTGTTCCAGACGCCGAGCTTCGGCAGTTGGAAGAGGAAGGCGTTGACGCAATCCTCGGCGAGAATGCGCTGCGCCTCCTTGTAGAGCTCGTTGCGCGCCGCTGCATCGGGCACCGTCGGAATCTTGTCGATGATCTCGTTGAAGTGCGGGTTCTGATAGTTGAAATAGTATTCGGGCCGCGAATAGATGTCGATGTCGAGCGGCTCGGTGTGGCTGATGATGGTGAGGTCGTAGTCCTTGTTGGTGAAGACGTTGCTGAGCCATTGCGGGAACTGCACCGGCTCGATCGCGACCTTGATGCCGATGGCCTCGAGCTCCTGCGCGATGATCTCGCCGCTGCGCCGCGCATAAGCCGGCGGCGGGAGCTTCAGGGTGAGGCTGAGCTTCGCGGCGCCGGCCTCGACGAGCAGGGTCTTTGCCTTCGCCGGATCGTAAGGATTGACGGCGGTGAGATCGACATAGGCCGGATCCACGGTCGAGAAATGGCTGCCGAGCGGCGCGCCATTGCCGAATTCCGCGCCCTCGATCACCGCCTTGCGATCGATCGCCCGCGCGATGGCGCGGCGCACGCGAACATCGTCGAACGGCTTCTTGCCGTTGTTGATGGCAAGGATCGTCTTCCCTTCCGTCACGCCGACCTTCACGGTAAAGCGCGGATCCGCCTTGAATTGCGGCAGATTCTCCGGCGGAACGCCGTTCGGAAAGGCGTCGACATCGCCCGCGAGAAGGGATGCGACGATCGCCGCCGGGTCGTTGACGAAGCGAAAGATGGCGGTCTCGATCCCCGTCGTGTCGGGCTCGCGATACTCCTTGACGCGCGCCAGCTCGAGGCGGTCGCCCTTGCTCCAGCGCACGAATTTGAAGGGTCCCGTGCCGATCGGGTTGGTCTTCGCGTCACCCGCGGTCTTCGCCGAGAAGAGCACCGCCTCGCCTTGCGCCAGCTGCCAGGGCAGGAGGTAATCGAGCTTTGCGAGATGCACCGTCACGGTCAGCGGATCTTGTGTCTCGATCGCGGTGATGTTGGAGAAGAGCGCGCGCTTCAAGACATTGACCGAACCCGGCGCGGCGCCGCGCTCGAGGTTGAACTTGACGTCTTCCGCGGTGAAGGGCGTGCCGTCCTGGAAGGTGACACCGGGCTTCAAGGTGAAGGTGTAGGCGAGGCCGTCGGGCGCGACCGTCCAGCCGGTCGCGAGCAGCGGCTGGATCGCCCCCTTCTCGTCAAGCCGCGTCAGCCCCTCCATGACGTTGGCGTAAAGGATCTCCTTGATCGCCGCCGCCGGGCTTTGCGTCGGGTCGAGATGCGGCGGCTCCAACACCATGCCGAGCACGATGCGGTCCTTTTGCGCCGCCGCAGCCGAGAGCGCCGGCGCGAGGGCGACGGCAAAGACGGCAAGCCAAGTGAGAAGTCGCGACATTCCCGGCAATCCCCTGCAGCGATGGCGGCTCCAAGGATAGAGGCGGGCGCCGCGCGCCGCAATCAGCCGCCGTAAATCTCGCGCCAGGACGGCCAGACGCCGAGGCGTTCGGCCGCGAAGACGCCGCGCGCGATCGCCCTTGCGACGCAATCGGCGGCGAGCGTCCCGAGCCGCGCGAGAGCGTAGACCCGCGGCTCGGGAAGAACGTGCCGGCCGGTCGCCAGCACGAAGATCGTGTCGCCGTCGAAGGGCGCGTGGGCGGGACGGATCGCCCGCGCGAAGCCGTCCTGCGCCATGATGGCGATGCGCCGCGCCTCCGCCTTGTCGAGCGCGGCATTGGTGGCGAGAACGGCGATCGTCGTATTGGCGCCGGCCTGCCCGAGCGGCGTCGCCGGAAGGTCGGGATCGAGCGGGACGCCGGCTGAGGGAGGAGGGCGACCGCCGAATTCGCCGTTCTGCTCGAACGGCCAGGCCCAAAACCGGCCGGAGCCCGGCATCGCCACGCTTCCCCCGGAGTTGACCGCGACGAGCGCGCCCAATTGCAAGCCGTCGGCCCCGACCGTCGATGCGCTGCCGAGTCCACCCTTGAGCGACCCCGCCTTCGCCCCGAATCCCGCCCCGACATTGCCGAGCGCGAAGCTGCCCGTGCCGTCCGCACCGTCGGCCACGGCGAGCGCCGCGCGCGCGAGCGTTCGGTAAGGCGGCTCCTCGCCCCAGGATTTGTCGCCGCCATTGAGGAGGTCGAAGAGGATCGCCGAGGGGACCACGGGAACGGCGACGACGCCCATGGCGGAGCCGATCTCGAAACCGACGCCGCGCGCGCCGAGCGCCGCCGCGACCGCGCCCGCGGCATCGAGGCCGAAGGCGGAGCCGCCGCTCAGCACCACCGCATGGACGCGATCGACGAGGCAGGTCGGGTCGAGCGCGTCCGTCTCGCGCGTCCCCGGCGCGCCGCCGCGGACATCGACGGCCGCCACCGCCGGCGCTTCCGGCAGCACCACCGTAACGCCGGTCCAGACACTCTCATCGGCGGCGCTGCCGACGCGAATCCCGGCGACGTCGGTGATGAGATTGCGCGGTCCCGGCGTGATCATGCCGCCAGCTTCGCACCGATGCCGCACGCCGACAATCCTGAGGCGGAGCCGATCCCTACGAAGTGACTCGACCGGCGGCCGGGATTTGCGCTACCCACCGTCACGTGGGCTCTTCGAAGAAGGAACGACCATGATCTATGAGATGCGCGTCTATCGTTGCGTGACGGGCCGCCTTCCCGCCCTCCTGAAGCGATTCGAGACGATCACCCTCGGCATCTGGGAGAAGCACGGCATCCGCCAGGCCGGGTTCTGGACGACGCTCGTCGGCGAGTCGAACCTGGACCTCACATACCTCATCCAATGGGAGTCGATGGCCGAGCGCGAGAAGAAATGGACGGCGTTCCAGACTGACCCGGAATGGATCGCCAAGCGCAACGAGACCGAGCGCGACGGCGCGATCGTGGCGCAGGTCAGCAATTCCTTCCTGCAGCCGACCGCGTTCTCCTCGGTCAAGTGAAAGAGCTCTTCTCGATCGGCTACGAGAAGGCGGCGCCAGCCGACTTCCTCGCGACGCTCAAGGCCAGGGGCGTCGCGACCGTCGCCGATCTGCGCGATCTGCCCTTGTCGCGCCGTGCCGGCTTTTCCAAGCGCCAGCTTCAGGCGGCGGTCGAGGCGGCCGGCATGCGCTATGTGCATCTGCGCGCCCTCGGCACGCCGCCCGAAGGGCGCGAAGCCAATCGCCGCCGCGACTGGGACCGTTTCTGGCGCATCGTCGAGGAGAGGCTCGCGAGCGCCGAGGCCGAGCTCGATCTGCAGCGCCTTGCCGAGATCGCCGGCGCGGCGCCGACTTGCCTTCTCTGCTACGAGGCGGACTGGCACATCTGCCACCGCCGGCGCGTCGGCGAGATCCTTGCCGAACGGCACGGCTTCGCGCTGACCCATCTCACGGTCGAAGCACCCGAGGCGTAAGCCGCCGTCAGAGGTGGCGGTCGAGGAAATCCAGCATGCCGCCCCAGACGGCGCGGCGATGATCGGGGTTCACATAGCCGTGGCCCGCATGCGGGATGATGATTTGCTCGACGGGCTGGCCGCGGGCGCGCAGAGCCGCGACCAGCGCCGCGGTCTCGCTCGGCGGCACGCGCGGGTCGCGCAAGCCGTGGCTGACGAAGAGCGGCGCCGTGATCCGGTGCGCGTGCGTCAAGGGCGAGGCCTCGTGGAGGAAGTCGCGGTCGCGCTCGGGATCGCCATATTCCGCGGCGCGGTGGCGCCGGCGCCAGGGTCCGGTGTCGCGCAGCTCGGTGAGGAAGCTGGCGAAGCCGTAATGCTTGATTGCGGCTTTCCACAGCTCGGGATGGCGGGCGATCGTGGCGAGCACCATGAAGCCGCCATAGCTCTGGCCCATGACGGCGATGGCGCTCTCATCGATACCGGGCCGACGCCCGAACCAAAGCCGCGCCTCGCGCAAATCCTCGACCGCGTCGAGCCGCAGACGGCCATCGTCCAGCGCGGCATAGCTCCGCCCATAGCCGGTCGAGCCGCGCACATTCGGCAGCATGACCTCGTAGCCGCGGGCGAGGAGGGCCTGGATGTCGGAGCGGAAAACGGGCCGGGTCTGGTTCTCCGGTCCGCCATGCACCCAAATTACTGCCTTGCGGCCACCTTCGGAGGCCGGCTCATCCGGCACGGCGTGCCAGGTCGGAATCTGCCGCCCGTCGAAGGTCGCAAACGCGTCGAGGCGCCAATCGACGAAGCGCGCCGACGCCGCCCCGTCATGCCCGAGGATTTGGCGCGGCACGCCCGTCGCGAGATCGAGCATCCATAGGGCGCGCGGCAGGGTCGGCGCGGTCAGCGCAAAGGCGAGGCGTGCGCCATCGGGCGACCAGGCGAAATCGCCGACGACGCCGGGAGGCAGCCCTGCGACCGCGCGCGCCGTGCCGGTCTCACTGGCGACGAGCACCAGTTCGGACCAGCCTTGCCGGTTTACCGTGGCGGCGAACGTCGTGCCGTCGGGCGACAGAGAGAGGGCGTCGATCTCGGCGTCGGAGAGCATGAGAACCCCGCGAAAGGACCCGTCGGCGAGATCGCAGGAGGCGATGCCGAGATGCTCGCCGCCGAGCTCGGTCAAGCAATAGAAGCCGCTGCCGTCTTTGCGCCAGCGCAACGTCGCGTATCGTGCCATGCCGTGCGGACGCGGAAGAAGCCGCGCCGTTCCGGTCGCGGCATCGACGAGGCGCACATCGAGATCGAAATGGCTGCGCTCCTCGATCACGGCAATCGTCGCGCCGTCCGGACTCCAGCCCGAGACCGCATGCAGCCCCGCCAATTCGAGGAGGCAGTGCTCGGCACCGCTTGCGAGATCCATCACGTAGAGGTCGAAATCGACGCCGTTACGCGCGTTTGACGTATAGGCGATGCGCGTCCCGTCGCGCGAGAAACCGCCCCAGGAGTGAATCGCCTCCGGCCGCCGCGTCAGCGGCCGCCCCGCCCCGCCATCCGCGTGCAGCAGATGGAGCTGCTGCCGCTCGTCGCCGCCGCGATCGGTGCCGTAGACGATGGTGTCGTCTCTCGGCGAGCGCGAGAAGAAGCCGACCGGTTCGTCATGGAACGTCAATTGGCGCCGCGCGCCGCCGGCAAGATCGCAGGACCAGATCTGCATGATCCCGCTGTCGTCGGCGAGGTGGAAGAGGCGCGTACCATCCTTGGCGAAGGTCGGCGAGGAGGCGGTGCGGATCGCGACGAGGCGATCGACGAGGGTGGAGATCGGCAAGATGTGGGTCCCTGGGATGAGGCGGTCAAGGCGTGCCCCTCACTCTAAGCAGGATTGCCCGGGAGAGACCACCACATGCGAGCAAAAACAAAACTCTTTAGCGCAGTGGTCGCGGAGGATGCGCGGTGGGCGCAGGCAATGCCGGTCCTCCGCGTCCTCTGCGCAACCTCCGCGCCCTCTGCGCTGAAGCGTGCCTTCTCCCCGCCGTGCCATTCGGATTGTGACGATGATCGACGGAACCTTTAAGATCGCGCGGCAGGGCAGGGCCGCGCGTCGGCTCGAGGAGAACCCCGATGACGATCGCGCGGATCGAGATTTCCCAGCATCAGCTTCCGCTCGACCCGCCCTTTCATCCGAGCTGGTCGTCCAAGCCGCGCACGACCTTCGATGCGACGATCGTCCGCGTCTTCGATCGCGACGGTCGCATGGGGATCGGCTCCGGCGATTACATGATGGGCTTTGCCGGCCACGAGCATCTCTTCATCGGCGAGGACCCGTTGCGCCTCGAGCGGCACAACCGCGTCATCGAGCATATCTCGTTCCATTACGGCCGCGCCTGGCCGCTCGACCTCGCGCTCTGGGACCTTGCCGGCAAGATCGCGCGACAACCTTGCTGGAAGCTGTCGGGCGGGCTTTCCGACCGCGTTCCGGCCTATGCCTCGTCGGGAACCTTGCGCGATGGCGGCGCCATGGCGGCGCTCTCGGCGCGCGTCGTCGAGCGCGGCTTCAGGGCGCTCAAGATCCGCTTCCGCCGGGGCGACATCCGCGCCGATCTCGCCGCGCTTGCCGCCGTCCGGAAGGCGGTCGGCGATCGGCTCCAACTGATGGTCGATTGCAACCAGGGTTGGCGCTTTCCGTGGGATACGATGGCGCCGTGGCGCTTCAAGGACGCGCTCGACATCGCCCGCGAGCTCGAGGCGCTCGGCGTCTATTGGATGGAGGAGCCGCTGCACCGCGCCGACCGCGAAGGCATGCGGCGTTTGCGCGAAGCCACACGCATTCGCATCGCCGGCGGCGAGATGAACCGCGAGATGCACGAGTTCCGCGATCTCCTTGCCGATGGTTGCCTCGACGTGCTGCAGCCCGACGCTGCCTGCGTCGGCGGCATGACCGGCCTGCGCCGCGTCGCCGCGATGGCGAGCGCCGCCAACGTCATGTTCACGCCGCACACTTGGGGCAACGGCATCGGTCTTCTCGCCAATGCGCATCTGACCGCCGGCGCCGCCGACGCGGCGTTCCTCGAATTCCCTTGGGACCCGCCGGAATGGAGCGTCGAGCGGCGCGACTTCATGCTGACGGCGCCGGTCGAGATCGACGCGCAAGGCGACATCGTGCTTGGGCCGGCGCCCGGCCTCGGCATCATGCTCGACGAGGAGAAGCTCGCGGCGACGCGGAGCGACGCCGCGACGATCCGCTCGAACAATTAGGAGGACGAACGAGAATGCGTGAACCGCGATCTCTCATCGCCACGGCACAGCTCGAGGCGGCGCTCGGCGAGCCCGCGCTTCGCCTCTACGATTGCACGACCTATCTCGACCCCGCGCCGGCGGGCAGCGACGCACCTTACATCGTCCGGCCCGGCCGCGAGAGCTTCGAAGCGGCCCATATCCCCGGTGCCGATTTTCTCGATCTTCAGGGCGAGTTCTCGGACCAGGCGACACGCCTGCGCTTCATGATGCCCCCGCTGGCGCAGCTCGAGGCGGCGTTCGGACGTCACGGCCTTGGGCCCGGCACCCGCGTCGTGCTCTACAGCGTGGGCACGATGATGTGGGCGACGCGTTTCTGGTGGATGCTCAGATCGCTCGGTTTCGAGGGAGCGGCGGTGCTCGACGGCGGCTTCGACAAGTGGTGCGCCGAAGGACGGCCGACCGAGAGGGGCCCAGGGCGCGGTTATGCGCCGGCACGCTTTGCTGCCGTGCCGCGCCCGGGCTTCTTCGTTGACCGAGCGGCCGTTCTAGCCGCGCTGGGGCGCAAGGACACGGTCATCGTCAACGCGCTCGGGCCGCAATTCCACCA
>JBGPOZ010000209.1:0-8615 GCA_041488295.1 Allostellaceae bacterium
CCATCTGGCGGGGCGCCTCGGCAGCCCGTCGCTCGTCATCTGCCTCGATTCGGGCTGCGGCAATTACGACCAGCTTTGGCTCACGACCTCGCTGCGCGGCATGTTCGCCGGAACCTTGACCGTGCGCGTTCTCGACGAGGGCGTCCATTCGGGCGATGCCTCGGGCGTCGTGCCGTCGAGCTTCCGCATCCTGCGGCAACTGGTCTCGCGCCTCGAGGACGAGGCGACGGGCGAGATCCGCCTGCCCGAGCTGCACGTCCAGGTGCCGCCCGAGCGGATCGCCCAGGCGCGTTTGGCGGCGGCGGCGTTAGGCAAGGAGATCCACGCCAAATTCCCCTTCGCCGGCAAGACACAGGCGGTCAGCGACGATCTCGTCGAGCTCGTCCTCAACCGCACCTGGCGCCCGCAGCTCGCGGTCACCGGGATCGAGGGGCTGCCGCAGCCGGGCGACGCCGGCAACGTGCTCCTGCCCTTCACCAGCGCCAAGCTCAGCCTCCGCCTGCCGCCGACGCTCGACGGCGAGCGGGCGGGCGAGATCGTGCAGAATCTGCTCACCGCGAATGCGCCCTACGGCGCCGAGGTGCGGTTCGAGGCACGGGACGGCGCCACCGGGTGGAACGCGCCGGCGCTCGCGCCCTGGCTCGAGCGCTCCCTGGCGCGCGCCTCGGAGGCCGCCTTCGGCAGGCCGCCCGCCTATATGGGCGAGGGCGGCAGCATTCCCTTCATGGCGATGCTGGGCGAGAAGTTTCCGCGCGCGCAATTCGTCGTCACCGGCGTCCTCGGCCCGCACTCCAACGCCCACGGACCCAACGAATTCCTGCACATCCCGACCGGCAAGCGCGTCACCGCAATCATCGCGCGCGTGCTGGCGGACCACCATCGGGCTTAGAGGCGTCGCGGATAGACCTTGCGGCAAAGCTGCAAGAGAAGTGGGGCCATAGAGAGCGCGCCGGCAAGCCGCAAGTCGAAGGACGCACGGCGGCTCCGCAGCGACGCGTAGACCATGAGCGACCCGTTCTTCGCCGAACCCGATATCGCCCTCGAGCGCCGCGCCGACGGCAGCCTCATCCTGAAATCGCGGCAGGCGTTGCTGCCCTATCCGCGCTGCCTCGGCGAGGCGCTCGAAGCGTGGGCTGGGACCACGCCCGACCGCGTCTTCCTCGCCGAGCGCGACACGGCCGGCGGCTGGCGGCGCGTCTCCTACGGCGAAGCCTGGCATGCGGCGCGCGCAATCGGCAGCGCGCTCCTGGCGCGCGGGCTCTCGGCCGAGCGGCCCGTCGCCATTCTCTCCGAGAACGGCGTTGATCATGCGTTGCTGACGCTCGGCGCCATGCATGTCGGCGTGCCGGTCGTGCCGGTGTCGGTCGCGTATTCGCGCCTCTCCAAGGATTTCGCCAAGCTTCGCCAGATCGTCGCGCAAGTGCAGCCCGGCCTCGTCTATGCGCGCGACGGCGGCGCTTTCGCCGCGGCATTGAACGCGCTCGATCTCAGGGGCGCCGAGCTCGTCGTCACCGTCACCCCGCCACAAGGCCGCCCGGCGACCCTCTTCGATGCGCTGCTGGCGACGACGCCGAGCGCGGCGTGCGATGCCGCCTTTGCCGCGACCGGGCCCGACACGGTGGCGAAGATCCTCTTCACCTCGGGCTCGACCGGCGTGCCGAAGGGCGTCGTCAACACGCAGCGCATGCTGTGCTCGAACCAGCAGATGATCGCGCAGCTCTGGCCGTTCCTTGCGGCGCGCCCGCCGGTCATCGTCGATTGGCTGCCGTGGAACCACACCTTCGGCGCCAACCACAACTTCAACCTCGTGCTGCGCCATGGCGGCACGCTCTATATCGACGAAGGGAAGCCCGCGCCCGGCCTCATCGAGCGCTCGCTTGCGACGTTGCGCGAGGTGTCGCCGACGCTCTATTTCAACGTGCCGCTCGGTTTTGCCATGCTGGTCGACCACCTCGAGCGTGACGAAGAACTGGCGGCCAGCTTCTTCCGCGATCTCGATTTTATTTTCTATGCCGCGGCATCGCTGCCGCCGACGATCTGGGCGCGGCTCGAGCGGGCGAGCGTCAAGGCGCGCGGCGAGGCGGTGCCGATCGTCTCCGCCTGGGGCACGACGGAGACGGCGCCGATGGCGACGGCGGTTCATTTCAAGGTCGCCGGCGCCGGCAATATCGGCCTGCCGCCGCCCGGCGCCGAGCTGAAACTGAGGCCGCGCGCGGGCAAGCTCGAGCTGTGCGTGCGCGGCCCGCATGTGACGCCGGGCTACTGGCAGCGCGCCGACCTCACCGAGGCCGCCTTCGATGAGGAAGGCTTCTACCTCACGGGCGATGCCGGACGGTTCGAGGATCCCGCGGAGCCGGCGCGCGGCATCGTCTTCGACGGGCGCCTCGCCGAGAATTTCAAGCTGACCTCCGGCGTCTGGGTCAATGTCGGGGCGCTGCGCGTCGCCGCCATCGCCGCTTGCGCCCCGCTCGTCGCCGACGCCGTCGTCGCCGGACACGATCGTGACACTATCGGCCTCCTCGTCTTTTCGAACCTTGGTGCCTGCCGCGCGCTCTGCCCGGAGATCGCCGCGGACGCGACCGCGGAAATTCTCGCTGCGCCGGCGGTCCGTGACACGCTCGCCGCCAGGTTGCGGCGCCACAACGCGGCGGCTGAAGGCAGCTCGACGCGCATCGCCCGCGCGATCCTCATGGCCGAGCCGCCGTCGATCGACGCCAACGAGATCACCGACAAGGGCTACATCAACCAGCGCGCGGTGCTGGAACGGCGGGCGGCGCTGGTGGCCTCGCTCTATGCCGAGCCGGCGCCGCCGGAAATCATCGTCGTCTGACCGCGACCCGAGCGCCGGGCCCCGGTCAGGCGTAGAAACTCGATCTCGAGAGCGAGCCGGCCCACCATCCGCTCGAGGCTGCGATCTTCTCCGGACAGGCGTTATTTGAGTTGCGCGTAGCGCAGCTGGAACCAGTTGTCGCCGCCCTGCGCGACGGACACCCCGTCGCGAGCCGCCCAGACAACCGTCTGTTGGTGCAGCGGGATGACCGGAACGTCGTCGCGCACGATGGTGAGGGCTTGGGCAAGCAGGCGCTGGCGCGCTGGCGCGTCGGTTTCGACCTGAATCTTGGCGATCAGGTCGTCCAGGGCCGGGTTGGAATAGCCGCCATTGTTGAACACCCCGGCGCCGGTCTGGCGGTCGCGGGTGGCGAGGATGTTCAGCAACGTGTTGTGCGCGTCGTAGGTCGGCGGGCTCCAGCTGTACAGGTAGAGGCTCGTGTTGAAGGCGGGCTCGCCGACCTTGCCGAAGAACTTCGCACGGGTCTGGGCCAGCAGCCTCGCCTTAACGCCGATGCGTGCCAGCATGATGACCACGGCCTCGCAGATCTGCTCGTCGTTCACATAGCGGTCGTTAGGGCAGTCGAAGCCGACCTCGAAGCCGTCCGGATAGCCCGCCTCGGCGAGCAGCCGTGCCGCCGCCGTCGGGTCATAGGGCAGCCGCTTGTTCAGCGCGGGGTCGAAGCCGCTCACGCCGGGCCCCACGACCAGGGCGTTCGATACCGCGAAGCCGCGCATAATGTGGGAGACAATCGCGTCTTCATCGATTGCCTGGGTGAGCGCATGACGGACGCGGATGTCCTGGAACGGGTTGCGGCCTTTCACGTTGCTTTCCAGCAGCTCGCTGCGGCCGACATCCATGCCGAGAAAGACGGTGCGCAGCTCCGGTGTCTGCAGCAGCCTGTAGCCGGCGGTCTGCCGGATGCGCTCGAACGACTGGGGCGGAGTGCTGACGATCAGGTCGATCTGGCCGGACAGGAGGGCCGCGACGCGCGTCGCCGGATCCTTGATGACATAGAACTCGGCGCCGTCGAGATTGTGCTCGGGCCTGCCCCACCAGGTCGGATTGGCGGTCATAACGGTCTTGACGTCGGGCTCGCGCAAGGAGAGGACGAACGGCCCGGTCCCGTTCTCGTGCCGGTTCGCGAAATTCTCCTGGCCGTGGGCAAGGTCGGCCGGGACCTGCGCATTGTTCCGCTCGGACCACGACCGCGACATCACCATCCATCCCGTGATCGTGTCAGGAAAGATCGGGTTGGGGACGCGGGTGACGAACTCGATGGTCAGCGGGTCGATTACCCGGGCATCGACCACCGAGGCGAAGTTGCCCGAAAGGTTGGAGGTGGGGGACAGCACGCGCCGATAGGAGAACGCCACGTCGTCGGCGCTGAACGGCGAGCCGTCGTGGAAGGTCACGCCGGCGCGCAGCTTGAACCGCCAGACCGTGGGCGACGGCTGCGACCATTCGGTCGCCAGCATCGGAATCAGCTTGAGATCGCGATCCCGGCCGACCAGCGGCTCGTACATGTTGCCAAGGAAAGCGAGCAGGAAGGTGTCGCTGCGGCTGTAGGGATCGAGCATCGTCGCGTCGCCGTCGTTGGCCCAGCGCAGCACACCGGCTTGCGCCGGCAAGGCGGCCAGTACCGCGCCGAACAGGGCCGCGAGCAGCGAGCGGGAAAAATGATGCCAGGACATGTCGTCTCCCTCGGCCTAGGCATGGGGGGTCACGCATTCGGCGATCAACACGCCCGAATGCAGCGGACAGTACGAACGCGGCAGCGCCGCGATGAAGGACGGGCCGACCGGCGCATCGAACGTCTCGACAATGGTGCCGTCCAAGCCGAGCAGATGGCCCAGCCGAGTGCCCACGGGGACGATCTGGCCGGCCTCGACGGCGGGCACGAACAACCCGCCAAACCTTGTATAGACGAATGTGCAGTCGCGATGGAAGCGGTGTGGGCCGACAGCCGGCCGTGTCGGCAGGTCCCGATGCGGCGCGACGATCATCCCGAGATGCAGGGCGGCCTGCTGCAATGCCAGTGCGAACGCGTCGACCTCCGGTTGGCTGACCGGTCCGCCGCCACCGCATTCCACCAGAATGCCGGCTTTGCCGGCACGGTTGGCGGCGGCGAACATCGTGCCGGACAGCCAGGTTTCCGACGTCCGCCAGATGTCGCGAATGCCGAGCGCTTCCACCAGCTCCGCCGATGCGCGCGACGCCTCGGAGCCATCGTCCCAATTCAGCGCGTAAAGCGGGACGACATGGGTCTCACCCCCGGAATGCAGGTCGACGAGCACGTCGGCCTTGGCCATGAACGTGGAGAACAGCGCATCGGCGGTCTGCAGCGAGTGCAACCCGGCCGCCTGCCCCGGAAACAGGCGGTTGAGGTTGCCGCCATCGACCTCGGATACCCGGGCGCGCCGCCGCGAGGCGGTGGGGTTGGCGGCCAGCACCGCGATCACGGTGCCGCGCAGCGTCGCGGGATCGAGTGTGTTGGCGAACCGCAGG
Source organism: Allostellaceae bacterium (assembly GCA_041488295.1). Taxonomy (GTDB): domain Bacteria; phylum Pseudomonadota; class Alphaproteobacteria; order ATCC43930; family CGMCC-115725; genus URHD0088. The sequence continues at coordinate 5,339 of JBGPOZ010000209.1, forward strand.
GCCCCCGCCGTCCCGCCGGTCTCGCCTCCATGGACGCAGGCCTGGAGCCACAGGACCGGCCCATCGCCGCGCCCGTGCACGACGATGATCGGCGCGTCGACGGGCCCGTCGGGATAGTGTCCGACCACAAGTCGGCCGCTCTTACGCTCGCCGGGCGCTGTCCGAACAGTTCCGATGTCGAACATCAGGGCTCCTCGATCCGGTGGGTCACACTGGCATTGTGGCTCACAGGCCGTCGCCTATTCCGCCTCAATGAAATCGACTCTAGATCTCGAGCGCCACGGCCTCGCGCAAGATCGCCTCGGCCGCCGCGGTGAAGCGTCCGTCGGGCTGGTGCAGCATGAGGCCCGGGGCGAGGCGGGTCGGGGTCGCGATCTGCTTGCGGGCGCGGATGATGACGCGCTTTGCCGGCTTGCCTTCGCCGGGCCACAGCGGAAATACCACGATCTCGCCGGCCTTTCCGGCGATGAGGGCCAATAGGGTTTCGAGGCGATCGGCGCGGTGGATGAAGGTGAGGCTGCCGCGCGAGCGCACCATGAGGAGCGCGACGCGAACCCAGGATGCCAGATCGGCGTCGCCCTCGATCCGCGCCGCAGCGGTGCCGGGATCGGCGGGCGCGGTCGTCGCCGCGGCCTCGAGGAAGGGCGGGTTCGCCATGACGTGGTCGAAGGAACCGGGCGCCAGACGCGGCGGCAGGTTGAGAAGATCCCCATGCATCGCCGTGACGCGCCCCGCCAAGCCGTTCAGCTCGATGTTCAGGCTGGCGAGGCGGACGAGATCGCGCTGCAGCTCGAAGCCGGCGATGCGGCAGAAGGGAACGCGCGCGGCAAGGCAGAGCGCCGCGGCGCCGACGCCGCATCCCATGTCGAGGACGTAGTCCTGCGCGCCCGCCGGAATTGCGGCGGCGAGGAAAATGGGATCGATCGCGGCGCGATAGCCGCTCGCCGGCTGGCGCAGCTTCACCCGGCCGCCGAGCAGGCTGTCCTCGGTCACCGGCGCCGCCTCTCGCGGAAGCGCCGGCCCGGTCATGCGATCTCGCCTTCCGCCGCGCGCAAGGCCGCGCTCGCGCGGAAGTGATCCGCGTCGGCGACCATGAGGCGGCGCGGGATGGCGCCGATGCTGCCCTCGATGATGCTGGTATGGTTGTCGAGCACGAGGCACTCGATTCCGGCCTCGGCAAGCACGGCCTGGAGCCAGGAGAGGCGAACGGCATCGTTGGTCCGGAGCAGTTCCTTCATCCGGCCGTCACGCAGAGTACGCCATCGCCATGCACGCCGGTTCCTCCTCTGTGGGCTTGACCCGAGGGACTACTCTTCTATGCTCGCTACAGCTTGACCGCTGTCAAGTGCGGTGATGCGGAGGGAATCGGCCCGCCGCGCAATTCGGGGGCTTCAGTGGCGCTGGTTGCCGGAGTCGAGGAGATCGTGGCGCGGGACGAGGCGGCGCCGAGCCTCGATTCCCTCATCGAGCTCTTGCGCGCCGATCTCAATCGCGTCAACGCTCTCATCCTGAACCGCATGCAGAGCCCGGTGGCGCTCATCCCGCAGCTCGCCGGCCACATCATCGCCGCAGGCGGCAAGCGCCTGCGCCCCATGCTCACCTTGGCGAGCGCGCGGCTCTGCGGCTACCGCGGCGGCGACCGGCACGTGACCTTGGCGGCCGCCGTCGAGTTCATCCATACCGCGACCTTGCTGCATGACGACGTCGTCGATGCGAGCGATCTGCGGCGCGGCCTTGCCACCGCCAACGCCGTCTGGGGCAACAAGCCTTCGGTGCTGGTCGGCGATTTTCTCTTCAGCCGCGCCTTCCAGCTCATGGTCGAGGACGGCTCGCTCGAGGTGCTCGCCATCCTCTCGCACGCGTCGGCCGTCATCGCCGAGGGCGAGGTTCTGCAGCTCGTCACCTCGAACGACACGGCGACCGACGAGGCGGCGTATCTCGCCGTCATCAGCGCCAAGACCGCCGAGCTTTTCGCCGCGGCGAGCCGGATCGGCGCCGTCGTCGCCGGCCGCCCCGAGGCCGAGGAGGCGGCGCTCGACGCCTATGGCCGCAATCTCGGCATCGCCTTTCAGCTGGTCGACGACATGCTGGATTATTCGGCAAGGCAGGCCGAGCTCGGCAAGACCGTCGGCGATGATTTCCGCGAGGGCAAGATCACCCTGCCGATCATCCTCGCCTTCAGCCGCGGCGACGAGCAGGAGCGGCGGTTCTGGCGGCGCACGCTCGAGAATCTGGAGCACAGCGAGGGCGACCTCGACCATGCGATCCAGCTCTTGCTGAAGCATGGCGCGATGCGCGACACGGCGGAGCGGGCGCGGCATTACGGCGCCCTCGCGCGCCGCGCGCTCGACGGCTTCCGCGACGGCCCGGAAAAACGCGCCCTTCTCGAAGCCGTCGATTTCTCGCTGACGCGCGGCTATTGACCGCTCAGCCGAGAAAAAGCCGCCTGAGATAATCGTTGAGGAAGCGCCCTTTCGGGTCCATCCGCTGCCGCACGGCGAGGAAGCGCTCCCAGCAGGGATAGGCCGCGGCGAGATCGCGCGCCGTGAAGTAATGCAGCTTGCCCCAATGCGGCCGCCCCCGGTGATTGCGGAAGATCGCCTCGGCGTCGCGGAAGAAGGGGTCGTAAGGGTGATCGGCGCCCTGATGGATCGAGAGCGCGACGGTCGCTCTGCCATAGGCCGGGCTGAGGAAGATCTCGTCGGCGGCCTGCGTGCGGTACTCGATCGGCCAAGTGTCGATCTCGGGGTAGCGCCCCTGCATCAAGGCGCAGATCTCGCGGAAGCAATCGGGTCCGCTCGCCGCCGGCACGGCGAACTCCATCTCGTTGAAGCGGCGGTTGCGCACGCTCGGAAAGATGCGGAAGCTGTGGTCGATGCGCTCGTGGACGAGGCTGAGATCGACGCTGCCATCGGCGGCGGGCGAGGCATAGCTGCGCTCGGGCCGCACGATCCCGGTCGCCGAATCGGGCAAGGCATCTGTCGGATTGAGGGTCTTCATGTCGCAGAGCCCGTGCTGCGGGCGCCAGAAGAACTCGAAATGCCGGTTCCGCACGATGTGGCGATCCATTTCGGCAAGGCACGTCTCGACCGGCGAGAGCCAGGTCCGCTCATGGAGGCGGTAGGCCGGGACGAGCGCGAGGTGAGCCTCGGTCGTGACGCCGAGCAGACCCATCGACACCTGCGCCGCGCGGAAGAGCTCGGGGTCGCTCTCGAGGGTCACCTCGACCGCCTCGCCCGTGGCGGTGACGAGGCGGAGCCCGGCGATCTGCGTCGAG